>JANMGH010000209.1:0-5777 GCA_031374515.1 Pirellula sp. | reverse complement strand
CCTCTTCCACCGCAGCGATGATACGCGATCGCAAATCCATACTTAAAGCTTTCATTCCAATCTCCTCCGTAAAATTTGGACAGGAAAAAGCTTACTCGATCTGCCTAGTTCAAACCTATATCACTTTTAAAGATGCTCTAGGAGCTACGCATCCAGCGCCGAAGCCGTAGTGGATTCAAGACCTTCACAAATGGCGAAAACGTTCAAGCAAGTTGATCTAGGGATTCTGTTCAATGGTTGGGTCAATCTTTCGCGCAGCAGCAAAATCAATCGCAGCTTTTTCCTTGTCCCCGAGTGATTGATATGCCTGGCTTCGATTGAGTAACGCCCAGGCATTTTGAGGGGAGAGCTCAATGACTCGCGTGTATTGGTCGATTGCTTCTTGATACCGCCCCGCAATATGAGCATCGTATGCTCTACCAGAAAGCCAAGTCATTGACCAAGGGCACCAGAAAAGTAATGCGACGGAAAACGCGCTCATTATCCCCACTATCGATTTCGCCAAATGACGCCAAGGGCGACGTTCAAATGCCGCGGCGACGCAACAACCGAAAAGCAAGCCAGTAAAATGTGCGGCGTTACCAACCTCCCAGATCTTTAAAACTGTCATGAGGAGACAGGCGAAAAGCCAAACAACAAAAATCAAGATCGTGCGGCTATCGAGAACTTGGTTGAACAACGGAAAGCGACCGCGAGACACCCACATGAATCCGAAGATTGCATACACAACGCCTGAAGCCCCGATGCCAGTGCTGTCTGAAGACGCAAGTTGGTAAGCGGAACTTACAAATGCGGATACTACGAAGAAGATTAAGAATGGTATTGATCCAATGGCCCTTTCTAGCCTACTGCCAAGAACCCACAGCCAGTAGACATTGAAAGCGACATGCCAAAGTTCCATGTGAACGAAGGCGGAGGTGATAAGTGCCCAATAATTTCCTCGCCAAATTGAATCTGCAGGAAGATATCCAAAACGAGATAGGGTAGCCCAAGAATCAACTTTGTTTCCTGTTGCAAGCCCCAGGAAGATGCCGATACAAACGAGGCAAGCCAAGCTCGTCACCCAAGTTAACGTAATCGATTCCGGCTTAGCTTCCAAAAGCACTGTTTGTTTTCTCTCAGGATCGACGACGGTAGTTTCTGTTATTGTAGTCATCGAATCGTGATCTTTATCTTTCTAAGACTTGGCAACGCAAAACAACATCGAATTAGGACAAAACACCCTCGACGCTACCGAGCAACAGTCTAGTCGAAGCTCAGGGCTACGTGCAATCGAACCAGCGCCCACGGGCATCAAACGGTATCTCTGTTCGTCGTACAACCTCCAGCCTACCTACACCCGTCAATTTATTTTTTGCTACTAACGGACCCATTATCACTAATCGTTGGCCAAGCGAATGCGGAATCGTCTGCATGCGTCTCGCCCCACGCGGCCGCCAGGTCGAATTGGAAGGAGCCGATGGCTGGATCAAGTATGACCATATGGGGATGGGAAGCTAGCGGCGGGGAAGGAATTCCTTTTGGTTTACGGTTACCTATTGCTTTTCAGCATGAGTTCTTCACAGGCAGCAGTGAAATCTGCCTCTGGCGGTAGAGAGTTGAAAAAGGAATTTGAAAGTTCAGCCAGTTCGTTTCTTAACGCAGGGACCATTTCGCAACGAGCCGTTCGATCGCGAGGATACGAATTGCCGAAAAGTGCCATCGCTTCGCGAATTACCACTGAAGTAGCCAACGCTTTTACCATTTCAAGTCCGTCCGCCGTTTCTGGTGCAAAGTCTCCAGTGTGATTCCCAAAGAACTGCTCTAAAAGACCATTCTCGATATCGGATTTGCCATACAGTACCGCAAAGAGGAGAATTTGTTCGTAAGTAAATTTTTCATTCGAGCCTTCCGTCGCGGGGAAAGGCCATGCACCCATGATTTCCCCGCCGACAGTCATCATCCATTTATCAAGTGGACTTGCGCTATTCAACGAATCAAGACGGTACTGTTCACCCCATGCCATCGCAAGTGCGTGGTCCGCTGGACTAGCCGAGCCGTTCTGGATTCGCGCCAAAACCACGAGCTTTTGTTCAAACTCCTCGCCATCACGCATGTTTAGTCCTTATCAACTTCAATCCATCACTACATGGGGCACTGATTTTCCGTCTATGTCGATGTTGTAGTTTCTGGCGTTTGTCGGAAACCATCCGCACTCTTGGTTCAGCAGAACCAACCCAGGAAACGCAAGCGACACAGCGATTAAGATCACGACGGTCGAAGCAACGACGTCAATGAGCACGCTTCGCAACTTTAGTTCCGAAGTGCAGTTTGAAGTTGGCGGCTCAAAGGGACTCAGCATTGGAATTGTCGTGGTGAAAGAATCTACGTCTGTTCCGCGTTTCGAGTGAGCCAACGCCAATCAGCGTAAGTCTAGTCTATGCGATCCTGCCTGCGCAAAAAGAAAACAAATGTCGAAACTGCTGTTAGACACGCCGCGATAGGAAGCAAAAGATGGAATGCATCATCGGGCCAGTAATAGGCCGGTGGCCAATGTCGCGATCGAATACGGAAAATCAATCCGCCAACGGGAAAGCAACATAGAATGAACTAGTAGCCAAGAGAATTAGGATTGTCTTTAACAGACATGGAACTCGGAACGATCAGAGAAATTGCAAGCATCACTCCAACAATTCCAGCTACCGCGAAGTAGAGCAGCGGACCGCGATGACGTCTCTCCCGCACTTTCGTCGGAATCGCTTCGGGTTGGCCACTTGGGGCAGCGTGCGGGTTCGTATCGTGCATTTGCAAAAAATTCTCGATGCTGCTTCAATGGTCATACGCAAAACCGACAGGGGCATGACCATCAAAGGTGACTTTGAAATGCCGTTCGTCATCAGGCAGTTCCAGGTATATCACGCAGATCCAAGGTTTCTCAGGCCAAAGTAACTCGATTGAGTCCAATAACAGCTGGCTTGCATCGGGTGCGGTATCGTGTGGGTACCATGATCGACCTTCCTGCGTCATGTACTCGTTGATCTCCGATCGTCGCGTCACCCAGTTGCCAATCCAATATTGCAAACAGTCGAGCATGCTTTGATTCGGCATCTCTCCATTCGAACCTAGATTGAGTACGACCCGGCGTCCATCGATTTCGATCGATTTTTCCCAGCCGACATCCTGAACGAAATCAAAGGCTCCAAGTACGGGATGAAGGAACGGCGCCACCGAAATCTTTGGTCGCATGAAGTATTCGAACCATCGTCTCCATTCCATCACTTTGCTCATAGGTAGTTACTGTCGAGAATCGTCACGCTGCTATTTGCCTTAATTTTTCCGCAACTTCCCTACCGAGAGTGAGCGGCAATACATGGCCACCTCCTCGGACGACGTAGTCAGCATCGACATACCGAAGAGGGGATGTTCTGTCGCAGTCACCGTGTATTTGAAAGACTGGAATCGCATTGTCCTCGCTGCGCGGGCTCCAATTCAAAACCGCGGCTGTCGCCCAACGATTCCATGCCCCTGTTGTCCCTGCGAGCTTCAAAAGTCTCCAAGTAGACGGAGTCCTCAGTCGACGCGGCCAATACGAACTCATAGCACTAATGGTCTGCATCTCCATTTCTGCAGTACGCATCGGGAGTCCTCCCGGTAAGTAACAGGATTCTTTGTGACATACGACTCGTAAGAACTCGGAAAGGCTTTCGCGTCGACTGCAAAATTTGCCGTTACGCCGACTCAGATCCACTGCAGTCTAGCGAAATCATCAGTTGCCGTCGATTCGATCAGCTTCAATGTCCACATTTCGTGGCCAACCTGAGCGACGACGCTATTGGGTGCCAGTTACAAGTCTATCCCAAGTAGCAAGACAAGGCATTCAAAGAGGCCAAAGCCCTCGACCCCTTTGTTTGACAAATATGCGAAATAACTCTCAAACTATTCCAGCCGAACAAAGTCATGCCACTGATAGCCATCAGGAAGAGTTTCCGACGCCGCGAATTCCAAATGCAAGATCCGACGATGACGTTGCGTGTTTGGTACCGACGAACCGCTGGCGTGACTGATCAACGGCCGCATCGCTAATACATCGCCGGTTTCTGCGTGGATCGTCACCGCGCGATCGACGCCTATTCCGTTGCTATCGCTCGAAACATGAGAGCCGGGGATCACACGAAGTGGTCCATTTTCGTCGGTCACTTCGTCGAGATGAATCCGCAAGGTCAGGATCTGGTGAAGAATTGCATCGCTGGCGAACACATGCGGTACGCCGGCTTTGACGGTTGGCCTCGTCAATGATTTCGACATCGCCCGATGTTCTTTCACAGCAATCGACGTATCTTTGTGCCAGGGCAGATTCCATGTGCGTTCTGGAGGTTTGTCGAAAAACAAAGCTCTCACTAAACCGCAACCGACACCAAGTTGTTCATGAAGTAGCGAGAGCATCGGGTTAACCTGCCAAACAGTCGTGACTTCGGGAATGGTCTCGATCAAGTTCCTCGCTGCATAAATATGCCCGCGACTCGATCGAGCACGAACCGAATGCGAATCGTCCTCAAAAACGCTGTCCAAAACGGCTATCAGTCGCTGAATCGTTACTACATCGACAGCATGGCGCAGCAAGCAGAAACCATCGCGGTCCAAATTCCATTCAGTTTGCAGCATTGATTCTTCCTACTTACGAAACAACTCGCTCACGAATAGAGAATGTTTTACCTTGAAGGCCACTTCCAACCATACCGGCACAGCAGATCGTTATTCTGAAGCACCGTCGCGCCATCATCCTTTTTCAATCGTACCGGTACTCGGCTGACATGCGTATAAATCATCGTTGTCGAAACATCCGCATGACCAAGTAGCTGTTGAATCGTTCGAATGTCTTTGCCGCTTTCAAGAAGATGGGTTGCAAAGCTATGGCGAAAGGTGTGGCAAGAAACCTTCTTCAATACGCCAGCGCGCTCAACCGACTTGACAGCCGATTGAACTGAATTCTCGTTCGCGTGATGCCGCCTTAATTGCTCTCGATCCCCTTCGATGATATGTTCATCCTGAGCACCCTCAAGCGATTCACGCGGATGAGAGTCGTATGAAAGATTTCTTGCGGGAAGCAAGTATTGCCAACGAAGCTCTCTACCAGCCTGCGGCCACTTCACAGCCAGAGCGTACGGTAACCACACCCAACCAGCGCCCACCAGGATGCTGAGTACGAGTACGAGAAGAAGCACGAACAATGTGGTGCACCGAAGTCGCCGCCGGTGCTTTCCTGATTTTTTGAGGCGTGGTCCCAGGCGACATCGGTGACCACGGTCGTTCGTCAAGGAGAGATGCGTGACAGAAGATAGTCCGATGATCGTCGCAACTGTGCCGACTTACTCCCTTTGGTCGCGCAACTGCGTCTTTACACTGTATGGTCTATCGGCGCTTTGGGGCGCGATCCAGATCGCATTCCCGGACAGCGCTGGGTTGTATTTGCTTTTTGCGCTAATGTTTGCACTCGCTGCAACATTTTGGGCCAGATTCGATTCTCTTGCTCGCTCCAAACCGATTGTGCCAATTCTACAATTGCTCTATTTCCTCGTTTGGCCGATTGGTGCAATGGTCTACCTAATCTCACGATTGGGATGGCGTGGACTAGGCATTGGAATAATGGTTTTGAAAAGGCGAGCAAGGCTGATTCGTTCTACGATGTTCTGGTGCTTGTGAGCACGCATGCATCAGGCGGCCGATACTGGCTTTCTTGCTCGCCGTGGTTGGGGTTCGGGTTGAGTCGTCCTTCGCTTCGATACGGCTCTTACTAGTGA
>JANMGH010000198.1:0-26135 GCA_031374515.1 Pirellula sp. | reverse complement strand
GTGTTACGGCTACGCCCTTATTATCCACATCCTGAACGATCTGCAAAGAAATCGTGCTTCGAATAAATGCTGCTACCAAATGTTGCGCCAGCATTCAAACGCTAGTTACAATACCCATCTTGATTAGCCGGTCACACCCGTCCAGATTGCACATTCAAGAATACAAATCCTCTACCAAGAACTCTTTCAATGTCGCTTCGCTGCTCGGCAGTCAAATTCGCTGTCAATTCCTCCATTGCCACCGAAAGGATTTTCATCAGTTCCTCTGAAGCTGTCTTGTCTATTAACTGGGCATAGATCATTAACGCCGGCTTTTGTGCGTCAGTGATTCCAATTGCCTTTCCGAAATAGCCATCCGTCAAAGCCTCTTCTAGGCCAACCCGGGCAATTTCAAGTTGATATACGATTTGCCTAAGTCTTCCAATCTGCGAAGGCTCAAGTATTTCATTGATCCGCTTTTTGTTCTTAACCACCAATGCCCTCATTGATGTGACTATCAAAGCCGCTTCTTCATCGGATGGCGTTCCATCAAACGCTACCATCGGCGAGGATAGTGAACCACCCGCTTCTTCTTTAAGTGCATTTAGCTCTTTAATTGCTTTGTCCGAAAGTCCGATCTCCTTGGCGACAGACTTATTAGAAAACAAATCAACGACAGACAAATCGTAGGCGGGATTCGGAATTGAGGGAATATATCTCCCTATCTCCTCGACGCCAAACTGTCCAAAAGAGCTCGCTTGCAGTACCAAGAAAACTATGACCAAAAGTAAGTTTCGTGACCTTAATTCAACTGAATAAGTCGCGGACATAACGCAATTCTTATTCATTGCTGCAACCTCTATTTAGCGTGCGGTTTGGGGGAACAATGGACCTATCGGAGGATTCTCATGGATTAACTCGAATCCATGCGAATGGGGTTAACGATCGAATAGTTCTAAACAGTCCTGTGGTGTAATCGTAACACTTCAATTTAAGGGTTCCGAATAGATCGTCTTTGCCAGCAAGCTCTATCGCACTCACGTACAAGCGTATCATTTCGTTGGAAGTTGTCTCTGGTGGAACGGTAAAAAACAGGGCCTTGCTTTTAACGAGCCCCCCGAATTCATCGTAAATTTCGATTTGCATTAGGAACTCAAGTTCCTCCCAAGGAGCCGGATATATTGGCCAGTTTGACATATAAGCAGATGCATCAGCATCTATATAATCACCCTGTCCGTAAAGGAATTCGTCCTCGACACCGCTAACATATTGCCTCTTTACATCAAAATAACCCGTTTGTTGGCCAAATACACTCTGGGAAGGAAAAGGGGGAAGGAAAAGGTGTCCGGTACCGATAACCTTGCTTACTCGTTGAAACGGGAAAAAAACCAAAGGGACACTGCTTTTGTACGGGTGGGTAGTTGCATTCGGAATTTAGATTTCTTATCTTGCAGTTGTTAACCCCTTTCATCGAGACGGATTGAGGAGGCGGATTGAGGGGACACCACACTTTGAGCTGTTGGCTGGGCTGGGCTGGACTGGCATCGCGTTTTGTCCAGCCGTCGATATTTAACCATTAATACTCGGCAGCTTTGCACGCAGAAACTCTTTGAAGATTTGCTTTTGACATTGAATCTTCAGAAATGTGCATTGATTGGCATCGCATTTACGCAATCTGGCGGAGTTGGCGATTTTTCAGCTCGTATCGCTTTTGCATTTGTGCTGCCAACGCTATCGAGTGCGTCACCACGATAAGCACCGTGTTTTCTTCTTTCGGTACTTCCAACAGCAACTTGGCTACATTGTCCGCCGACTGCTGATCTAGATTGCCGGTTGGCTCGTCGGCTAAAACGATCATGGGCCTGAGGACCAGTGCTCGCGCGACCGCGACCCGTTCGCGTTCACCGCCCGAAAGTTGGCTCGGCAAGTGTGTCATCCGATCCTTAAGCCCTACCCGCTCTAACAAAGAAATGGCTCGATTGCGAACCTCTTGTGTTGGCTTGCCAGTTGCTAAGGCTGGCAACAAGGTATTTTCTAAGACATTCCATTGCGGCAATAAGTGATGGTCCTGGAAAATAAAACCGATCCGCTCGTTTCGGAAGCGAGCTTGCTGATTCTCGTTCAATTGATAGGGATCTTTTCCACCGACGAGAACGCTTCCACTGGTAGGCGCGTCCAACGTACCGAGGATTTGCAGAAGCGTCGATTTGCCTGACCCACTTGGACCAACGATCGCCAGATTTTCGCCGGCGTTCATCGAGAACGATACGCTCTCTAACACCACGATTTCCTCCGTAAGTGTCTGATAGACTTTGCGAATATCGATCGCTTGAAGCGTTGGGTTGGTCATCAGTGGGTTCGTTAACGAAGGATCAAATGCTGCAAGAAGTAAATCGCCACGCCAGCCAGATATCCTACCATCGCCAGAGGAGCGATTTGGCGTGCGTACCACATGAAATCAATTTTCTCGAGACCCATGGCGGCTACACCTGCCGCTGAACCGATGATCAAGCAACTTCCTCCTGTCCCCGCGCAATACGCAAGCAACATCCAGAACGAATCATTGGGGGGCGTTTCGCTATACATTTCAATCCCGGCGGCAACCAAAGGTACATTGTCTACGACAGCTGATACCAGCCCGATGATGACTGCGATAATCGAGGCATTGCCGATTGTATTTTGAAGGTAGATCGCTACGTTCTTCAGCACCTCTACGCTTCCTAAAGCGCCTACTGCTAGCAGTATTCCTAAGAAGAACAAAATGCTGGACATATCGACTCGCCTTAGTGCAGACATAACACCGGTCGAACTGCGGGTCCTCTCATCCATCGTATGACCAACCATTTCCGAAACGACCCAAAGGACGCCCAGGCTCATCACCATTCCCATGAATGGAGGTAAATGCGTCAAAGCCTTGAAGATCGGAACCATCATCAAGCCGGACAAACCGAGTATCAAAAACAAAGCCCGATGCCAGGGCTCAATGGACTTGTCGTCGTTCTCATCCACTTCGAGCGAAACGGGTGGCAACTCACCCTTTAGTGACCGCGATGCGATCAGAAGCGGTACCAGCAAACAAACAAAACTTGCCAAAAACAAGTCTCGCATCACATCGACTGAAGAGATCTTGTTCTTGACCCATAGCATTGTGGTTGTAACGTCGCCTATCACCGTCCAGGCCCCACCTGCATTGGCTGCGATAACCGCAATTCCGATAAACTTCAATCGAGTTTCCCTTTCTGCCACCAGCTTTCGCAAGAGCGATACAACAACAATAGTGGTCGTGAGGTTATCCAAAACAGATGACAAGAAAAAGGTGACCCAGGCAACAATCCACAGCAGAGTTACTTTATTCCTAGCTCGGACGAGCTTCGTGACGAGCGAAAACCCCTCGTGGGCATCGACTAACTCTACGATGGTCATCGCACCCATCAGAAAAAAAAGGATCCCCGCAATTTCCACGAACCCTTTTGGTAATTGATGCTCGGTAAGGAATTCTAACTTGGCTGGCAAATGCATTACGAAGTGGCTATCGCCGCCGGCGGAATGCAGTTTCTCCCAAGCTTCGAATGCCGCTTGTGGCACTAACTGCTCGTAACCGATTGCATAAATCGTCCAACAGAGGACGCCGGTGACGATGGCCGAGGCGGCTTTGTTAATATGAATCTGATGTTCGAATACGATAGCCAGGTAACCGACTACAAAAACAACGATGATCGCGGTGAGCATTGCATCTCTATTCTGCGGGAATGTGCTTTGGAGTCTTTACCGGTTTGCCTGCCAACTCGTCGTCATAGTGGCTGCGGATATGACTAATATAGTCCAACATGGAATGATCATTAAAATAATCGAGCTTCCAAACCCGAAGGGACGCCAGCAATCCCAAAAACCGGTCTCGCACACGGAGCCAAGATCTTAAGCTGCTAACTCGGCCGCGCCTGTTGATATAGATTTCTTGACCCATATGGCGGTAGCCAAGCCAACGTGGAGGGACACGCGGGACAATATCGTTGTTATTCACCCAGCGGTAATGCTTGACCTTTAGGTAGGACGAGTAGGAGCGATCGCCCACCCGCGGAGCGCCATAGGAGAAGATGGCTTGTGGATTCGAGGGAATTGGGGAAATCTTGCATCGAACGGCGCAGACGGCCGCCATCGCCCCACCCAGTGAGTGCCCAGCGAACCACATCGGGCGCTGATTCTCTTTGATCTGTTGCTCGAGCAAAGGCCAAAGCTCATTTACCTCGGAATGAAACCCGCTGTGAACGCGGCCAACTTCTGAAGCAACCGTCCAAGCATTTGCATCGGCCTTAATATCGTTCCACTGATTCGGCTCGGTCCCTCGGCACACGATTAAGCAATCGAATCGGTTGCCTAATACGTAGGCTTCGGCGCCATCGCGTGCGATAAAAACACATTGATCCAGGCCGGCTTCATAGAAAATACTCGCTACTACTCCCGGGGCAGCGTACGCCAGCCTTGAAAGTTCCGCAAACAAGAGCGACTTTTTAATCCAAGACAGTTCTGAGATCGGTCCGTCGAGCTTGAGCGTCATCTTGTGCTCGGCTGGGGGTGCCTTGCCACTAGGTACTGCCGAGGCGTTGGATGTTATCACATCTGAATCTTTAGACATGCACTCTCCCATGGCAGCATCGGCTAACGATTTTCAAGTGGGACGATTTCGCGTTTGATATGTCCTGTATACACCTGACGAGGGCGCCCTATGCGAGTCAATGGAGAATTTTGCATTTCGATCCAATGGGCGATCCAACCAGGGAGTCTTCCGATTGCGAACAACACGGTGAACATTTGAATTGGGATCCCCATAGCTCGGTAAATGACCCCGGAATAAAAATCGACGTTCGGATAGAGTTTGCGTTCGACGAAATAGGGGTCGCGGAGTGCGACAGCTTCAAGTTCTTGCGCAACGTCAAACAAAGGATCCTTGAGATTCAATTTATTAAGTAACACATCGCAGGCCGACTTGATGATCTTGGCTCGAGGATCGTAGTTTTTGTACACACGGTGACCGAAGCCCATCAACCGGAAATTGCTCGACTTGTCCTTTGCCATGTCCACGTATTTTTTGACGTTGCCACCATCGTCAGCGATCTGCTTGAGCATGTTCACACAGGCCTCATTTGCACCTCCGTGCAGCGGTCCCCAAAGGGCGCAAATTCCGGCTGAAATACAAGCGAACAAATTAGCATTGGCGGATCCGACCAAACGCACTGTCGATGTACTGCAATTCTGCTCGTGATCCGCGTGCACGATAAGCAGGAGATTGAGAGCGCGAACAAAGTCGGGATCAGGCTGATACCGTTCGCTCGGTAGAGCAAACATCATGCTAAGGAAATTTTGGCAGTAGTCCAAACTATTGTCGGGATAGATAAATGGTTGTCCAAAGGCTTTTTTGTAGCTGTATGCAGCGATCGTAGGCAGTTTTGCGATCAGTCTGTGGACAGAAACCTCCACCTCCTCTGGATCGTGTGGGTCTAGGGAGTCTTGATAAAAGGTGGATAGTGCGCCGACCACACTCGAAAGAATCGCCATCGGATGGGCATCGCGCGGAAAGCCGTTGTAAAACGTTCGCATGTCCTCATGCAGCATCGTGTGCTTCTCAATCGAATCTTTGAATTGCTCCAGCTGTTCCTTGGTAGGCAAGTCACCGTAAATAATCAAATAACTGGTTTCCAAAAAATCGCAATGCTCTGCCAGTTCTTCAATCGGATAGCCTCGGTAACGAAGAATACCACGATCACCGTCCAAATAAGTAATCGAACTCGAGGTTGCGGCCGTGTTTGCAAATCCGTCATCGATGGTCGTATGGCCAGTCTCCTTAAGCAATTTGGAAATGTCGATGGCTCGATCATTCTCGGTTCCAACGAGGATTGGCAAAGAAAAATCTTTTCCGTCGAGGGTCAGCTTAGCAGGTGTTGCGTCAACTTTGGGAGAACCGGAAATGGCGCTCATGAATTGCTCCGCCGCACAAGGTTTTCCCAGGTGCAGCCTCAAAAAGGGTTGGTAGATTTGCTAAAGCAGTGTAGCCGGAAGGCGGCCTTGGGACAATCAGCCAAACACCTGGAATTGAAGCGAACTTATGGTCAAGCTGCTACCGATCGAAACTGGATGGATTGTTGAGCGACAACGGAGGGCGGCTCCCAGTTGCAGGCACTCTGTACTAAGACTCTTGGGCCGCGTCACCGATGAAATTGGAATTCTGTTCTGGCATAAGTCCACGGGTCAGTTAGGCCATGGGAATTTAGCCGGTAAGCTACGCAAACAGATTCCTTTGCAGGCGGAGCAGGATTGAATATGCGTCAGTTAAAGATCGTCAAAGTCTTCCCGTACGGCATCGCCGGGGCTCTCTACCATTTGGCAATAACTATCATATCGACGAGCATCCAATCGTCCATCGGCTACTGCGTCCTTGACCTCGCATAAGTTCTCGTGAATGTGGGTGCAATTCGGATAACGGCAATTGGACGCAAACGGTCGAATGTCGCGAAACAAGCCGGATAATTCACTTGGCAAAATGTCCC
Organism: Pirellula sp.; assembly: GCA_031374515.1. Lineage (GTDB taxonomy): Bacteria > Planctomycetota > Planctomycetia > Pirellulales > Pirellulaceae > JBKCUI01. Next base: position 19,614 of record JANMGH010000198.1, on the reverse strand, counting down.
ACAACTGGAATTGCCTTACGCCCGGAGTATCGATCATCGACCCTCCGTAGCTGAGCGGAAACACTTCTGCGGTGGTCGTAGTGTGTTTGCCTTTTTGATTTTCTAGACTTACCGCTTGAACGCGTTGTTTAAGTCCAGTATCTAATGCGTTTAGAATCGATGATTTTCCGACACCGCTTTGACCCACCACGACGCTGCTCCGATCTCGAGTGATCGATCGCAAGCGTTCAATGCCCCAACCTTTGGCCGCACTGACCATGACAACTCGGTATCCCATTTGGGCGTAGGTACCAACAAGGGGCTGAAGTGCTGACGCGTCAATAAGGTCACACTTGTTGATACAAACGCATGCGTCGAGATGATTTTGTTCGGCGGTCGCCAATACGCGGTCGATGAGATTCGGCTTGATCGAGGGCTGGGCGGCGCTGGTCACAATTAACAACTGATCTACGTTGGCCACCATAACGTGCCGTCGCTGTTTGCTGGTTCGGCTGAGAGTTGATCGCCTCGGTTCAATCCGAATGATCCAGCCTTGAGCTTCTCCTTCGGGCAAGATAGTAACTTTATCGCCCGCAACGAGCACATGGCGTTGGTCGGTTGCCATGTTCTTGAGCACTCGCCTCACCGCGCACCGAAAAATGCGACCGTCCACGAGCTGTACGATGGATTCTACGCCATGGACTTTTAGAACGAGTCCATTGAGTGTAGCGGCATCTTTGAGATCCAAGTCGACTTGGCCCAAGGCGTCGGTGCCAGCGTTCTCAATGAGGTTCCCTCGGACAGTGCGATGTCGCGTTTGCTCTCCTTTTCCGCTAACCCGTTGCGATGCAACGGTATCAATATCCTCGCGGTCGGAGGCATAATCGCTGGTCAGGTCCGCATCTCTTGCTTGCGATTGGTGCTTCTTTCGAAACTCGATTCGGACCTTATTAGATTTTTTGCGGGCCATGCTTACTAAGTCGCACTGGCGACTTCTATCGGTGCTGGAGTCGCGGCTCGCCTGACATGAACGCTTGGACCGATGAGTTCGGTAATCTCGTTTTCGTCCAACTCTTCCCGCTCCATAAGCGCATCCTTGAGTCGTTCGAGTTCTTCGCGACGAGCATGCAGCATGTCCGCAGCTCGCCTGTCCGCAGCCCGCAATGTATCGCCAACTTCCGAGTCGATCGTTTCTTGTGTGCGTTCACTGAACTGTCGCTGTTGGTGGATCTCGCGTCCCAAAAACGGATCGCTATCCGAGAGTTTGTAAGAGACCGGTCCTAGTTTAAGACTCATACCCCAGTGCGACACCATTCTACGGCCCAAACTTGTCGCTCGTTCCAAGTCATTTTCGGCACCAACTGAGGTTTCGTCGTAAATGATTTTCTCGGCGGCTCTCCCGGCGAGCAAGACCACCAATTGGTCGCGTATCTCGCTTTCGGACATATTCATCCTGTCTTCGTTGGGAAGGATTTGAGTGCTGCCAAGGGACTGGCCTCGCGGGACGACTGTCACTTTATGAACGCGCTGTGCACCCGGCAAGAACCATGCGGTTAGAGTATGTCCAGCTTCATGATAGGCTGTTTTTTCCTTTTCGCTCGGCATCAAAACTTCTTCTCGCTTCGCGCCCATGAGCACCTTATCGCGTGCATAATCAAAGTCGGACATGCTAACCCGCGTCTTATCATGACGCGCCGCCCACAATGCTGCTTCGTTCACGATGTTTCGAAGATCGGCGCCTGTCAATCCAACGGTTGCCTCGGCCATCGTATGCAAATTCACATCATCGGCGAGCGGCACCTCGCGCACGTGCACTTTCAAAATCGCTTCGCGACCCTTGAGAGTGGGTCGACCTACAGTGATCAACCGGTCGAATCGACCGGGACGAAGTAGAGCCGGATCGAGTACGTCCGGTCTGTTCGTTGCCGCCATAATAATAACCGAGTCCGTCGGCGAAAAACCGTCCATCTCACCAAGAATTTGATTGAGTGTTTGTTCTCGTTCGTCGTGGCCACCGCCAAGTCCTGCACCGCGTTGCCGGCCTACGGCATCAATCTCGTCGATGAAAATGATGGCAGGCGACTGTTCCTTGGCTGTTGCGAATAGATCGCGAACTCGTGAAGCGCCAACACCAACAAACATCTGAATGAACTCACTGCCGTTCACGGAAAAGAACGACACGCCCGCTTCGCCTGCAACCGCTCGCGCCAACAGGGTCTTGCCGGTGCCCGGAGGCCCGTTTAGCAACACGCCTTTGGGGACACGCCCCCCCAGTTTCTGGAACTTCTCGGGGGATTTCAGAAACTCAACAATTTCCTGCAAATCGGCTTTGACACCTTCGAGTCCTGCAACGTCATCGAATGTGATACTTTGATCGGACGGCTCAAATCGCTTGGCAGTCGATTTCGTGAAGCTTGTGAGGAACCCCCCCCCCATCATGGAATCGCGGCTTCGTCGGAAAAACAAGTACAAGCCGACGATGGTCGCTACCAGCAGGGACAGAAAAATCAATGTCATGATTGTGCTTGCCGTTCCGCCTGGCACCACATCATATTTAAACGGGGTCTTTGGTACGGCGACCGCGGTGGGGTCGTTGGGGTCGATAGCCGATGGCTTATTCGACTCTGCACGGAGCTCATTGAGTTTTTCGAAAAGTGCGGACTGGGTCTCAGCCCCAGAAGGAATGAACAGGTCGAAGGACTTATTGTAGGTTTCCTTGGAACCATCTACTCCTTCTTTGGCCTTTTGATCGGACGACAACGGCTTTTCCGGTGGAACCTTGAACTTACCCTGAATGTAGGACTCATAGATGGTCAGTTCTTGAACATTGGCCTTGTCAAGTTGTTCTAAAAAGAAGCTGTAGTCGATTCTTGAGCTCGTCAATCCTTGAAGGAAAAAAAGCATCAAGAAGACAGCTAGCAAAATAAGGCCGACCATCCAAAAGCCTTGGCCTCGGCGGACAGGTTGGGTCGACTGACCTTCGATTTTTTCCTCCCGTGGAGTTTTGCTCATATTCCGATGCTGTCCGTCGCTTGTTTAGAAATGAAAGTTGCGATTTGCCGTTAATCAACCGTTGTATTGTAGCGGGCTGCCCAATCTACCGGCAGGTCTATCAACTTTCCACAGGTTCTGTCTTGGCTTTATAGCCGTTTTTTGGTATTTCCAACAATCCTCCGATTTTTTCAGTCGTTCGAGAACCAAAATGAACCTAAACGCCATTCGTTCAGCCGAACTCACGACGGATACCCTTTTTGCGCTGATCGATTCTAAATTGCATCTTCTCCGCGAAATGCACTCGATGTCGATTGCCCAGACGGACTTTGTCGCGCAGCACGACATGACGTCGTTAATGTCACTTCTTTCTCGCAAACAAGAGCTGATGGGAGCTCTATCCGAAGTCCAATCGGAACTCGCCCGTTTTCAAGATCAAGACCCAGAACAGCGATCGTGGTCCAGTCCTGACCGTAGAAGAGACTGTCAGGACAAAGTTGCGAGATGCGATCAATTGTTGCAAGAACTCATCGTCATGGAAGACCGCTCCCTGGGAAGCATGAATCTACAACGAGAATCGGTTGTCGCTCAACTTCAACAAAACATCGACGCGTCTACCATTCAGAACGCGTACCACGCAAACGACTTCAAAGAGTCTGCGTTCGATAGCTCTTTATCGATTGAAGGATAGTTGTTTCTTTGACAGAGAGTTCCATCCATGTTTTCGAATCCAACACTGAAAAGTCTCGAACAAACAATTGCGTTCGCCGAGCGACGCCACTCTATCTTGGCAGGCAACGTTGCGAACACGGACACACCCGGCTACCAAACCCGCGACCTTTCCGTAGATACGTTCCAGAAGAGCTTGCGAGATGCGATTCAGGCCGAACGCCAAGAAGCAGATGTTTCTCCAGGGATGCGACTCAGTCTGCTAGGCTCGCCCAATTCCGCCACCATGCCTACGTTTGAAGACGCAAAAAAGGTCGCGATGGAAAACGTTCGCGACGCTATGAAACAAGTTGTTTACCACGACGGCAGCGACGACAGCCTCGAAATGCAAGTGACTCAAATCGCGAAGAATCAGTCGATGCATACCATGGCGATCGCGATGATGAAGTCCCAGTTTCGACAATTGCAGATGGCCATCACGGGCTCTGCCAACGTCTAGGCACTCAAGCAGTTCGTTTATTCGAACAATCGTTTCCACCAAGGCTTTTCGAGCGCCGGAGCGGGAGTAGGTTCCGGGCGAACGGTCTTCATGGGTTGAGTCGCATTGACATTACCCTTGGGCTTGGTGACCGGTTTTGGCATCGGACCACCAGTGGTGAACTCCACATGAAGTTGCAGCGCACCAATTTGAAGGACTTGGCCAGGCATCAATGCAGCATGTTTGACGCGTCTATCGTCTACATAGATCCCGTTCGTCGATTCCAAGTCCTTGACAACCAATGTCCCCTCACCATTGAGGGAAAACTGACAATGCTGCCGACTGATCGAAGGGTGATCGATACAAACCTGACAACTGGAATCACGCCCCACGACGCCCGGTGGCTGTATTGTCCAAGTAGATCGATCTAGATCCTCAACATGATTTTGTAGGATGAGTTGATAATACATTTTGAACGCGACTTAGAGAAGTGATAAGAAGTTGTGTGGCTTGTGAAAAGTGGTCGTTTGCTAATGCGACTCATTGATAAAAAATATTCTAGACCGAGGAACGGCGTCGAAAAGAATTCTAGGTGTCAAATCGGACAGAAATGCCCTTGGGATAGCAGAAAATACACCTTTTTTCTGTTTCGTTTCGGTCGGGATGTGGCATTGGTATGCCATGGTTAGACCATTGGCTCTTGCGGTTCGGTCTGCTCCTTTCCTTCGACCCTTTCAAAAACAGGACAACAACTATGTCTACAACTCCGTTGGACAAACCCAGTATTGGCATGTGTATTCTGAGTTACTTCGGCCTATTCTCTTTGATCCCTTATTTTATCAAGAAGGATGACCCGTTTATTTCTTGGCATGCGAAACAGGGGCTGTTGATTACCGCGGTATGCTTTGTCGCCTATTTCTTGTTGTTCGTGCTTTCCCTGATCCCAATGATTGGACCTATCGCTGTGTTCCTGAATATGGCGTTTGGACTAACGGTGCTCGGGGTCAGTGTCTACTGCATCGTCCAAGCCTGCAGTGGGAAGCGATGGGCAGTTCCGTTTTTGTCGCAGTTCCTTGGGAAGGTTCCGGATGCGATGTGAAATTCGAATTCGGAGCGCGTTGTGAGCGATAATTGTCAAAGCAATTCATCCTCGAAGCCTCTGTCCCGAAGTCGTTTTCGAACACGGCTGAGTTTGACGCGAAGCACGTCGGGATCGAGATCAAGCGTCTTTGCGACCTCGATCGTTGAGAATCCGTCGATTCGCATCGCGATAAGCTGTTTTTCAAGTGGATCGAGTTCGAGCATCAAGCGTTGCAAATGATCGCGAAGTTCGGTGCTTTCCAACACAGTAGGCTCGGTGGACTTGAGCGAGAGCAGTGTATCCACGAGGTTTTCGTTTCCGTCTTCGGCTCCGGATAGTCGCTGTTGACGTTTGAGATGCCTCCAGTGTTTTGCGACCTTACGACGCACAATGGTCAAGGCGAGAGCGATTAGGTTTTCGGGCGATGAGATGTCAAATCGATTGGCCCGCAGTCCTATGAGCAAGCTTCGATGGACCGATTGCACGAGATCGATCGAATCCAAATGTGGACGAAGTGCAGCCCCCAATCGCAACCGTGCAACAATTCTCAGCTCCGGTTCGTATTTTGCGACCAGTTTCTCGAGTGCCTCGGAATCACCGGATCTCGCTGCCGCTAGAAGTAGGTCGAAGTCATGGGCATCCTCCATTTAGTTCACGCCCTGAAGACTAGAAAACCGAGTCGTTTTCATTTGGAATTGGATAAATGTGCTTACAATGGAGTTGCCGAATGGATTGGTTGTCATTGGACCTCATTTAAGAGAATGCATGCCGGACAATTCTAGAAGTATACCGAATGTTGAGCGGCGACTCCGACAAGCTTGCGCCGAAGTGGCCGAATCTGTGCGCCGCAATGCAGAAAATGCAGCTGCCGAAGTTTTGTCCCGATATCCGGAGATTGCGTCGGACGACGAAGCCGCGATTGAGATCCTCTATGCTGAGTACACCGCCCTGGATGAAGCCGGCCGAAGGCCGGACACGGAGAAATGGCTCAGCAGATTTCCGAATCAACGAATTCGATTGGAACGTTTAATAAAGCTGCATGATTTTCTTTCGGAACCCGGCACCGCTGAGTCGGATACGATTCGGCCACAGCCTAGCCAGATTTCTTCTTTCGCTGGCGATGGGTTGGCCAAGCCTAACGAATCTGATCGTCCAGGTGTCTCGAATGATTTTGGTAATTATGAATTGATCGAGGAGATCGGTCGCGGAGGAATGGGGATCGTCTATCGAGCTCGGCAAAAGGGACTCGGTCGTATCGTGGCAGTAAAAGTGATCCAATCGCTCGCATCGAAAGGGGACGATCATCGACGCTTTCAACGGGAGGCGGAGGCCGTCGCTTCACTTGACCATCCAAATATTGTACGGGTGCACGAAGTTGGTAAACAAGGCGATAGACCGTTTCTCTCCATGGAGTATGTCGACGGCGGTGCTCTGGACTCGCACATTCATCGAAGGAGCTGGTCGAACCACGAAATAGCTGCACTTACAAAGTCCTTAGCCGATGCGATGCACTACGCGCATCAGCAAGGCATTATTCACCGCGACCTGAAGCCAGCCAACATATTACTAGCCGGCAATGATATTCCAAAGATTGTTGACTTCGGACTAGCCAAACGGGAAGATGACCGCGCCAATTTCCAAACCCAATCCGGCGTTTTGTTAGGCACGCCCTGTTACATGTCACCCGAACAAGCGTCTGGAGCTGGGAAGTCCGTTGGTCCAACCACGGACGTATTCTCGCTTGGTGTCATTCTTTATGAACTTATTACAAAAAGGCTCCCCTTCCATGGCGCTACTCCAGCAGTCACGCTAGATTTGATTGCAAACCATGAACCCGTTCGTCCATCGAGAATTGAAAAATATGTCTCGCGCGATCTCGAAACCATTTGCCTCAAGTGCCTCAACAAGCAACCTGGTCATCGCTACGCTTCGGCAGCTTTGTTATCTGATGATTTGAATCGATTCCTAGATCATCGCCCGATTTCGGCTCGGCGGTCATCGATTTTCGAGCGAATTCGGCGATTGGCAGCCCGTCACCCTCAGGTGTCTGCATTGGTCGCGGCAATGCTGTTTGTCTGTCTTGGCTCGGCTGCAATTTTTTTTTGGCAGCAACGCCGAATGGACTACATCGATCGCCAACGAAACGTTTACGAAGCGCGGCAACGTGAACGCGCTTCAGAAGCAGAATATGCCTATGAGTCCAGTTTGAAAAGGGCTCGCGATTTGGTGGGACGCTGGACACAATTCGGGTTAAAACTCGACAACGAACCCGGCATGGATCATGTTCGCCGCCGTGCTTTTGAGGATGCCGTCGCCTACTACGAAGAGTTTCTCTCTAAAGACACAAAGGACCCAGTGATCCGTCTTGAGGCCGCTCAGGCGTCGGTACGAGCGGCTTTCATTCATTCCGAACTTGGATTGTGGACAGAAGCAGAAACGGGACTACGACGAGCCGATGCGTTGCTGAGCCAAATGGTTCCCGATGAAAACGTCCGATGGCAAAGATCCGATTGCCTGATCCAATTGGCGCATATATTGCGAAGACTGGAACGCTGGAGCGACTCGGAAAGCATGTATTTGCAGTCTATTGCGATCATCGAGGAGTTGGTCGAGCGCGCACCAACGAACTCCGTGTTCCTGTTGCGAATGGCAAATGCGAAGATTAACTTGTGCGTTGTGTATGGTGCCCAAAAACGACTGGATGACTGCTTTGATACGTACCTCGATGCACTTCGGATCGATTTGAATGCGACTCAACTACGCGCTGGCGAAAGCGACGCGATTGCCCCGCTGAACGGAGCGACGACCCCTCTAAATGAGCGAGTCGTCGCTGAGGTTGCGAAGTGCAGTAGACTGCGTGCGCATTTGATGGAGAAAGGTAAGGCGAAGCTTGTTTACCTAGCTAGGGAAAATTACCTCGCAGAACTCGCGCTTTGCCTCGATGATCTCGGGTATCTTCTACAAAACAAAATGATGTTAGAGCCTGCGGAACGTTGCGTCCGCGAAGCGATTGAATTGCGCGAACTCACGGTCTCGAATGCCGCCGAAAACCGACGAATTGAACAGTATTTATCAAGGAGCGAGACACACCTCGGGGTCATTCTCCTCGCAACCGGACGAGAAAAAGAAGCGGAGAGTTGGTTAGAGAGTTCCAACCTTCGCTTCGCCAAACTCAGCAGTGATTTTCCAGAACGGCATGAATGTCGCAATGAATGGGGTAACAATCTCGTCAACTTAGCAAGCTGCTATTTGAGAAACAACAGATTAGAAGATGCCATCAAGATAGCTGCGCAAGCGGTTTCCATTCAAGAACAATTGGTTGCTTCGTTGCCTGAGGTCGAATCTCTGAAGCAAGAATTGATAAGCGGTCTCCACGTGCTAGCGAGAGCAATGCATGCATCACGCGATTTTAATGGTGCTACGAAACAATACAAACGTGCGTTGGAAATCTCGCCCGATAATCCCGCAACCGCAAACACCTGCGCTTGGACGATCATCACCTCGGTGGAAGTCACACCGGTCGACGCAGCCCTTGCCTTACAACTTGCAAAGAAAGCAACCGAGAAAGCCCCAACCAACGCCAATTACCGCAACACTCTGGCATTGGCGTACTACCGAATGAGTCAGTTTCCTGAGGCGGACAGAGCCATCGATCTAGCTATGGAGAAAGGAAATGGGGGCTCAACCTTAGATTGGTTTTTCAAAGCCATGATCAACGCAAAGCTTCAAAAACTAGAGGAAGCAAACGGGTGGTTTCAGCAAGCGGAAGCGCGAAGAATGACAGAGTCTCCTGCGAGTCGTGAGCTCAGACTCTTCTCCCAGGAAGCGGCGCGGGCCATCTCCGAGTCGAAGTTGTAGCCAATGAATCGCATTTTTTTCGGCTAAATTTCGGGGTCCATGTTTCGTTCCTGGACCCGTGAGGCATTGGCCTTCAGCTTTCAAGTTTCGCGAACGGCGCCAAACTCGAGAATTGCAGACTTGCAGAATTGGAAAAGTGACTCAATGAACCAGAAAATTCCCTTATTAGCAATAATCGGTCTCTCGCTTTCTGGATGCGGTCAACCGTCCGTTTCTATTGGCCCCGCCGCCAGTTCTAATGCCATCGCAGCAACTACCTCAATAAAGCCTACAAATAGCGAGCCGAACCAATCCGACGGTAATCCTGCGATCGCAGAATTGGGCGAGGGAAAAGCGTCTGCCCCCGCGACAACATCGGATACGCCAACGATCGCCACGCCAGAACCGGACACTGTGCCCCCTGCAGTACAAGCTGCACAGGTTAGCCTGCCCGTTGTCCAACCATCGACCGCGGCAGCATCGGTTGGGGCAATCGACTTGTTGACTTTCCCGCGAATCAACCAAAAAGGGGTCATGGACCAGGGATCTACCTATGTCTACTACATGGGGGAATCGTCCGTCAAAAGCGCAGACGCTTTTTATCAAGCCGAATTCAAATCCCACGGTTGGGAAGAATCGCGCAGTCTCACTCCATCGAGCGAACAGTATACGGATCGAACGTACAGCAAAGACGGCTACTACGTGCGAGCTACGATTAGCTCGGGGAGCAAAGCAGGGGAAATTGGAGTCAACCTTGCCAATCTCGGTAATATCGATGCTCGGCTCCTTCCGAAAATGGAGGATGCAGAGTCTACCGAGTCGACTGCTGTCAACGCTGGGCACAAAACCGCGCACAGTATCATTGAGGTTGCAGAATCGCTCAGTAGAAAATTGACCGATCTGGGTTGGCAAGAAGTTCGCGATTTTTTTACTCCGGACAGCAACGTGCCCCACTACCGCTCGATCAAGTATCGAAAGAACGCTATGCGAATCAACTTGGGGATCTATCGCGACCCAAAGAATCCGGCCGACAAAACAATTGTCTTTTACCATTCCGAGTTTGCCATTCCATTTGATATCCCAACTCCCGACCATCGAAAGTTGCTAAAGCTGGACCTTACGTCCATGAGAGCCGCCTTTGAGTCTGACGTGGATCGATCCACGATGCTCGAGATGTTCGAAAAGCCAGTCGCTGAATATGGTTGGAAGTTAAAGAATGCTGAACAGTTCCAAAATGGAGAGGCCGCCAGCCTCTTGATATCCACTGGGCCAAAAATGGGTATCATCGCTCGGTCTGTAGAAGAAAAAGACATTCGATCCATTGCAATGGAGTACGTTCCTATGCCTGAGATTCAACCCAAAGACGTGGAGTTCCCAAACGAGCAAGTTGCATTCATCGAACCGGACGCAAATAGAACGAATACCAAAAGCGATGTCGAAAAACAGATCGACCAAATCCAAGCCGAGGTTGCCAGTCAAATTGACGTCGAGTTGAACAAAGTCCTCGGATCGTTGAGGGGCGAATCCGGTTCGGCATCGAGTGCCAGCTTGGCGGACATTCAAGCGAAAGCATCTTCTCTTATGAAGAGCCTCAAAAACGAAGCCTCGTCCCCAACAGAAATAACTAACAAATCCAAATCGAACCCATTTGTCGCTTCGGATGACAAAGAGCCTGTTGAAGCTGCCGACCTAGGTATCAAAGCGAGTCAATGCGTTATCAAGACGGACAAAGAAACATACACCCTCAAACATTTGCTCGCCTACAACCAAGTTGAGGATGGAGTGACAACTAAAGTACTCATGTTTAGCAACAAAGTACTCAACGAAGACAAACTAAGACGGATGCTTGCAAGCGGGAAAAGCGTTAGCATCCACGATCTAGGCGGCTTCGACAATTCGCCGACATTAGAAATGAAAATCAGCGGTGATTCCGTAATGGTTAATGCAGGCGTGTCAGGTTGGTCAATGAGCACCAACTCGAGCGACATCAAATCTACCGTACGATACCGTGGAGGCAGAATGCAGGGACGCGTAGTACTTGACAAGGCTATGAAGATGGGGGAGGAGTCATTTGCATTCCATGCCCAAGTGAATCAACAAGTCCTCCAAGTCGATTGGAAGCCCGCTTCACAAGACCGTGGGGTCGAATTGACCGCAGATGCCGAATACGAATTCCCTTTACCAGAGAATGTTGGCAGCAAATCCATCGAAGGCACAAAGTTCCTTAAGCAAATCGAGGCCAATGTAGAAGCCCCTTTGAAAAGTGTTCAGGCGTTCTATCGCAAAGAATTTGAGGCACGGGGCTTCACGGAAACAAGACTTCAGAAAACAAAGGAGAACACCTTTTCTTACGCCAATACCAACGAAAGTGCCGAGGTCCGATTGACCGAGAACTCTGGCAAAACAACCATCGCAATGAGCGTTCGGAATAACGCTGCGGCAAAAGCGGAGAAGATGATTCCTAGTCCTGGCAAAGGTCTTGCTCTCATGGGCAACCTTTCGAAAGAACCGGTCGAAATCAAGTTAGGCGGTAAGACGATGCAACTCCCAGCTGGCCTTGGTGCGCTGGAGCCGAAGGATGCAATGCGCATCGAGGTTGCTCCGGGAAAATATCAAGTGGAATGGAAAACCAAGGGTGGTAAGTCTGCTAAAGAACAGCTAGAGATTACGGCTGATACGACTTGGGGCATCATCTTTGATTTGGACTTTCAAAGCGTAATGCGCCTTTACTAGAAGGGCCACTTGATGAATACAGACAAGATGGAACAATGTTGTGCGACAATATCGCCACCGGTGTGTCGCTAAATATTTTAGATGTGGTCCCATGCGACAACTGTGACTACGGAGTTCCGTTGCAGAGACGAATTGGCTTGATAGCTTTACGACCTAGACTAGCCTGGCTTACAAAACCGAAGAACCTACCGCTGCTCGATTCATTCGGTGCAGCTATGACCTCGCTGTCAACCGGTTTGCTGTTGACGATATTTATCCCAACAGGGTTGCCGGTATGGGTTCTCTGGATGCTATCCATCATTGCCGCCGGGTTCGCATGCCTTGACCTTGTTGCGTACTACTTTCGAGTAGACGCATGTCGGCTACTTGCAATAATCGGCATGTTGAACTTGCTATATTTGATCTTAACAATTGCCACTTGTTTGATTTATTTGCAACTGATAACTAACATCGGAGTCATCTACCTGGCTGTAGCTTCAAAGCAGAATAATCCCCAGGGCAAGCCTGGGGTATTTTTTGAATCCCGCGAGCCATTGTCTGCGGATCTGCTCGGGTTTTTAAGGCCTTGCGATTCTTAAGTATTGTCTTTTGGTTTATCTGCAGCAGCCTTGTCAGCAGCAGCCTTGTCAGCAGCAGCTTTGTCTGCAGCAGCTTTGTCTGCAGCGGCTTTGTCTGCAGCGGCCTTTTCAGCGGCAGCTTTTTCAGCGGCAGCTTTCTTCTCTGCTTCCGCCTTCTTCTCGGCTTCGGCTCTTTCGGCGGCGAGTTTTTCGGCTAGCTTTTTTTCCTCCGCAGCTTTTTCCGCAGCAACCCGTTCGGCCTCTGCTTTCTCAGCAGCTGCTTTGCGTTCTGCTTTCTTGGTTTCCGCGTCTTTGGCGACGTATTGAATTTGCCCTACACTTTGCAGAACGGAGGGGCCGAGCGAACGCGTTGCAACGATAATCCGATCGCTTGTCATTGCCATTACGCCCCAAATCCCCTTGGGGCCTGTTGCCCAATCCAATAATTTTTTGGGGTCCGCGTCCGAGGACCGTTTCACCTGACCACGCATCGAAACTGCAACTAGTCCTCCGCCGGGAAGAGTTGAAATAGAGGTTACCCAATCATTTAGCTTTGCGATTTCGAGTGGTTCGCCTTCGGCCGCGATGCGTTTAACCGTTCCGTCTGCGCCGCCGACCCACAGTAGGTTGTTGTTACCGTATGCAACCGACCACAGTGGTTGAGTACCGACAGTCACTTCCTTGATCGCTTCGAGCGAGGGCCATTTAACAAGATGGAGTTTGCCCGAACCGGTGGCGACCGCGAGAGTTTCCCCATTTGGGCTGAATGCGATGGACATGATTTGGCCACTCGCTAAGTCGCGGCTTGCGATCGACTTGGCTTCTCCAATAGACCAAGCGAAAATGGTTCCTGATTCATTGCCTGCTGCCAAATGCTTGGAGTCGGCAGCAAAGGCAATGGCTCTTGTCCAGCTGGTGAAGGCTTTTGGAAAGTGTTTTGTTTCGTTGGTCGCAATAGAAAAGATGGCCAAGCTCCCCTGGTAGTCCGTCGAACCGAGCATCGATTTGTCCGGGCAGGTTGCAACGGCCCAAACGGCGGCTGGTTGCTTGTAAAGTTCTTTTGCTTCATCCGGGTTTTCGTTCGAGAACTTCACCACGGATCCTTCACGATGCGGCATTCCGGTTGCAAGCGATGCGTAGAGATTCCCATCGCTTCCCGGTGCAAGGCTTGTAACCCATCGATCGAACCAAAGCCACTCGCCTGGCTCCTGAGCATGTAGTTTAACAACCGAAATCGCTGATGTGCAGACCAGGACCGCAGCGAATAAGTTCATTCGAATTGATGAGTAGGTAGTTTGCAATTGCATTTATGGGCTCCAGGGGTGAGTCACGCGTCGGTGGAAGGATTACTCTGATTGTACTTTGCTGAGAATAAGTTTGCTGAAAGCTCTATTTTCTTTCTGTGTTGTCTGCGCTAAAGGTCGAGGACTTATCGTCCAACGGTCGAATCCAAACGCTTCGGTAGCGAACAGGGCTCTGATGGTCCTGAAGATAGAGAGGCCCAGCTTCCGTTCTTTTTAAGCTCTCAAGAATCCGGGCCGTATAGGGAGTCGAATGATAGACGTAGGGAGTGTAGGGCGACCGAGGTTCGGTGAAAGAGACACTGTTTTGCACCAACACGCCGTTGAGAATCGAGGTGATGGAACCTGGTTCGACGATCTTGCCGTCTTTGTATCGCGGCGCGCGATAAATAACGTCATAGGATTGCCATTCACCCGCAGGCCGGCCGGCATTGACGAGCGGCAGTTCATATCGATACAACGAGCCGATTAGCTCCTTGCTCGGTGCTGTTGAGCCAGCCGTGTTGGAGATCTGCATCTCGTAATGGCCATGAATGTAGAGTCCACTATTGCCATGGCCATTTTCTGGGACCGAAAACTCGGCATGGATTTGCGCATCCCGGAAGTGCAGCTTTGAAACGATAAAGCCGGCGCCAACGGTCATCACTCCGTCTTTGACCGGCCAACTGCATGCCTTTCCATCGACACCAACGAACGCATCGGATGTTCCTCCATCGAAGAGCACGATGGCATCCGATGGGGGTTTTCCGGGAGTTGTTTTGACGATGCTAATCGGCATTTCCAGCGTCGAATTGGTTTGGGCGAAGGTTGCGAGAACAATAGCCGAAAAAACAGAGAAAATGCTGAGGTGAATGCTATGGAACATGGCGAGTCTGTGAGGAAGGGTTTGGGATCGTCCGGTCCATTCTAAACCAACTACAGCGGCTATGGGACAGAACTGTACTGCTTTTCGTGGCTAGTTGCCGGGACCGACACCACGAATGTCTTGCCGTCCGCGGCAACGGATAGACGAATGTGCTCCGCCTTGCAATCGACCGTTTGGTTGGCGATAAACTCATCAGGAACGTTGTTGACCGATCCATCATCCCTCAAATTCTTATGCATTTGATAGACAGCAGCTATGCTCGGCGTCTCCTTGAGCGTCGAGAACATCATCGGCATGCAGCCTTTTTTTGTCCCGTTATTGATGATCGCAACACGCGGCTCAATCGACTTGATCAGTACTGGGTTATTACTTTGATCGAGTCCATGATGGCTCGCTTGAAATACGTCTACTTTGCCCACTCGATTTTGAGGGCAAACCAAATCAAACTCACTGTTCCATGTCAAATCGCCCGTGTTGAGAAATTCGAAGTCGCCGAATCGAAGGAGCATGACAACACTGTTGGCATTGTCGGAGTTGTCCACAGGTCGTTGAGGGCTGGATTGGCAGACTTTATTCTCCGAGACCGTCGCATCGACGGGAACGAATTTCTGACGCGCACCTAGGCAACGCAGGGAGAGCGTGGGCATTCCCTTTCCGTTTCGAAGCTCGATCGAATCGCCGGCAGAGATAGTGCGGCGGTCTGACGCTTGGAATTCATAGTAGTCTGGATCCGCCTTTTCTCTTTGACCCTCAAATGCACCGTTATCCCATACTGTTCCAATCGGCAACAACTTGGCAAGCGTCGAAGCGCCACCAAAGTGATCTCGGTGATAGTGGGTAGTGATCAAGTGATCGATGCGTTTCAATCCTGCTTCTTGCGTCGCAATTTTGGCAATGCGATCTGCGTCTCGGTACCCCGGATTTCCTGAGTCGATTAGGACAGACTCCCCATCAGGTGAAACAATGAGTGTTGCAGCTCCACCCTCGACATCGATCCAAAAGATACGTGGGCCGTGAGCCGGTGCCTGTTGTCTGGCTCGAACAATCTGCATCGGATCCTTCGGTAACTCAGCTGGCTGCACCAGTTTTAAAAGATCCTTTAGAGCAACTACTCGATATTTTTCAACCGCAAGGTAGTGCATATAAGCCTCGAACTTTTCCGAAGCGGTGCTTACCCAATCATGTGCCGTGTCTGGAACGCCGTGGAATTGTAAAATTGCTATTCGATTGTTTTGAGCTTGTTTGGCAGCTGAGATAAAGTCAGCTATCTCCCACTTGGGTTTGGCATCGCCTGCGGAGGGCAGCAGCAGCGGGTGGTCCTTTCCTGGCTCGTACGCAAATCCGGCTCCAGACTCGTAAGATCGTTCGGGTGCACCACCGCGCCGCGCGAAACGAATACCGTGTTTCGCAAGTATGTCGAATGCCTTGGTCGTTGTAGCATTTCCGGGCCACGCAAACGACACCGGCTTGGGGATCCCGTGTTCTTTACAGCGGTCATCGATGGCCTGAAGCTGTTCCTCGATTCGATCCAAGTTTTTGTCGTTAATGCCCATATGATCGCGAGTGTGGTTGCCAATCTCGAATCCATCGCGATGAAGTTGTGCGATCTCGTCCCATGTCATGTAGTCTCGCTTATTGCTTGCAAAGTCCCAGCCTTCGGTAATAAAAAAGGTCGCTCCAAAACCGTATTTGAGTAATATGGGCCTCACTGTCGAAAAGTGCGTCTTGGCCGAATCATCAAAGGTCAAAACGACAATCCGGTCCTTTTTATCTTGCGAGAATGTCGCACTCGACGGAATGGTGACAAAAAAGATGAAACTCGCAATGGAATAGGCCATCGTCAAAAGGGTAATGATCGTTTTTGGCATCCGAAAAAACTCCAAAAGTCAGAGGGGACTGGCAAGAATTCGCCATTGTATTCTTGTTTTCGGGGACGTGGTGCATCGACATTTTTGGCCCAGAGGATGCCGATCCTGGAAGCCGTTTCAATTGATTTTTCTTGGAAATTGGTTTAAAGTTTAGAAAAAGCTATCTCGGGTTCGATCCAACAAACGATATAGTGAGTTGCCCGATAGCATTTTCGACCCTCCGATTCAGTAATCCTTCCCCACTCGCATTCATTCAACGAATGCACTAGCCCACCCCCCATAGCGGATATCGATCATCATGTCCACGGATGCAAATCGTCCTGACATTTCGCCTACCAGTAATCCTTGGCCGAGGACCGCGAAGCACAATCGCACTTGGATGCTGCTAATCGGCATCGTCACTGTGTCGCTCGTGGCCTGGAGTTGGAATCAGCAAGGATCTAGCTCATCGACAGCGACAGGACAAGTCGTTTGGCATGAAGTAGACCGTTCCAATCTTGAAGTCGTGGTTCTGGAACGCGGAAACCTAGAAAGCCAAACGAACGTCGAGTTACTTTGCGAAGTCGAAGATGTACGCAAAGACAATATCAACGGCACAACGATCTTATGGATGATTCCAAATGGTGCCTCGGTAAATAAAGGGGATCTCGTGCTCGAATTGGATTCGAATCCCATGCAGGAAGCGTTGGATGATCAAGTCCTTTACACAGAGAACGCAATTGCGGAAAAAATCCAAGCGGAGGCCAACTTAAAGAATCAGCTAACAATGAATTTGACGGCCAAAGCAGAATCGGAACTGCTTATCAAATTGGCTGAACTGGAACTAGAGATGTATGTCGACAAAGACAACGGAACCCAGAAGTTGTCGATCGATGCAAACAAGCGACGGATCGATGACGTCAACAACGAGATACTCGCAGCCCAAGCGACAATGGAACTACGTCGCGAAGAACAGCGGGGAGTTCAATCTCTCTTCAAACTTGGCTACGCAACTCGCAACGAAGTACGGCGCATTGAATTGACGTATTTGCAGGCCGAAGGTCAGTTTGCTGCGAAATTGAATCAGCTCCAAACCGAAGTCTCGACATTGAAGAAAATGCAGGTCTACGAACAACGCAAAGACCTCTTGAGCTTGGAGGGTAAGTTGGCAACGGCCAAGCGAGGACTCGAACAAGTTTTGAGGAACAACGAAGCTAGACTTGCTCAGATGCACGCCCTCATGCGAGCTAAAGAAGAATCGCTTAAGAAAGAAGAAGAGCGATTGGCTCGATATCAATCTCAGCTGAAAAAATGCAAGATCTACGCTCCACAATCCGGGCTGGTAGCCTATCCAAGCAGCAAATCCTTGGAAGTTCGTGAAGGTGTTCCCGTTATCTTTCGTCAAAAGCTATTGTCGATTCCAAACCTGGACTCGATGCAAGTTGAGACCCGAATACATGAGTCGTCACTGGATCAAGTACGCACAGGGCTTTCCGTACGAGTCTCGGTCGACGCGTTTCCACACCTAAAGTATCGAGGTACAGTTAAGTCGGTAGCTGTTTTGCCTGAACAGAATAGTTGGTCCGGCAATGACACCAAAGTTTATCAAACGATCGTAACCATTGACGAAAAAGTCGAAGGGCTCAAGCCGGGCATGACTGCGGTCTCAGAGATCCTAGTGGATTCGATACCCGATGTCGTGACGGTTCCACTCCATGCGGTCGTCAAACACGATGAAAAAACTTACGTAATCGTTCGAGATGAATCGAACCGTCCGCACGCACGCTCTGTTGAACTTGGCCAGACTAACGAAACAAAAGTTAGCATTCAAAGTGGATTGTCTGAGGGGGAGTCGATCGCAATGAACGCACAAGAATTGGCGGAAGCGATGTTCTCGGACAAAGATCCTTCGATTCCTGCATCATAGCATTGCAATGCTGAGACTAGGGCGAGTTCCACATCCGTGCTGTTTGCAACTTTCTGCTTAGCAATTCGAAATCTATTGCTTCACAAATTGAGAAGCGTATTGACTCTGTTGGGTACTATCCTAGGGGTAGCATCCGTCATCGCCATGCTATCGATTGGAGAGGGATCCAAGCAAGAAGCCTTGGAACAGATTCGGCGGCTAGGAGCCGCCAACGTGATTGTGCGTAGCGTCAAGCCGCAGCCTTCCAACGACACTCCCATTAGTACGTCGACCTACGTTTTGTCGTACGGATTAACTTACTCCGATCTTCGGATGTTTGAGGAGTTTAAACGACAAGGCTGCAAGGTTGTCCCTTCCGTCATGCACAAGAAAAATCTGCAACACGGGAAACGTCATGTGACTTCTGCCAGAGTGGTCGGTACAACCGAATTGTTACCCGAGGTCAAAGACATGCAGGTGCACGGTCGGTTTTTCAGCGAGGAAGACGTTCGGATGTCAAGCAATGTCATCGTTTTGGGAAACAGCGTGGCCAACGAAATTTTTGGTTTCGATGATCCGCTTGGACAAACCCTGTTGGTTGGCGACGACGCATACCGGGTGATCGGTGTCGTCGGTAGCCGCGATAGTGGATCTTCCAAGGTTCTGAACAACGATACTAACGATCAAAACAACGATTTGTACGTCCCAATCTCTTCTGCACAAAACCGAATGGGCATTGTGCAACGGTTGGTTGAAACCGGATCCCGTCAGTACGTGCGAATTGAGTTGAGCGAAATCACCGTTGAGTTCCCTGACCAATCGCAGGTTCGGCCGTATGCCTCCATCATTCGTACGATGCTGGTACAGAGCCATGCGGGTAAGAAGGATTACGATGTGCAAGTCCCGCTCGAGTTGTTGAATCAGGCGGAGCGAGAAAAACGATTGTGGAATCTGGTGTTAGGTTCGATCGCTGGAATTTCGTTGTTGGTGGGTGGAATCGGCATCATGAACATTATGTTGGCAACGGTTACGGAGCGTACACGCGAGATCGGAATTCGACGCGCGATCGGCGCAAAGCGCCGCCACATCATTTTGCAGTTCTTGATGGAAACGACCGTTCTTAGTACCAGCGGGGGCATTTTGGGGGTTATTGCGGGGGTCCTTTTGCCGCTCGCATTTTCGCTGCTGCTCGGAATCAGGACTTCGACTAGCCTCGCATCGATTCTCATCGCATTTGGAATATCCGTAGCAATTGGCATCGTATTTGGCGTTTACCCGGCCTACAAGGCCGCCAACATGAACCCCATCGAAGCCCTTCGGCACCAATAAGGTACGCCATTCGTTGAAGCCAGCCTTTAGACGCGAGGCAG
>JANMGH010000188.1:0-5026 GCA_031374515.1 Pirellula sp. | reverse complement strand
CGAGGTTGACGTCATGTACAGCATGTTTTCGACGCCGTTGATTTGCTGTTCCAGTGGTGCGGCCACAGTGTCGGACATAACCTGAGCGCTCGCACCCGGATAGTTGGCCACGACCTGGATCGTAGGGGGGGTTATATTCGGGTATCGTTCTACTGGCAGGTTCCATAGCCCGACCAACCCCAAGATCAACGTCATGAAAGCGATAACGTTTGCCGCAACTGGGTGATTGATAAAGAAATTGGAGATCACTTCAGACCGCCCAGTTCATCGCCTGCCGGCTTATCGCCGTCGCGGTGACTAGTAGGGCTCGCAACACGTACTTCAACGCCAGGGCGAATTTTTTGCAACCCCGATGTCACGACTCGCTCGCCCGCTTTGACCCCTTCGCGAATTACGGTCCTATCGCCTTGGATAGGGCCGAGTTTGACAGCGCGGCGTGAGACTTTGTCATCATCCGCGACGACCATCACATGACGTCCCTGCTGATCCATTGCGATCGATTTCGTGGGCACCATTACCGCTTGATATTCACCGCTGAACGGGGATTGAATGCGCGCAAACAATCCAGGAGAAAGTATGCCTGTAGTGTTTTCGAAGGTGGCTCGAACTCTCGTATTTCCAGTGCCTGGGTCGGTGATGTTGTTTACAAAGTCGATGACCCCTACTTTCGGAAATCCATCGTCGTTGGCGAGTCCTAAGCGAACCACGATTTTTCCTTCGCGAGCGCTCTCGACTTTACCATCGAGCATTCGAGTTCGGTAGTCGAGCACCGATTGCTCATCTACATCAAAATTAACGTAAATTGGATTAACGGCGACCACAGTCGTTAGGACCGTCGAGTCGGCAACGACCAAATTGCCAGCCGTAACTAACGTCTGGCCAAGCAATCCGTCAATCGGAGAGCGGACCTGGGTGTATTTAAGGTCCAATTGGTTTCGAGCGGCCGTTGCTTTGAGCGACTCGATCTGGCCTCTCAACTCTGCAACACTAGCGAAAGCCTGATCGTACTCTGTTTGACTGATCGAATTGCTTTTGACTAGTGGCTCGCTTCGAGTCAATTCATTCACAGCTAATTTCAGCCTCGCTTCGGAGGCCGTGAGAGATCCAAGTGATTGCTTCAATGCGAGTTCGTAAGGTTTATCGTCGATTACAAAAAGTAAATCGCCATTCTTGACGGACTTTCCTTCTTGGACCGTCACGTTGGGGATCGAGTCGTCGTTGGTTTTTACTCGCGGCGTTTTGATGACATAGCCACTGACGCGAGCACGCACTTCGACTGAATCCACTGCCGCGGTGCGACCAGTATATTCT
This sequence comes from Pirellula sp., assembly GCA_031374515.1. Taxonomy (GTDB): domain Bacteria; phylum Planctomycetota; class Planctomycetia; order Pirellulales; family Pirellulaceae; genus JBKCUI01. The sequence goes on along the minus strand of JANMGH010000188.1, from coordinate 3,715 downwards.
CGAAATTCAACCATTTTCGAGGTCGATGCCGGGCTAACTTCGACTTCCGTTGGGCGGAGCGGCGGGGCTGTTGGAGGCCCCTTGGAGTGACAGCCAACCAACATAGCGACGAGTAATAGTTTAATGCAGCCGTCCATCAATCAAGTACTCGAATCGTCCGGTGAAGGTTATAAATCGGAACCCACAAAGCATAACTATTGCAGCTTGGGGTGCACGTGGAGGTATATGCCGATGACGAATGCGATCAAGAGCAAATTCAGCGCCGCAAACGCAAATTTCGTTCAACTCTTGATCATTTGCTATGCCGGACTGCAATTGTTTGCGCCCAAGCAACCATCCCTAATGGGAGTTACTGTACTGTAGGCTCAGAGACCACCCCGTTCGGAAAAACGCCAACAGCGCACCAACACAATCCAAAGTATTAGCACTGCGCTTCAAAAGCATTTTGCTGGGCCGTCTAAGAGTTTGTTTGGACATGATCGCGGATGTTCTTAACTTGAGTATCGCCATCCGGGTGAGAATTGCCTGATTGAATCAAGGGCTTTGCGGGTGATGCCTACCTACTTCACCACTTTCCATCCATCAATCGGTTTTACTGTAGCACAGCTTGGCCCACCATCTTTACCGGTTCCTGGAATCGTTGCTTGCAGCAATCGCTTTGGACTTTCCACAACCGATTCTATCATTTCCCATGTTATTCCTTGCAACGGAATTTTGATTCGACGTTGCCAACAACTGTCGATCTGCCCAGCAGATTTTCCAATGTCTATGTAGATGAAACGCTCAGTTGGTGGACCTTGTGCAATGGGTCCGACAAAGTTTGGTGGTCCAATTATCCGGTCGCCTTTGACATTGATTATGCATTCGAGTTGAAGACTGCCAGCCTTGGATCGTTGCACTTGAATGGGTTTGTAGTCATTGCCCTTACCCTCTTGAATGCCGAAATCGACTCCGCGCGTAGGATCAACTAACACGATTCGAAGAGGCACAACGATTTCCGACTTTGGTTCTTTCTTCACGTTATTTCTAGCCTTTCCGTAATACACAGCCAACCAAACCCTTGGCTGATCCGGCGTTGTCTATCCAACTGGAAGTTTCTGATGTGCAGGTGTTCTGACGAAATCATCGGGCCTCAACTCGTTGCCCCCTGCTTCAATCGACAATCGAGCCACCCATTTTACAGGGTCCTCGGAGTCGGCGAATAAACACTCACACGCAACCAAAATATTGCTTCTGGCGCGGGTCACTGTTATTATAGACGCAACCATTTAGTTGCACCTAGGAGGATGAACGTGAACTCGGATCAAATCCAAAAGCAAATCATACTCAAATCGCCCCGTGAACGTGTCTGGAGGGCAATTAGCGACTCCAGGTGTTTCGGCTCGTGGTTCGGCGTCGAATTTGATGGCCCATTCGTCGCAGGCTCGGATCTACACGGCCGAATCGTTCCCACCCAGGTCGATCCCGAGGTGGCGAAGCTGCAAGAGCCTTACACTGGAAAGCCGTTTCAGATTCGGATCGAGTCGATTGAACCGATGAATCGATTCGCCTTCCGGTGGCATCCATTCGCGATCGATCCGAACTACGATTATTCACAAGAACCGATGACATTGGTGAGCTTTGAGTTGTCCGAGGTCGATGGAGGAACGTTGTTGACGATCACGGAGTCGGGCTTTGAACAGATTCCCATGTCGCGTCGAGCTCAAGCTTTTAAGGCTAACGATGGTGGATGGACTCACCAGACGCAGCTCATCGAAAAGTACCTCAAACGTCCGATTTAACCTGTTACGCGGACACAGGTAATGAAGATTCAAACATCGCGACAAACGAAGACGGTTCTTATTTTTGCCGCGCTTGGTGACCCCGTGCGATTGGCGATGGTTGCTCGGCTATGCAAGGACGGTGCGTTGTCGACCATACGGTTGAAGCAAGGCACTCTCGTCTCACGGCAGGCCATAACCAAGCACCTGCGGATGCTCGAGGATGCCGGACTTGTGCAAAGCCAGCGTGTAGGGCGCGATCGACTCTGGCAGATCAAGACACGGCAACTGGCCGAAGTTCGCAATTATCTCGACCATATTTCCTCGCAATGGGATGCAACCCTTGAGCGACTTCGTCGATTTGTGGAGGACGAGCACATCTAGTGCGTGCCGCGAACGCCGAATTTCCCTTGAGGTCTTTCGCCTCCCGTCTATGGAGATGCTTTATCGTATTCGCCGGGCACAGTCGAAGCCTTACGCGCTTCGAGGTTCATGGGTTTAGCGTATTTCTCAGGTTGTTCGGTCAAGATACGAATGTTCCTAAATCTGATCGCGCTCTCAGTTGCATTGAGCTTGTTCCCCACAGTATGAATCTTGAACGCGATATAGCCTTCTCGATACTTTTCATCAATGAGATTGCAAGTCGGAACACCATTGACCCATACCTTGATCGTTGGTCCAATGCATTCCATTCGAAATCGAGCCCACTCCTTGAATTTGAACGCCTCTCGGCCAGCTACATTGTCCTTGAGATCGAACAACCACCGCCATCCATTGCCGAAATCATCGAACACTCCGCCGGTCCATGCTCGTTTGGTATTGTCGATCTTGACTTGATAGCCGTTCAGCCGCACTGCCGCTTCGACTGGAGCGTCGGAACAACGGAGCAAGATCCCGCTATTGAATTCCGGATCGTCTTTAACCTCCATTTCCAGGATGAAGTCCCGGTACCTTTTCTCGGTCGTGACGAACGTATGTTCCACCGTGTTAATGCGTTGTCTCAGTACCATCGCGCCGTCCTCGATAACAGCTGGCGCTGGGTCGCGAATCGAGACCACTTTCCAGCCAGCGAAATCTGAGCCATTAAACAGAGACTGCCACGGTTCATCGTCCACTGAACGGACTTCGAAGGCAAATGTGAAACCTATGATACATGCGAGAAAAGTAGTAAACAGCTTCATTATGAATCTTAACCTATCGAAAGTAGAAAATAGCCAAAGAACTATGTCGTCTCGTCGACCGATCGACCGCAGTTTCAGCCGTGTTGCAACAGCGGGCTTCATCGATCAGTTTGCGAACCTGGTAGAGGTTCGGTGACCTGTCCCAATTGTATGTGCGTTGCAAACATCGCGTGAACAATTGAGGACAATATTGAGGACAATAGTTCTACTCTACCCTAGCTCAATTCCAACCCTCGCATGGTGCCAGTTGATGTGGAGTGGGGTTTCGACTAACCATGGGCTAGCGCCCTGGTCAAGTGAATCGCTTCATCGGGAATTATGACGTGAAATCGTTGGCTGCCAAGCTCATTGACTATGCGGAAACCATTGACATTGAATCGCACTACGGTCGCGTGTATTTATCCTTGTAGTCCAAGCTCTTTTTTCGTAGGCGCTCGAGTACGGCCTTGTATTCTGGGTTACCTGCTAGATCTACAAGTTCGGTAGGATCGACGTTTCGGTCGTACAGGAGTTCGACACTATCCTCGTAATAGTTGGCGTAGGTGTAGCGGTTGTCGCGAACTCCAAACCAAGTTGCGATCTTCTTTCCAGCATGGTGTTCGCAGTAAAAGTCGGTACGCCAGTCTTTGGGTGTCTCGCCATTGACAAAGGGAGTCAGCGATGCGCCTTGATACTTCTCGGGGACAGGTAGTTTTGCGAGATCAACGATCGTTGCAGGGATGTCTAGATTGACCACGGTTTCATTCAAAACGCGTCCACTGAGATCGGATTTCA
>JANMGH010000153.1:0-5310 GCA_031374515.1 Pirellula sp. | reverse complement strand
CTCCCTTGAATTTGCTGGGATTTGCCCCCATCACTTTTACAAATAGACTTTGTGTTACCTCGTTTATACCAATGTAATAGGACTTGCTGATCGTTACTTCATGCTGCAGCTCGTTGTCCTGCCGTCCTTGCTCCGACTCCGGCGATCCCATCGTAAACGACCCCGCATGAATCATCACCAGCTTCATCCCGATACTGTTGGTAATCTCCTTCGGCTGCTGAGCGGTAGCCGAGATGGCTGATCCACATACGAGCAAGATGCATAACAATACTGGGCGCATTGGGATTCTCACTAGGCTAGGGCGATAGTTGGCTGGAGATGAGTCGCGGAGAATTGTTGTTGTAACTGTTCGAATGGCAACTGACAAACAAATGAGGACCTGGGAGTACGAGGAATTTTGGCGAACTGCTATTACCAAAAAACGATTGAGAATCGGGTTGCGCCTAAAGTTTGGCTTTACGGACGTTGAGTTGGTACAATTCCTTCGCATAAAGCCGATACGTCCATCAACGATTTTTAAGCCCTGAGTCATACCAAACTTTGATCAACCAAGTTGCAATTGCTGGGTACCGTTCCATTCGGTCGATCATCCTACGACTTGGGCAACTAAATGTCGTTACGGGCGCAAATGGTTCCGGCAAGTCCAATGTGTACCAATCGCTAAAACTGATTGCCGACGCAGCTGCAGGTCGACTTGCCGAATCGCTTGCGCGAGAAGGTGGCTTCAGCTCGGTGCGTTGGGCAGGCTTAAGGTCAAACGGCAAAGATCCCGTAAGCCTACGTTTGGGCTTTTCATCTAATTCGTTCACCTACTGTTTGGATCTTGGATTGCCTATCCCCTCTGACTCGGCTTTCGACTTTGACGCCGAAATGAAGCGAGAGTGTTTATGGCATGGAGCCAGTATGGATGCCAGATCGTTGTGTGCCGACCGACGAACAACGACGCTGCGAGCACGCGCCGCTGGAGGAAAATGGATAGACGTTGATCTTTCACTGTCGAGGCATGCAAGTATGTTATCGGAATACGCAGATCCATTTAATGCACCAGAGTTGATCGTCATTCGCGAGACGCTCCGTTCTTGGCGATTCTATGACACTTTTCGCGTGGACCATGAATCGCCCGCCCGTCGTCCATCGGTAATCACGTTTACACCCATTATGTCTGGTGATGGTAGCGACTTGGCGGCAGCACTACAAACCATTTTCGAGATAGGCGACCATAAGGGACTGGATCGAACGATTGACGATGCCTTTCCTGGCTCACAGATTCGACTAAAAGTCACCGATTCAGGAATGCAGGTCGCTTTGGATCAACCTGGAATTGCTCGCGAACTTACCGCGGCAGAGCTTTCGGACGGCACGTTGAGATTTCTACTACTGATAGCGGCACTCTTGACTCCCCGACCGCCCGAGTTGATCGTATTGAATGAACCAGAAAACAGTTTGCATCCTGATTTGATTCCAGCGCTAGGGCGACTGATCAAGTTGGCTGCAGAAAACAGCCAGGTGATTGTTGTGAGCCATAACCCGATTTTGGTTAGCGAATTGGAGTCGGACGAAATCTGTGTAGCGATACGATTGAAAAAGGATGATGGCGCAACGGTACTTCAGAATGGCGATCTGCTGAGCCAGTATGGTTGGAAGTGGCCTTCAAGGTAAGGCTTCCAAAGCTCGTTCCGGAATACAGAGACAATTGATTCGTTAGCAGGAAAACTCAATGTCGCAAACTGAATGGAAACTGGACCGCGATGGTTTCTGCTTGCTGCACCACCTACCACCACTACAGCTACGCCCTTGCACCCGCTGGCGGTCCCACGTTGTCCCCGAAGAAAACAAACAGCAAACTCGAGCCGCAATCAACATTGCTTCGATTAGCGGACGACAACAACAACAACTACTACTACTTCTACGTCCATTGAGACCAACTGACATGCCTCGTACCCTCCACATCTTGGCTTGAAACCACTTCAGCTACGGCGCTGGCTGCTTGCTGTCGGACAGATGCGTCGGAAAAGTCGCTTTGCTGCTCGCCTAGGCCGCAAGCGTCCTATCCACATGAGGACGTAGCAGTAGCCGGTTCAACACTGTGGACGTTGGCGCTGGCTCGATTGCAATGCGACTGGCTTTTCTACTAAACTGCAGCACTCCAACGCCAAACAATCTCAAAGCTTCCTTCGATGCCTTTGGAATCGTTTGCTACACAGTTACGCCACTATGAATATAGATACAAATCCGTATGCTGCCCCGAAGGGCCAACCCGAAGAGATTCCGACGCAAGTGCAGGGGAGACGTCATCGCGGACCACTACTCTACTTCGCAGTAGCAGGAATTGTAGGTGCGATGCTTGCGATTCCGTTGATCGTTCCAAGGTCTATTTCTGTTCGCGACGATCCCAATCCACTTGGTTATCTGATCATTCTTTGTAGCTTTCCAGTGGGCGGATTGGTTTTTCGTATCCGATCACGACATTGGCCCCACGATCCTTCTGTTTCGCATCGACAATGGTATGCTTGCCTTGCAACGCTTCTTTTGCCAGGAATTGTTGCGTTGATGACAAAAATTGGGGGACAAGGGCTTCACATGACGATACTGGCTGCTTTCATTTCGCTTATAATCAGTTCCGCGATTCTGATAGCTGGTCGTCGTCGCTACACGAACAAATCGTAATTCTTCGGCGCTGGCTGCCTAGCTCCCTCCATTCCACAGTTTGTCTTTAGACCAATTCAGCTGTGGCTACGGAGCAGGATGCTTGCTAGAGGACTGATGAGTCGAGTAGACTGAAGCCGGATAACGATCCCAAACCGGTATGAAGCAAGTTCTTCGGCATGTGAATCTCACCTATGGAAAGACTTCGCTTTCGAATCAAACATCTGTTCTGGCTAATGACTATCGCAGCAGTTTCAACATTGCTCGCGAGAATCGGTGCTCTGTGGATGTTTCTAATTGTGGAAGCATGGATTAGCGTCGCAGTGACCATGTTTTGCCGAGGGTTCTTGAGAATCGGAATTGGAAAGACTATGTTGCTAAGTTTTCTGATCCTCGACCTTGGAGGCGCGTTTCTTATTGGGATTACTTCCCGCGTTGTCCGTTTGAATCCGAGTGCAAATCCCAATTCGATCTCTTTGGGAGAACCAGTTACAGCATTCATGATCGGATGCATGGCATTGGCGCCAATTGCGACTGTATTCTCGTTGGTCTCGGCCGCGACTGGCTTTCTAATACTCGAGCAACACCAAATGGCTAAAACCGCACCGTGGAGTTCTTAAAAAAATTATGATGCCAGCCGATATCGACCGAGTTATTTCCTTTGGCCTAGTAGCGTTTCTATTTAGCGGCGTCTGTTGGCGATTTGACCTTGCTGTCTCCGCGGCGATGATGTGCGGTTTGGGTGCGATGTCAGGCTCGTTCCGTGAATGGCGGACAGAGCGAGGACTTTGGATGCTGGGCGCACTTTTCTTAATCATCTTCGGTGTTTTTTATGCCGTCATAACCTACAACCAAGTTACCGATTGGGTCGCAGGTCGAACTGCATTGCCTGGCATAATGGCAATTGACTGGTTCATTGGTACGTCGGCACTCGGGTTTATGGTACGTTTCCTCTGGGCGGTGACCTGCTGGAATCGTCGCTTTTCTTCCGATACTTGATCATCGTGGATAATTTCGATTCGCAATCTGATGTCCAAAATCCATACTCAGTTTCAAACTGCAGCGTTGGACCTCGATCTGCTGACTGTCAGTTGTTTCCAGCCTCATACGCGGAATCCATTATGAATAAGTCGATCCTAACAATTACATTTCAAGTGCTCGTTTCACTTCAGTGTGGAAACTTGGTGGGTCAAAATCTCGAAGTGCTGCAGAAAGCTAGGCTTGTGCCCTCGCATCTTGATTCGTGTAACCTGGAATATGCGAGTGAAGTAAGTCTTTTCTATCCTAGGAAGCTTGCTGTCGACGGAGATAAGTTCTACCTAAATGCGGGACCAAAGACGGTTGCATTCGACGGAAAGCAATACTGGTCGAAAAATGCTAACGGAAAGGACGCCTTGATCAGCAAGATGAAGGTTTCGGCATCGATTCAATTGGACATTCATCCACTGATCTTGCCATACAGTTGGTTTTGGGAAAACATCAGCCAAGGAAAGTGGACTGATTTGCGGTCTCAGGAGATCTGGGACGCAACGATCAAGCGCATGACATTTCGAGAGTCTAAGCCGATTCTCGGACAGGATTGTTGCATTTATGAAATCGCTTACTCTAGCGACAATGTATTCTCTGTTGCCCTAGGCAAGGATGGTTTTCCAATTCAAGTGGAATCCAAAAAAGACGGTAAGTCATCCAAGCTGGAGGTTTTAAGGGTCGTGCGACATTCTTCGGGTGCGATTATTGGAACGGAGTTTCTCAGAACAATACCGGACGATACTCAATCGAGCGTTTTGGTCCAAGAAAAAAGTCTGCGAATCAACGAAAAGGTCGATCCCGCATTGTTTAGCTTTGATCCCCTTGGAGTGGTGGAATTGATTGACCTCGACAAAAAATCGAAGTGAGCCTTGTCGTAGGCGAAGAAAAGATTAGACGAGTTGGCTAGAAGCTACGTGGGCTACGGCGCTGGTCGGAGCCGCGAAATCCGGATGCCGATTTTGTCTGTGTTCATCGGTCCAACGATAGCGGTCGGAGGTGGATACATCTCACATGTGTTGTCACCGATGCATCCGTTGGATGTCATGCCGATGCTCTTTTCACACCAATTAACAACAAGCGTTCGCGGGACACGGGGTCGACCTGCGGAAATTCACTAAGTGCGAAGTGGACTTGAAGATCTGTGGTAGTCACCCAATGGCTAAATCCATCTAGCTCACTTAGAAATTTCGGCACGGGCCTGAATCGCCGCTCGAGCGTTAAGCTCCAACTTTTTGGTACGCACGCTTGGACGACCTGACTATCTTCGCTGGCCAAGCACGCAGGACAACATCGAAGTCAGTCATCGTAAGCAGCAAGTCGCGCTTGCCCGCTTAAAGAACGCAAATCATGAGCGAACGTATACAAACGCAATTTGACTACACGCTATGCGGCTTTTCTTATCGCAACAGGTGCCGAGACAGTGTGCCCGGCCGCGAATGGCAACTCGTGCTTGGCCGCTAGCCTGGATTATTCATACGACAATTAAGGATCAGCCGTCGGGCGCTAGCCCAAGGTTATGGCTGCAAAGACAGTCGTGGGCTAGCGCCCCACGGCGAAAGAATAATACAGGCTAGCGGCCCAGCACCAGTTGCCCATCACGCCCGCTACGGCTGCCTGGGGCTACTACGATGCCGC
>JANMGH010000137.1:0-27633 GCA_031374515.1 Pirellula sp. | reverse complement strand
TGCACTGACACCCGCACCTGGTGCGACATCGGCGACCGACCGCTTTCCGATGGCATCATCAGCGAGGGAGGGCAAAGCGGGGACGGCCAATGCTCCAGCAACAGACTTGAGTACAAATCGACGTCGAGAAAGGAACGGATGCATCGTTGAGGTTCCAAGCGTAATCGTAGGTGGGGGATTCAGAACGAATCGAGTTGGCGGGAATGGGTTAAGTGGATAGTTCTGCCCATACCCAGTGTAGTTCGTTTAGCCAAAAACATCCAGACCAACTCTTGCCAATGACTCTGCCTGGTGCATTCTGGGAACCGTCCGAGCTAATTTCTGCCGGGGCGAGCGGCTCGCTTTTGTCCAGGCCTGGGCGAAGTCTAGCCGCCCCCATTCACGGTTAAGCGTTGAGCAACGTCTGCCCAATGATTTGCGGCAAAAATGAGAATTCTTAAGTCTCTAGAGAGTTAGAATTTGCCGTTCCCAAAAGGGAAAAAAGCCTTGGTATAACAATGAGCCCATTCTCGCAGTTCAATCGGCGTCAATTTCAGCGATGTACGAGGTCAAGAGATGACCAAGCGGGCTATGACCATCGCAACCGCAGGCGCGCATAATTTATTGAAGGTTGGTCCACCCGGTTCTGGCGAGCCAGAGAACACTGCGAAAATCACTCCAACAACACTACCATCAACATATCCCGCAAAGACAGCTGCCAGATGCAATAAGTTGTAACAGTATCCGCTCGGTTCAATCGCCGCGATTAAGCACTTTCGGCAACCCGGCGTGTCAAACGCGTGTCAAACCGGTGCGACTTGGATTTCAGGAAATGAACGCCAAACGAGGTTGTACAACTCAAAAAACCCGTTGCTACAAGTCTTGTTACTTCTTCCAATGGCCATCCTTTGTTACATTTACAAAAGATCTGCCGTTGAAGCGAAACAGCCCCCCTGAGAAACCGAACCACATCGTTCCGTTGCGATCTTCCATAATGCTCTGCACACCAAAATTGCGGGTCCAAAATCCCCTGTCCGTTTTGTCAAAAAGAGTAAACTCTTTTCCGTCAAAGCGATACGCTCCAACACCTGTAGCACCAATCCATATCTCCCCCGACTTGGTCGTGTAGAGCGAGTAAATATCGTTTGCGAATAGCCCTTTGGTTTCTGGGAACTGACTGAACGTTGTCCCGTCATAACGACATAGCCCCCCCTCGCTAATATATTCAGGATTGTCGGAAGATAGGCATCCAAACCACATGTTACCGAGCGTGTCTTCCGCTATCGCGCTGACGTTGTTACTGCATAACCCATTCTTTTTGGTGAAATGAGTAAATGACTTGCCGTCATATCGACAAGCGCCACGACCGTCTCGGCCAAACCAAATGTTCCCCTTCTTGTCTTCGAAAAGGGACCATACTTTGCCATCCTTTACTTTGGAAGACGCGCTCTTTTCGGTCTGGTCAGGTATGTCAAAATCGGAAAACGCTGATCCGTCAAAGCGAAAGACTCCATCATTCGTACCCGCCCAAAGGATTCCATTTCGATCGACTAGTAAGTTACAACCCGAACCAACCAATCCCTCCGACTCTGAAAAATTGGTAAAGGACTTGCCGTCAAATTTGGAGGCGCCCGTATGAGTTCCAAACCATAGGTTTCCTTTCTTGTCTTCCGCGATACTCGTAACGGTCTCTCCACTTAATCCTTCTTTGGTCGACAAGTAAGTGAGCGATTTGCCGTCGTAGCGGGCAGCACCATCGGACATAGTTCCAAACCACAGATTCCCCTTTTTGTCTTCGAAGGCTTCGACGACGTATGCAGAAATTCGATCGAAGTCAGCCGGTTTCAAGTCCAGTGTTTCCTTAATCCATTTAGTTACCATCTGTCGCTCGTCATTTGTCGGTTGCTTGAATTCCCTGGGAGGCATCGTTTTCTTGTCCATTTGCTCAACAACACTGGCGTAGATGTCACGAAGTTGAGCAACATCCGACCGTGTCTTGGCAGCGAGAAAATCGAGCTCTTTCATGTCTCCCGGCGCGTGGCATTCGACGCAATACCGTTCGAGAAGCGGTCGTATCGTCTTTTGGAATGGATCCGAAGATTCCAAGCTCTTGTTCGAATCTTGGCCACAGCAATAGGCATTGGCAACGAGCAAACTGAGCATTGAAAAGAAGAATAACTTGAGCACGGCAAACTACTTTCAATGAGGTAAGGGGCTGTAAAGACTGGGGGTTGGGAATGGCTTTGCGAGCAACTGAGCAGAGCGACCTCAATTTGATTTTGTCATTTCCAAGGACCATCCTTGGTCACGTTCACAAATGAACTACCTATAAGGCGATACAGTCCTCCTGAGAAACCGAACCACATCGCCCCCTTGCTATCCTGCAAAATGCTCTGAACACAAAGGTTCACTGTCAACTCTTTTCTGTCTGTCTCGTTGAACAACACGAGTTTACTTCCGTCGTATCGATACACACCAAATTTCATTGACGCGATCCAGATGTTGCCAGCCTTGTCTTCGTAGATAGGACTGACATTCGCGCTGCTCAAGCCGGCCACATCGGTAAAGAGTTTTTTGAAAGAGTCTCCATCGAAAAGGCTCAGCCCACCATTCTGATCGTCTGTCCCCCATGATGCGAACCAAAGGTTTCCCTTTTTATCCTCAAGCACTTGTCGCACATTGTTATTGCATATGCCATCTTCTTGCGTGAAGTGGCTAAAGACCTTTCCGTCGAATTTACACACGCCAACGCCATCCGTGCCGAACCAAATGTTTCCCTTGCTATCTTCCATTATGCACCATGCTACCTCGGTACTGAATCTGGACGATGGATTCGCTACATTTGCTTTTGGAATGGGGAAACTGACAAACGCGGAGCCTTGGTACCGACAAACACCACGATGCGTTCCGACCCAGACGTTTCCTTTACGGTCCACTAAGATGCTCCATATGCAGTTATCGGACAAGCCTTCCCTCACCGTGAAATTCTTGAACGAACTTCCGTCATACATGGACACGCCTCCATCGGTCCCGATCCACAGATTCCCCGCTTCGTCTTCGGCGATCCCGTTGATTTGATTGCCAGCCAATCCCTGTTTCGTCGAAAAGTACGTGAGCTTCGTCCCATCGAGTTTCCCGACTCCGTCCGAGAGAGTTCCGAACCAAAGCCTGCCCTTCTTATCCTCAAAGACCTCGCGGACGTATTCACCGATTTGCTAGGAAAAATCGAGCTTGGGTGGTTGCCCGAAGCAAGTGGAAATGGCGAGCAATTGGCTGACCATGAAAACCGAGATTAATTTGATCATAAGGCAACCTGAATCGAAATTGCAACGTAAGGGTACTATCAGTCGATATGTATCCTAACGATCTCGCGTTACAGCCGACCAAACCGACGCGGTCACGATGGCGAAAACTAATTAAAAACAAAGGTGTAACGGTCACGCGTTAGAGTAATAGGGCGTACGCATCGTTTTAAGGAACTCTCGGACATTCTCACATGACTTGCGAAGACAACAGACCGTGTCCCGACCAGAAGGAGCTACCTGCCTTCGCGGTTAGTGATCTTGACGACGAGCGTCTTGAGCAGTTAGCTGTTCACCTTGATGACTGTGAGTTATGTGGAATTGTGATGGATGAATTTCCCATCGATTCGCACTCTGGGCTAGTAGCTGAGGATCTGTGTACCGAACATCAATCTTCCAAAGTCTTCCAGCTTGGTCTCGTGTTTCAAGGCTATTGGCTTTTACATCTTCGTTTCCTACGACATCACCTTCGCGATAGACGCCGAATCGCTTTCCACCTTCATCCCAATGACTCCACGTGTTAACCGTCCCGTCGGCTTGAACCGCTGTATAGATAAAGAAGTTTTGAACCCATTTATTTTGTCTGCCCGGAAATGAGTTACCAACCCAAGTTATCGAATAGTTCAGTTTGTTTTGTCCAAGTACTTCAAGGCTTGGCAAGATAACAACAAGCAATGCCGGCAGCAGAACAGCACGCCCAACAACACTGCCACCCGTTCGGACCGCAAAAACACTTGCCCGTTGCAACACGTTGCAACGGCATAGGTCTAGTTGCTGCGATTTAGCACTTTCGCCAACCGGTGTGTCAAACGCGTGTCAAACCGGAGGAAGTTAGTGGCGAGGGCTGGACCGGACTAGACCTCGAATCGGCTCTAGGCATTAAAGATGATTGTTCCCAATTGCCCTTTTCACTCTAGGGCGTCTTTGGTTTGTTCGCATGGGGAGCAGTGGCCTCTTTTTCGAGGGATTCGAGCGTGACCATGATGTCAGTCATTTTTGCTTGAATATCAGCCAAGCTAGCTTTAACCCTCTGGATCGAATTTCCGCTATCCAAACCTTTAGGATCTCTTTGAGAAAGAGAAATTTGAAAATCATAATCCCGATTGAGGAGATAATCGTGGGATGTATGCAGAGCAAGAAAGTCGGCTCTTTGACTGGCATAATCCGTCGAAGCAGCTTCCTTCAAAAAGTTTGGCTTGATTTTGACTTCGATCGATTTGCCGCGACGCAATAGCTTAAGTGCGACCTCTCGATCGCCGATCGTCTGGACGAGGCTTTTTAGTTGTTCTTGGCTAGTGATCGGCTTGTCGTCGAGCGACAGGAAAATGTCGTTGGCTTCGCAACCAATTTTGGAAGCTGGCCCGTCCATTGTCACGTCTGTAATCAATACTCCTTCCCCCTTGGGAAGATTTAAGTGCGATCGAAGTACATCATCGACGGAAGCGAGAACGACGCCGAGCTTGTAAACACTCATTTCGGCTTGCGCTTCCTTTGACAGTTCCTCTTTTGGGGTTGCGGCGGTGGAAACAATGCCAGGAACGGACAATGTCAGCTCCTTCTTTCCGCCACGATGAAGCAAGGATAAGGCGAGTGTTCTGCCGGCTTGTGCGGTAACGACTTTGTCAAACTTCGAAGGCGAATCCAGTTTCTCGTCATTGGCCTGCAGGACCACATCGTACGCACGAAGTCCTCCTTGATAGGCGGGGCTGCTCTCTGGAACTTCGCGCAGAACAACGGCAGCTTTATCCAGCCCAAGATGGCCAGCGAATTCAGGTGACATGGAAACGACTTGAACGCCAAGCGGATTGGCAGATGTCGATAGGTTCTGGATGATAAATTGGCAATTCGAGTTGTTGTTTTGTTGGAGTGCGTCAGCAAACCAAGCTATGCTTGAAGCCCCGCTGTCTTGCTGTGTTGCCCAGGTGATATTTCTAACACCTTGATGGCACATGGAGCACTTCATATTGCTGACGGAAGCGTGATTAAACACCGTCGCGTTGTTGTTTTTCATTGCAGACCAATATTTTTCAATCGCTGCCAATTGCATGTCATCTCTTTTCGGTTCGTCTTGGGCTAAACCGCTCGCCGAACTTGTAACGAAAGATGTAACAAGCGTTACGGAAGCTAACCAATTCATCGCAATTTGAAATCTCATCTTTTTATTCCTTTCAGACACTCCAGAAATTTTGAAAGTTCTCAGACCACATCTAATTGACTTCGCTTCCAACTAGCCTCGCTACGACCCGATCCACTGGGACAGCAACATCTTTCCCATCAGAAAGTTTGGCGGTGATGAATTGTCGCTGCGTTGAAAATTCAAGACCGCGACGAGCCATCATCTGTCTGTCATAGATCGACAATTTGAGTTCGCGTTCTTCGGGATTGGTGCGAGCGGGATCGAGCGGGATTTGGATGCGGGCTCCCGGCAGATCTCCTTCCGAAGGCAATACGCGTGTCGCCCAAACCAAGTGTTTGTTTCCCAGCGGCTCATTGCTTCGCAACTGATTCAAAACTTGTTCGTTCGTTTCTATATTCGTCCTTGCCATTGACTCATTCGTTTTTGCGATTGATCCTTTCTCGGAGTTCGGTGCTCGAACGATTGTGCCGCTAGCCAGAAAAAGGACACCTCGTTCCACCGCCCATCCCATGGTGAATGCGAGAAGGATCGACGCAGCGGTCACCAAGGAGATTGGAAATGGAATTCGCCCTCGCGCAGCGCTCTGAGTTTTTTCCAAGCGGACTAGTTCCGAATTCTCGGAAGGTCGCATGGGGACATGGAGATGGGCATCGCCGGCGAGTATCATGGATTCGCTCCACAACTGAGCCTCCAAAAACGCAAGAGCACATGCACGCCATTGCTGAGGATTCGATTCCATAGAGAGGATCAGTTCCGCTCGAGTCGAGTCATCGAGGTCCCCGGAGACCAACCGGTCGAGCCGTGATTGAAATTCATTCTCCGAAATGGTTGGTCGATCATTCACAGACGGTATCTTCTCATTCATTGCGTTCGATCACTCCCAGGTGGTTGAGTTGGTTTCTGAGTTTCTCTCTGGCTCGAGCCAACCTGCGATCGACCGCTTTCTCGGTGATCCCAAGAAGTTCAGCCAACGCACGATACGACATTCGCTCTTCATATTTCAGGACAAGAATCTCGCGATCGCGTGGCTCGAGCGCCTCAATACAATGTCGTGTTTGAACATGCCGCTCACGGTTCAGAAGGATTTCCAAACCAGTGCTGGATGTTGGTTGTTTAGTGGCATTACTAGCTCGTTCGATTTTGCTCCTCATCCGCCCCATCGTTCGACGGTGACGAGCCGACAAAACGACCGCAACCCGATGGAACCAAGGGACCAAGTGGACGATTTCCTTCAGCGAATCGCCTCGAACACATGCGATCAAGGCAAGCTGCTGAAAGAGATCTTCCACAACCTGCGGTTCTCCCGTGCGAGCTCGGATGACCTGTTTGAGCGACGATTCGTTCGCAGTCAGGACCATCGACCACTCTTGAGCAGCAAGTGCCTCATCGGTTTGGTTTGAGTTAGGTTCCATCATGATTTCGTCTTTATAGTTCCCGCCCCTCGGGATTTCCCCCTCGGGATTTTGGAAAGAAGGAAAGAATGGCGAAAAGTAGCAGCTACTTTCCTCACTATTGCAATCGCCCTGGCCATTCGCTACCATGTGACACGATGTAGCTGTTTGCTCTGCTTAACCAACGGGCCGATGAATCGGAGGACGCGTGGCTTTTGACATGAATATATGGACGACGGAGATCAGACGAGGGATCGTCGAAATGTGTGTTCTATCTGTCTTGCAAGAACAGGAGGGCTACGGTTACGAAATCCTCGAACGATTGAGGGAGGAGGCACAATTGGAACTTACCGAGAGCACAATCTACCCGCTCTTGGCAAGACTATCAAAAGATGGACTGCTTTTGATACGGGTCGCAAAGTCACCGAATGGCCCTCAACGACGCTATTACCGAATGACTTCCGAGGGACATCGCCGACTGGCAAAAATGATTGAACATTGGGAATCGCTTAACAAGTCTGTTTCAAAACTACTCAAAGGAACTTCAAAATGAACGCACTGCTGACGGAATTGGCTCCCTCCTTGCAACTTCTCGTGGATGCAAGGCTCGATAACATCGACCGAGCACTATTGTCCACTGGCATCAGTCGATATGAACGACGTCAGATTGTCTCCGCAGTCGAAGATCAAATCCAAGAACTTGTGGCTCGCATAGAAAAGGACGAACCATCACGAGAAGACCTCCTCCGCGTCTTGGCGTCACTGGATCCACCTGAGGCTTATGGATCTGGATCGATGCAGCCGAATTCAGAGCAAGAGGGTTATCGCCCAACAAGTCAGTTTGCTCGCGCTCAACTCGCGAATCGCATTGAGCCAAAGGGGAATTCGCTGGCAGTTATCAGCGTGGTTCTTGGAGCAGCAAGCCTCCTGGCAATTCCAACTTTGTTCTTGATTGATATGTTCGCGTTTATTTTGTCCGCCGTTCTTTCATTGTCTGCAATGATCTGTGGGATCGTGGCACTGTGCCAAGTTTTGAATTCGAAAGGAAAGGCATCAAGTAAAGTGATGTCGATCTTAGGCATCGTATCTTTTCCCGTTGGGCTGTTTTCGATGCTACTGTTTTACCTTGTCTTAACCTCCTAGCGTGAGTGAGTGGCGAGCGGCAGGTGCAAAATTTTCATAGGATCGGACCAATGTCCTGACTAAGCGGATGGTCACTCTCGATCCGGGATTTGCACAAAGATTCGCGTCCAAAGAACGTGCTGACGTCGTGGATGCCGGTCGAAATCCGGTCGCTTAATGAGCAACCCGGCGTGTCCGAGTCCGGTGTATCAAACGTGTTTCAAACCAGAGCGAGTTGGAAATCGGAAATACTGCTCGGTTGCCATAATGGCCACCCCGAGCAGGGTCAAAAGACCGTTTGCCGCGTCGACTGGCGCCTTCCGGCGCGGCGAAGATGCAACCAGGGTGCAAACGAACTTGCGATGCGTGTACTTCGATCTTTTCGAAGTACCAACGGTATAACTCCAGCTCGGGGCGATGCGTACGCAATTCAACCAAACGCGGTGTTCTCGAGCCCATTTCTGGTCTCCAAGCTGTAGATTGAGAATGAGATACTTCCCAATTCCAAGATTTGCTTGGTAAGCTCAGCGGCTCTGAACTCGATACGTTGGTAGAGGAAACCTCCACTTGCCCCGCCGATGGGTTAGATCGACACAATGAATTTGGATTGGGAAGTCTTCGTTGCTGCACACACAAGAACAATATTGTCTGCTGCGCTTCGAGTACTTGGTAATGAATCCGAAGCTGAGGAAGTAGGACAGGATTTGTTTCTGAGAATCCATCAAACCAACGATTTCAGGTCATTGCATTCGCAACCGGCGCTGATTC
Organism: Pirellula sp.; assembly: GCA_031374515.1. Classification (GTDB taxonomy): domain Bacteria; phylum Planctomycetota; class Planctomycetia; order Pirellulales; family Pirellulaceae; genus JBKCUI01. The sequence continues at coordinate 18,934 of JANMGH010000137.1, read as the reverse complement.
GAACCATGGCTACTTGTCAAGCCCTTGATCGATTGAGACGACGAAAAACCCATGAATCCTGGGATGACGCAATTCCAAACCCAAGATCCCAATTGCCCGATGAACAAGCTATTGCAAATGAACTTGATCAAAGACTCCAAAACGCGTTGTCGAAACTTGCTCCGCGAGAGTCCGAAGTGTTTTGTTTGTTTCACTATGAACAATGCAACGTTACCGAGATTGGTGTTTTGCTAGGCATTTCCAACAGTGCAGTAAGCAAAGCTCTCAGTATCGCTCGTTGCAAACTAAGTCGATGCCTCGATGTTATCGCCAACCCTGCCACTTTACCTCCAATTTCATAGCGTCTGCCATGACCGACAACTCATCCGAACGCAATCGAAGTATTCCGTCGCAGACTTCCAAACCACAAGATTCGAAGGTACTGGTGTCGGCTATCGAGCAGGTGTTGAAGCGCAATCCATCAGATGAAGCGATTGAGCGAGTGCGATTGGCTGCCGAACAATTTCCCCGGAAGGTTTCAACTCCAATTCCTACTCCTAAGTGGACTTGGTCGAGCAAAACCATGTGTGCTACCGCAGCATGTCTTTCAGTCATAATCGTCTTGGTCGTGGCGATAAAGAACTATGGCCCGTTGCAGTCACAAGCTCCGCATATTGAGATCGAAACCGTTATCGAGTTTGAGCCAAAGATAAACCCGACGCGTCGATCGACCCAGGTAACTCTCGTTTCGACAACGTATCAACGGCTTTTCGATGATTTGAGCGCGGCTGAGTCGCGAGTGAATGACTTTAGTGAATCACTATCGCTTGCTCAAGTGCATCGAGATATCCAAGACACCTTACACGAATACCGGCAATGGCCGCACCGACGTTTTGACAAGAATAAGGGAAATCCCAAATGATCCATCGAATATGGTATGCATCGCTGGCCTTTTGCATAAGCTTTGTTGCGACAAACGTGTTCGCTCAACCGGATCGAAACGTTCGTAGAGCCCCCCCGAATCATGAAGTATTGTCCAATACTGTCAATGGTTGGTACTTCGTTCCCAAACAGCTTAAAGAACAATATGACACTGCGTTGAAGGAGCTCGAGGCTCTTGAGTCAAACGTCGAACGAGGGCTTGAAAACTCGTCGGACGCACGTTCCAAATTACGTAACCTCAAGACGTCGCTTACGGAATTGCGTGAGAAGCTTGGAGCGAGCCGTGTTCTTGTAGAAGGAGCAAAGATTCACGAGCAGATGACGTCGCTAGAATTCGAATTGGGGGTTGAAAAACAATTAGCTATTACTGGCAATCACGTGCAAGTGATTGGATGGAACCAATCCCATGTCAAAGCGGAGCTTCGCAAGTTGGTGTTGTCGCCAGATGACGAACCAGTGCAAGATCTGTTGGACGATATTGAGATAGACCATCAATTGGGAGTTGCCAAATTTGCTGGCAAAACAGATGCGCAGTGGGAAGCCGACGAAGCAAAATTCATGGCCGAAGATGGGGCAGGCATGAGCGACGAGGCCAAACTCAATCGAAGCAAGTTTGTAAAGGAAATCCGCCAGAACTTTGCAATCTATCGCGAGTATCTTGGCAAGGAAGTTGATACGCTAACTGTGTTGGGGCTAGAATACGAGAACAACAAATCGATTTCAATGGGTGCAATGTCCCAAGGAGGCTCCGGGCAATATGGTTCTGTGCGGCAACGGTACGCGGAGTTGACAGTGTATGTTCCGAAATGCACAAGCCTTTGTATTCGCGGCGCGAAAAGAGGACTCAAACTCGAAGGGGTGCAGGCAAATGTGACGATAACCGACGAGGGGTCAACGGATAGCGATGCCCGCGGTGATTTTGATGTGTACGGAATCGAGGGCAATTTGATTTGTCGCGAGTTTCCATTGCAATCAATCAGAGACGTGACGGGGCAAGTGGACTATGTCGCGGGAACCGACTTCGGAGTCGAGGGTGCTGGGACCATGCATCGCGACGACGTTAGAGATATGACCCCTGCAAAACCGTTTCATATGATGGTATCGAAAATCGGGAAAGGCTTGAGGATGCGATGTGGACGCATTCAATTGGAATTGTCAGATCTCGAAGGCGTGATCGACATTTCCAATGACTTCGGAGACACTTCACTTTCGATGCGAGGCAAAAACCCTGTTTCACATCGTTTAGCCAGTCAATCTGGCCGCATCCATGTGGATCTGGATCGACCAGCCTTTGATAGTGTAGACGTCATCGCATTTACGAATCATGGCGGTGTTCGAACCAACATCGCCCGTGAAAAGTTTGAGGATCACCATTTTGTCTTTTCAAGCAAAGTACAAAACTGGCGCCAAAACTGGAATGGATTTCGCAAAGTGATCGCAGGGGAGGATCGCTTTTTGGGTGCATTTGAATTGCCAACGCAACTCGAGGAAGTCCTTCTCGACAGCAAGCAACACCCCGGATTGTTTTTGGTAACGCGCATAGGGAATATCGAAGTGTTGCTCAAGTAGTGCCAAGGATAGGTTTCCGACACATCGGTTTTAGCAATTCCTGCCAACTCCTCGTCCGACAATTCCGAGAATGGATCGGACAACGTAATGTTTGCAGATTCAATATTCGTTACGACGTCGAGCACATCTTTCCTCCATCGGCGTTTGGTGTTTCAGTCTCATGCCCTATAGAACGCACGAAAGGCGAGGCAGGTTCCAAGAATTAGGACAAAAGCGAGAAGCAAGAGTACACGGCAGACTCGTGCTTTAAGCACATTGTCAGGTGTCTTACCGGCAAATTGGCCGTTGCAAGAGGAAATGGAACCAATCGAGCATCATTGCGCCGAACCAAACCAAACCAAACCAAACCAAACCAAAACAAAACAAAACAAAACAAACCGACCACAGCGTTTTCGGCGACTAGTTGGCTTCGGCTACCATTAGAAACGACACAAGAATTGCAAGGAGGCAGGTGCACGCTACGATCAAGGCAATTCTCTTAACCGTGCGAGTGCTCGTCGTTGGCGTCGTTGGATGAAAGACGCCATGGACACTGTTCGGGAACTTGGTCAATAGCAACGTCAAAAGTAAGTTCCAGGCTATACCGACGATGAGACTTACGTTCAAAGCACGGAGCCAATAGTGTGTAAAAAACGAATGCTTGTCGGCGTCCTCGAAGGATGAGCCGACAAAGCTCCATTGCTCAAAATCAACGAACTTTGGAAAACTCGCCACGATGGCGATCACGAGACTTGGGCCTGCAACACCCATCAAAATGGCTAACGCATAGAACGTCATAAGCGGGATGAACGAGGGTATCTGAGTCCATCGGGTCTCCGACCAGCTCGAAACGTCCGAGACGTTGATGCGCGCGAACACAAATGATAGCAACCATGCGACCAAGGTCACTGCGGTGAACAATGGAAGTCCGAATATGACTTGGCTTCGATCGCCCGGATCGCGAAAAACTCCATCGATAACGTTACCCGTTCCAACAAAGCCAACAAAGGCCGCGAGTATCGAGCAAATCGACAGGAGCAACTCCCAAACCGACTTCATCAACGAAGAAGGCCTTTGAGAGATTCTAAGTTCTGCATTTGCAACCTTAGGTTTCCAGTCCTTCGGTCGATAGATGGCTGCTCGCAACAAGGCGTGAAGCTCGCTCGCATTCTGTTGCCGATTTGATCGATCCCGCGACATGGCTTGCAACACAACTTTATCCAGAGCCGGATCGCTCTTGGAACGCCGCGATGGAGGCGCGAAGTTTCCTAGTGGCAATTCTCCCGTCAACATTTCATACATCATAATACCAAGCGAATAGAGATCGGCTCGATGATCCACATCTCCGGGAGTCAGCATTTGCTCGGGCGCAAGATAGTGCGGCGTTCCGACAACTTGGCCTGCCTGCGTCATAGCCAATCGCTCTGACGAACCATGAAGTGACTTCGCGAGACCAAAGTCGACGAGCTTCACCTGACCATTCGTATCGATCAGTACATTCTCGGGTTTGATATCGCGGTGGACGACGTTGCGATCATGCGCATACTGCAATCCGTCGCAGATCAAAGAGGAGATTCGCAAGACTTCGTCCGTTGGCAATTCGGACTCCCCCAACACTTGTCGCAGATTTGGTCCCGCAACATACTCCATCAAGATGAAGTACCATGGCCCAGTTTGGGCTGCATCGAACACTTGAACGATGCTCGGATGATTGAGTTGCGCCAGCAGTTTGGCTTCACGTTGAAAGCGGGCTAAGCCACCATGCGAATCGGAAATTTCATGAGGTAAGATCTTCAACGCGATAGTTCGATTGAGGTTCTTCTGGACCGCTTTATAGACCGCGCTCATCCCTCCGTAACCAATCAGCTCGATGATATCGAGTTGATCAAAGTAGGGTGCCAGTTCACTTACGGTCGGAGGCGTAAAGCGAGAACGCTCAGGCGCTGTCGCACCTACGCCGTCAGGCATCGCTTTGGCAATCAGGCAAGCTGGACACTGCCATCGCAAGATGTCCGATGATTCGTAACATTGCCCGCACACGGTGCAGTTGGATTGGTTGGTCATACTCATCAACTTGCTTTTGCTTATGGCCGTAGAGCTTGAAACAGTGAAAGAATTTCGTCATCGACTTCTGAGTCGTTGGCAACCGTCTTACGAATCTCCGAACGTATTTGCTCGCGCCATCGAGACCGCAGTCGACTCGCAGCCATGCGGAGTGCACCGGCGGTCGAATCCAGTCGTGTAGCCAGCGTTTGGTAAGTTCCGTTATCGTCGGCAGTTAGCAGCGGGGACAAAGCTTCGAATAATTCGGTCTGATTGGAAGCGGCATACTCAGATGCTAGGTTCTGAAAACTTCGCTGCAGAACAGTCATCGCCCATTCGCGCTCATACAGTCGATCGTGCGATAGGTCGCAGTTTGACTTGGACGCAAAAGTGTTGGTTAAGTTGTCCAAATTGAGCGATGTTCTGGTCGTTCCCCCGCCGCGCTTTAAGGTGTTTTCGTGTTTCCATTCGTTGACGATGAACCTGCGAAATGCTGTGAGCAGAAAAGTACGAAATCGACCTCGCCCTGAATCAGCAATCGCGAGCAAGTTTTTATCGAGCATTCGGGTGAAGAACGCTTGAGTCAGGTCTTCTGCTTCGGCGGCTCCCAACCCCAAACGATGTGCATACAAATGGAGAGGTGACCAATACGCTTGGCAAAGTTCCTCCAATGCTTCCGCTGAGTTGGCGGATGCCGCAGTGACGAGGCTCCAATGCGTCGTTCTAAAGCCTCGCCCCGGCTGTTTTGGGCGTTCCTTCGAAAACTCATCCATGGACTAACCCGATTTTCTATTGGTTTGCAGCTGTTGCGCACTCTCCGCTCTCTAGATACAGCACCTTCGAGAGTACGTCACAGGAAAATCCCAATCTTTCCTGTGACGCTCAAACGACTTCGCTGTATCTGTTCTCGAACGACAAACAAACCTTGGAAAGTTCTTGCAAATTCAGTCAAAGGAAGAGGATATCATGATTTGGAAACTAGTGAAGCGAACACTCTTGGGTGTCGCATTTTTGCTATTGCTGGGTGTAACGGCGGTCGTCGTGATCACGGTTTTGGAAATGCCACCCAAAGCAGAACGCCAATACATGGCCCTACGTTGGGAATGGGATGAAGCCAATCGTCACAAAGTTTCCAAAGAGGAAGCGATCGAAAGAGACCGACAGTTCCTGGTACGCTGCACCGAGCTTGCGGACAAGAACCCGAAAACACCGGCAGAGCTCGCCACACTACTGATGGCGGACGATCGGAGCCAAGGGATGCCAGAACGTGAGCTCATCAGCAAACGACTCTGCTCCCGAATCGAAAACGCGAACTTCAAAGAACTGCTTCGAACATCGGGATATGGATTGCCCAACTCGATGAGTGCCGATGTGGCCGCCCAGGCTGTCTTTGCTCGCGTCAAGAGCGACCTTGATCAGCCGATGGCTCCCTTTGTCCTTTCCCGCATCTGCGGAGCGGTCGGAGGAGGCTCGGAGGCCAAGGAGCCACCGGCGTTGGTTTCCGAGATCGCCGAGCTAATCTTGAATCGATTCGCCAATAGCAAAGAGATTAGCAACTTTTGCGCTTTGTTCGGCAATGGCAGTTACAGCCCTCCTTGGGCGTGGCAGTTTGAAAAGCACTTAAAGGAAATCCTCGAGAAGAACGAGGATCGATCCGTCAAGCTGACTGCATCGATGGCTCTTGCCGAAATCGCCCACAATTCGATTCAGCGTCAAGCCGAGGCTGAAAAACGCTATCGGGATTTGCTTGTCAACTTCGACGGCAAGACTTTGTACCGCGCACAGAGCATCGAAGAGCAATATCGACACGATGCGATTCTTCGACTCGAATCGATGCAGTATGCGCCGATCGGAAGGCTTGCCCCGGAAATTATCGGATTGGACATCGACGGTCAGCCGATGAAGTTGTCGGAGTTTCGAGGTAAAGTTGTCGTGATGAGCTTTTGGGCTACTTGGTGCGGTCCTTGCATGAAGCTGATTCCCCACGAACGCGAACTAGCGGAACGCTTTGCGGAACAGCCTTTCGTGATTGTCGGAGTCAACGCCGACGACGACCCGGCCGTTGCGGTCAAAGCAGCTTCGGAACGATCCGTGACATGGCGATCTTTCCGAGACAAAGGTGAGGACCGCAACACGATTTCAAGTGCCTGGAGCGCCCTATTCCCAACCGTCTACGTGATTGATCACGAGGGTATCGTTCGTCACCGATTCTCTGGCAACCCGACTCCCAGCGCTATGCGTGAGTGTATCGAGCCTCTCGTCGACGCCGCCGCCAAATCGAGAAGCTAACAACTCAACTATGAATCCACGCAACATTCTCGCGAGCGACTCACGGTCCAACCAGCGATGCCTTTGGTTTTCTTGTTGGTTCCTCGCAACGTCGCTGGTACTCGGTTGCAATCCTGTCGATCGAACGCAACCCATACCAAGTTCGCAGCAATCATCGCTATCGACTACGGTAAGTGGTTTTGTTCGACAGACTTTTCGCGATGCAGGCGGAAGCGAGTCGAAGTACATCGTGTTTGTCCCAGAGGCATACGATCGATCGGTCGAATATCCGACGATTCTGTTTCTGCATGGTGCCGGGCAGACCGGTAGCAATGGCGAACTTCAAGCCCAAGGGGGCTTGGGGGAAGCAATTCGCAAGCGTCAGTCGAACTTTCCATTCATCGCAGTGTTCCCGCAGTCGCGCCAAGGAACTTGGTCGTCCGAATCGCCGGACGGCAAGCGAGCCATTCAAGTACTTGAAGAGGTCCGAAAACAATACCGCGTCGATGCGAAGCGCACTTATTTAACAGGCTACTCTATGGGGGGTGAAGGCACGTGGAGTCTGGCAGCCGCCCATCCAGAAGTCTTTGCCGCCATCTTACCGATCACACCTGGTAAGAACCCCAAGTCCATCGAGACCCTAAGCCGCATTCCTTGCTGGTGCTTTCAAGGAGCCAAGGATGATTCGGCGCGCGTTCAAAGCACGCGTTCGATGATGCTCTTGCTTCAGCAAGCGGGCGGAAGGCCCATGTACCACGAGTATCCCGATCTGGAACATGACTGTTGGACCGAAACCTATCAAAACGACGAAGTTTTTGAATGGCTGTTACAACACTCCAAGCACTAGAACCTTATTCTCCTTTAAAGGAATTTCTGAAATGCATGTCCAATCAACCCACAACCTCATCAAATTATTTTCAATCCGATACTCATGTTGGAACTACTTTGCTGTTGTAATCATCGCGTGTTCGCCGACTTGCGGGCGACCATTATTGGGTCAGTCGATGAATCGGGACCGACTTCAATCCGGAATCAGATCAGGGGATGTCATCGTTAGAATCGGAGAACTTGACATTCGAGAGCATTCTGATCTGGCGATCGTGGTTCACGAACGTACTATCGGCGAGAAACTCCCTACAACAATCATCCGTGAAGGAGCAGTTGTTGACGTCCTGTTAGAGTTGAGTGGCACGCATGGCAACCTATTCAATGCCAGATCTGATGGCTATCCAATTGTGTTTGAACATGACATCCCATTGACCTGGAAGGTAGAGAATTGGGAATGACGATCTCGCGTGTCAGCGCTCATGGGTGTCAAGCAATTCCAGCCAAAACACTTCAATCTCTTGTTGGAGAACTGAAGACAGGTATTGGTGTAGAGTTTCTTCCACGAACGACGACCGGTAAAGCAAATCACAACCGTGAAACGCCGAAAGAATCCGCAAACGTGACTATCGATGCAATTGTGGACGACGGAGGTTCTACTCGTGCCCCTTTTTAAGACCGGGCGAATTGCTGATTCAGCCAGCTTGCCACGCTTCGGTCGTTTCAGGCCAAGCCTTAGGCTATCGACGGTTCGAATCATTGAGGATAGGCAAGTCTTTCGCCGTCACTTCTTTCACACTTAAGTCCCCGAACCAAGCGCGATACAAATTTTTACCCTTGGGTCGATACCAAGCAATCAAGCTTTTCGCGTCGACTCAACGACATCGTCGATCAACGATTCATGCTGACGTAGTTGTCGAGACAAACTGCTCGCGGTGCGCCGGCAAATCGTGCCTAACCATTGTGCGAAACGCGTGTGATCAACAAGGGATGCTAACTGCGTCTTGAATCGGCTTGCCTTCTCGATCGACAATACGTATCTCGAGAGTCAGAATCTCGGATTGCCCTTTGCAAACGGCAAATTGGAAAACCAAAGCAACTGTAGTTAAAAACAACTTGGATAACGGTCTCAAGCAAAGGATCTAAGGGTAATCCAACGAATGGCTCTGTGTAGTTTCCGTTGGGATGTCCCAATCGTTCCTCAATACAATTGAGACAATTGTTCGACACTCATGCAGGTTCTGAAAAATTGCTACTTTTTCCGATCCTCCCATTGACTGTCTAGGGAAGCGGCTTCTAGAATATTCCCCTAGAACAACTATGGGAGATTGAACCTAAGATGAGTATGCCTAAAAAAACAATGTTGCTGCAGGGGAGCCTAGATCTGCTCGTCTTGCAATCGCTCAAGGGAGGGGCATTGCATGGTTATGCAATCACTCGCCATATCAAAGAGCGAAGCAAAGACTATCTGCAAGTCGAAGAGGGATCGCTCTATCCAGCCCTCCACCGGATGGAACTGCGTGGGTGGATCGATTCGTATTGGGGAACCAGCGAGTCGAATCGCCGCGCCAAATTCTACGAACTCTCCGCAGATGGCCGTAAACAATTGAAGCGAGAGACCGACTCCTGGAGGCAAATGTCCCAGGCGATCAACCAAGTTTTAGGATTCCAGAGCTAAAGAAACACTTCTTCGCAGAGAAAAAAGCTATGAACGTCGCAAAAGGGATTGGATGGATCACTCGAGGTCAAACCATGGCAACGATCCAACAAGATATTCGTGAAGAAATCGAATTTCATATTGCGGCCCAATCCGAGGAATTGGTCGACAAAGGCTGGACGCCCGAGGATGCGAGCCGAGAAGCGGAAAAACGATTCGGCGACCGTCACAAGATCTTCGATCAATGTCACATCATCCAAACCGGGCCTCTCCTTTGGGTGACCAGAGCCAGCTTGATCGGCGTTGCACTGTCGCTTTTGGTAATCGGAGGTTTGACTTATTCGATTTTCCAACTGCAACAAAAGAATGCTGTCCTGGCCGCTCGCCTCTCCAGCGCCGCTAACTTAGCCATTATTGAGCCCAACGTCGCGACCAATCATGAACCGCTCTCGGCCGCCTCATCGCCGGCCGCCTCGTCGCCGGATGCATCATTCCCACCGCCGACCTACGCTGACTCCAATAGCCTCAAAGGCAAAGTCATCGCAGCCGACGGGAAACCGATCGCAAAGGCAAAAGTCGCGCTGGCTCACAAAAGTTGGCCAAATCAGAAGTTCACGTTCGAGAACAACCTGACCGAGACTGACAAAGATGGCAAATTCGAATTCGAAGACATGTACTCGACCGACGGAAACAACGAGTTTCTAGTAACGGTTTTCGCTGATGGGCACGAAATGAAAAGCGAATACGTCTCAATCAAGGCAAAGAAGAAGGCTGGTTCGATCGACTTTAAACTCAAGCCGACCAAAGCCATTCGCCTCAAAGTGTTGGGTGAGGACAAGAAGCCTATGGCTGATACCGATGTCGTCCTGATATCACGAAAGGCTGGAACCAAGGAACACATGATTTATCCAATCTCTGCCGAAGACATCAAGATCTCCACCGACAAGGACGGCTTTGTCACTGTGTCCCATCTGACGGAAGGAGATGACGCTACCTTCGGCGTTCTCATCTTCAACGAAATCGTTCAAGCCGAACTGAAAGTCACTAAAGAAGACGAACAGATCATCACCGTACAAAAAAAAAGGTAGCGAAGTCGCAAGCGGCCGTCAGCCCGCCGCCACAGCCCACCAATCCAGATCACATCGCTTGGCTAAAGCAACATGCCCTCCGAATCCGCACTGTCGATCCTAGCGACACAAACTTTGAAGATCTCCAACCACTGCAGTCACTAATCGGGGAAGCCCGAATCGTATTGTTGGGCGAACAAAGTCACGGTGACGGGGTTTGCTTTGAGACAAAGACGCGATTGGTGAAGTTTCTGCATCAAGAGATGGGCTTTGATGTTCTTGCCTTTGAAAGCGGGCTGTACGATTGCCATCGCGCATGGCAATCCTTCCAAGACGGCACGGATCCACTCGATGCAGCTCGGCAAGGAGTATTTGGAATCTGGACTCAGAGCGCTCAAACACGAAACCTTTGGGAGTATCTTTCGAGCTATTCAAATTCGGCCAAGCCATTGGAATTGGCAGGCTTCGATTGCCAGTTTACTGGTAGCGCCAGCCGTGAACATCTGATCGATGATCTGGACGATCTCGCATCCAAGCTTTGTATGCCCACCGAGAATGACGATTGGATCGCATTTCGACGATTGGTTCAAGACGCTGTCGATGGCAAATCGGAGTCGAAGATTGTAAATCGGTCGGTCGTCACGATTGACTTGCTTCTCGAAAAACTAGATCAGCCGACGGATCGACTCAGCGATTACCAACGCATGTTCTGGAGGCAGCTAATCCGTTCCACTTCTGAATACCTTTCTCGGCCAAAACCGACCAATGGCAGCAGCATCGGTGAGCAGATCAATTTACGCGATGAACTGATGGCCAAAAACCTTTTGTGGTTGTCTGAAAAAGCATATCCGAAACGCAAGATCATAGTGTGGGCGGCGAGTTTTCACATTGCACGAAACGTGAATGCATTGAATCCGCTATCACAGGAAATCAACTACGCGGATACGATGCCGATGGGGCAACATGTATTCGAGTCGCTCAAGGAGAAGGCTTACTCGATTGGATTCACGGCTTACGAGGGTAATTTCGGTACTTGGTTTGGCCATCCAGCTCCAATTGAGCCAGCTCCATCGGGAACGCTTGAAAGATTATGTTATGAATCAGACCTTACGAACGCATTGATTCCCTTTCGCGGAACGAATAGCGCACCATTTGCAACCACACCCATGTGGTCGCGGCCGCTGGGGTACGCTTGGATGAATGCCCGGTGGCAAAATCACTTCGACGCAATGCTTTTCAATCGAACGATGACACCAAGCGCCAAGCGTCCATAGCTGTTATCGCGGCACCCCAATTTGGCCCAAATGACGCACGTTCATTTGAGGCCGACTTCTGGTGCGTCAAAAACGACGTACGCCGATATTGACGCACGTCAAATACGGCGTCCAGTATTGTTGAGGCGACACAGAAAAAGCGAGGAACAAATGGAAATAAACCCTGGTGGAAAGCTATCCACCAACCAAATTATTGGACGTGATGACGATATTGCTCGATTTTGGCAAGTCATTCAGCGGCAGGGGTTAAAGTTACCCGCGATTGGAACTTGCGCAATCCTAGCCATCATTTGTAGTAGCTTGGCATTTGAGGTTTGACACCCAGTTCCTCATAGTTGAACCCGGCGGCCAATGGTTGATACTTGCCGACAATATCGACCGAACTATCGGGCTTGATCTGCGACTCGATTCCCATTCCCCAGTAGGCTGCATTGATTGTCATTCTTCGCACGCCTGCGTTCATGAAATCTTCGGCGGATCCCATCGTGCAATGAAAGATCTTTGACGGCAGTTGCTTGTTGCCTATCCAGGTTTTCGTCCATGCGATGGGCAATGGTTCTTTGGAGCTATTAGGAAGAGCATCGGACTTGAGAGTCAGTAGTGGCTGGCCCAAGACAAGAGCCGTGCAGTCGTCCGGAAACGGCGACTTGTCGCTATGGCAACGATAGACGTCGGATGTTCCCCAGATATCTTTCACTCCGATGAGGATGGGGTGTGAACTGTTTTCCGGAACGAGGATTCCTCGGGTCGATTCGCGATGCCAACCGCCGTGGTGCTCCATGAAGGATCCACCCAGCAGCTCACCTAAACCCACGGTACGTTCACCTAGCCTATACTTTTCTCCGCCCATGAATCCGTGATTCGCGGTTCGAAGAGCGATGAAAGGCTTGCCGGAATCAAAGTAGTCATGAAAGAACTTCATTTGCTCATCCGGTAGTTGCATAAACCGAGATATCCAAATCATGCAGTCCGCATGGGCCAAGTTTTGTAGTCCTGGTATGTTGTGCCGTTTGGTCTTGTCCTTAAACGGAGCAGGCAGAGTCGGATCCACCTCGCCTTTCTCGTTGACTGAAAAGAGGACGGTGCAATCAAAACCATGATGCTCAGATAGGACTTTCGCTAACATGGGCATCGCTTGCTCGCTGCGATACTCCTGTTCGGCCGCGATGAGGACTATGTGCTTTCCTTTGCCTGGACCATGGTTGCCTTTGTACGTTAGCCAAGACTCACTTTCCGCTAAAGCGTGTTGGTCCGATGTCAATCGTTGGATCCAAACATTTCGGAAACGTACTTGGTTGTGATGCCCTTGTAATTTGATCGGAAGCGGAAAAGGCTGCTCCTTTTTTCCGGCTCCGGATTGACGCTTTAGCGGAACGTCGTCGTGGATCAACGCACCGTTTTGATAGACCGTGATTCTGGCGTTCTCGCTTTTTTGTGCTCCCTCAAATCGCGCAGCCCGAAAGGCAATATCGAATCTTTGCCATTCGCCCGCAGGTCGGCAAACGAATTGATCGGGCTTCTTTTGTTGATAGATGCTGCCGCAATCGGTAGCCTTGTAGTCGCTTGGCGATACTCCAAACGAGTTCAGAATTTGCAACTCATAGCGCTGTTGAATGTAGATCCCTGAATTCCCATTCATTTCTGGTGGGAGGTCGACGGCATCGTTCACATTGAATTCCACGTGCATGCGAAAGTCTTGGTAGGACTCTGGAGTCACGACGCTGTCCCACTTTGGTGACGCGGTTAACACGCCATCGTGAAAGGTCCATTTGCAATCGTATTCTGGATTCTCTGCCACCAAAGCAGACCCGTTTGGACCGATCAGTTGGACTGCGTTCTCGGGCCGATCGAAGTCCGCACTCACGATCTTCTGTGCGACAATTCCATGCGACACTTCTTGCTCGCGATTGTCGGAGCGAGACTGCCCCAGCGCCGGCCAAGCAGTCAAGGCCGCAGCCAGAACAAGCCAAAAACAGAAATGGTCTTTATCTTTCACTTGGCAATCTCCGAAACACGTAACTCTAGAACTTCCACTGTACAGACAAAGATTCTAGCGAATTTAGAGGGAGATGTTGGGTTTTTGGGTTGCGGGCTCAGGGTCTAGCAGATGCGATGTTGCCAAGATCGATCGTCTCACCGGGTTTCGGCGTCAACGGCCCGAATGCCTTGCCAACGGTCGGTCGTGTTTCCATTTGGCCTGTGTTGCGAACGAAACTGCCAGAGTACTCAACCTCCGGAGCCACTTTCAACTCAAATCGCCCTAGCCGTGACTTATCCTGCGAAAACACGGTACTTCTAAGCATCGTATCGGGCGGAACAGCACCATGGACACGAATAAAGAATTCCGACGTCGGCTTGCCATCCGGGCCAACTACGCTGCCCGTAATCGTGGCCGCCGGTCGCATTACGACCTTGATCCGCTCACCAGTCAATGATCATTCGCGGCTACCGAGGGCGATGCAGTTGGCGAAGTTTGCTGAGCAAAAATGGATTGGGAGAAAATCGGAACGAGAGTCAAGCTGAACAATAGCGATATTACTATCCACATCGAAGTTCTTCGAGGAAGCTCTGCCAGAAGAGTATGGATCAACCGAGATTTCCTTCTTGGGTATGACTTACTGAGAGTGCCTCGCCGGGCGCAGCAAATGAAGTCCGGATCGCGTTTGAGCGGCGGATTCGCGTGATAATTACTGATACGATCGTAGTGATTCAGGGGTTCACATCCACCCCTCACGTCCGGCCTGCGTAGGCAAGAATACGGAATGCATCGAACCGATTGTAAACTCGCGGCGTAGCTGCAACTGTGCCTAACGTTGGTATCAACCAAAATCGAAGGCAATACGCAGCCGGCACCGTGATTTACAGTCGTCAATACATATCCACGGCACATACCCTCAGCGAATTGCCTGCTCCTCGGCAAATTATTATTAGGCTCAATCACATGCGGACAAATCTATTCTTTAGGCTAGCGTGTTTCTCAGGTCTTTTGTTGCATGCTTGTTTGCCCTTATGTCAACTCTACAGCCAACAAGAAAAAAGCGTACAAAGTTATGATGCCAAAGTAGACATACAGCCAAAGCTGTTTAAAACTCAAGGCTCAAGCGAGCACGACAATATCCACGCTATGTTGCAGGGTAAGAACGGCGACTTGTGGTTCGCGACAACCGGAGAAGGAGTCTTCAGGTACAACCGCATGGGTTTTGTTCAGTACACACAAAAAGATGGCCTGAGCAGCAACACCGTTTATTCCATGATCGAGGACTCCAGCGGGACTATCTGGTTTGGTACAGATAAGGGTGCCAGTCGTTACGATGGCAAGTCGATTGCCTCAATTTCATTTACATTCGACAGCCAGGGACGGCGTTTCGTTGTTGGACAGACCCTAGCCGACTCGCGCGAAGATAGCAACGTAGTCTGGAGTATCCTACAGGTGAAGTTGGGCAGCCTTTGGTTCGGGACGACCAATGGACTCTACTGTTTTGACGGGAGCAAGTTTACTCGACTGTTGGATGGCTTTCGGGTAATCAATACTGAAAACCTAAAACTCAAGAAGATTCAATGCATGCTGCAAGATCGAAGCGGAATCATCTGGCTCGGTTCGGGGCTAGGGGAGACAGAAGGACTTTGTCGTTTCGATGGCAAATCGATTGCTACGCTCAAGCCGAAAATCGATGGATGGATTCGACACATACTCCAAGACAAAGCCGGGGCGATCTGGTTGTCAACGAGAAGCCAAGGCATTTGGCGGGACAATGGCAACGGTTTTGCGAAATTGACTATTCAGGACGACGATACTACTAAGCTGTTGCAAGCCAATCAAGCCATGATGCAAGATAGAATGGGTAACATCTGGTTTAGCGGCAGCGAAGTTGTAGGAACCGTTCAGACAAACAGCGGAATTTGGAGATACGACGGAGTGAACTTCAAGAACTTCACGATCAAAGATGGCTTAAGTGCCTACGGCGTTTGGAGTATGCTCGAGGACAACGATGGCCACATTTGGGTCGGTACACGAAATACTGGTTTGACTAGATTCGACGGAAATCACTTTGCGCAATTCTCGGACTAGCGTCTTTGCGCTGACGATTCGGAATACAGCTTCGATCTGGGGGCAGGGCTAGGGGACCACCCAGCCATTTTTTTTGCAAGCCGATTTCATTTTTTCTACGTTCAGTGCTAAGGTCAATTCCCGTTCCTTTTCCTCTGTCAAATTCTTGCAAGTAATCCAACTATGGCCAGGCAAAATCGTCGCGATATCTTCGACTCGGCCCAAATGCATCTTGCGCCGTTCTCAAGTAAATTGCTGTCAGCATGATGTGACCTCGTCGATTCCGGTGGTAGCGGTTACATTGATTCTTCTGCGTCACGTTGCGAATTGGATCTGCAAATCTAGGTACTTGACGTTAACCGGTACGCAAATTCGAATCTAACCTTCCGTATGTTTAATTTCCGCTACAAAACGCTGATTGCTGTTGCGATGATAGCTTCGCTATTCGTCGCTCCGTTTTCGCACGTCCCGCACGTGCATGCGGGTTCGTCAGCGGAACAAAGACTCGAGCATGATAGCCGGGCACATGTTCATAGTGGAAACAGCGCGAAGGGTAAGCACGACCATTCTCATAGCCATGGGCATTCCCACAGCCACTCGAACCAAGATGCGTCAAAGTGCAAATCTAAGTCCAAGAGCTTGTCCATCGCTTCCGACCGAGATCACGACAACGACGCGATCTACCTCTCTCTATCACCTGCCTCACTCTCAACTCGAACAGCACTTCAAATCGACCAAATTCAAAGGGTTGATTGTCATCTTTATGGTTATCCAATCACAGCAATTCTAAATCAGGCTATCGATGCCCGTGATCTTTGGCATCCGCCGGACAAATACCGAAACTGTCCCATCTATTTATTGAATATGTCCATTCGCTGCTGATCGCACTTCGCACTCGCATTTCCAGAAAATGCGCAATCGTGCGTCTCTTGATTTCTGGTGTTCGCTCAGCCCTTGAACCCATCATCGCATCGCGTATTGGTGAGTTTTCTTTTCCTTCTCAACAAATCACTATTTGGCCACGCTAACGACGAGCCAATCGATGGGTGCAAATCATGAAAACTCGAAGTCTTGTTTTATGCATGGTGGGGCTTGCCGTATTGGCGGGTCTGATCACCGTGACCGAAATCGGCACCAAACTCCGCGGCCTACTGTCGTCAACCCCTTCTAAAGATGAGCACAGCGAGAGCAAGCCGTTGCCACCGCAGGAAGTAAAGACGCTTAAGCTGAGCGAAACTGCAAGAAAGAACCTGCATCTTGTATCGAAGAGCGTCAAGCCACAAACGTATTGGCGAACGATTCAGATTCCTGGAGTCATCACAGATCGTCCCGGGTACTCTGACCGTGGCGTCACATCTCCTGCGGTTGGAACGGTTGCTGAGGTCCATGCGTTTCCTGGAGACACCGTCAAACCCGGTGATAAGCTATTCACGTTGAGACTCTTTAGCGAGTACCTTCAAAACACTCAGGCCGAACTTTTCCGCGCGACCAAGGAACTGCAGTTGATCGCCGAGAACAGAGCCCGCCTGGATTCGGGGGTTCAAAGCGGTGCGATCCCTGCAGCAAAGATTATTGAACTGGAAAACCAAGCCAAGCGTCAAGCGACCGCGATCCAAGGTTTTCGCCAAGATCTTTTAACTCGCGGACTGACACCACCGCAGATCGATGCTGTGGCAGAAGGTCGATTCGTTTCAACAATTGAAGTGGTTGCGCCGCCGCCGCGGTTCGTAACTAACAGTCTACAGCCGGAACCAAACCACAAAAGTCCGCGATATGAAGTACAAGAACTAAAGGTCGATCTGGGGCAACAAGTTCAGGCCGGTCAACTTCTCTCGATGCTATCTAACCACCAAGATTTGTACATCGAAGGGAGTGCATTCAAAAGAGAATCCACGTTACTTGCCAAAGTTGCCGAGAACAGCTGGCCAGTTGAAGTTGAATTCAGCGACGACGATGGTTCACCTTGGCAGGAAATTGGAACGCCTTTGACTATCCGTCATCTTGCTAACTCGTTGGATTTACAAAGTCGGACACTTTCCTTTTTTCTGCCGCTTGAGAATCAATCTCGTTCATACGAAAAGGAAGGCCAAGTCTTCGCTGTTTGGCGGTTTCGTCCTGGACAGCGAGTTCGACTCCATATTCCAGTCGAAGAATTGCAAAATGTATTGGTGCTTCCTGCGCCAGCGTTGGTACGTGAAGGTCCAGAAGCATACGTGTTTCAGCAAAATGGCGATCTGTTCAATCGCATTTCGGTCAATGTACTCCATCAAGATCGACTGAATGTCGTGATTGCAAACGACGGCAGCGTAACTCCGGGCTTGTATCTTGCCCAGAGTTCAGCTGCGGCGCTCAATCGCGTTCTCAAGGCGCAGGCGGCGAGCGGTGTTCGAGCTGATATCCATGTGCATGCCGATGGCACGACGCATGCAGCACATTGATTGATGATTTTTGATTGACGACACATTGATTGATGATTTTTGATTGACGATTGATGATTGAAATCAAATTGCCAAACAGAAAAGTTTCATCAATCATCAATCCTCGATCCTCGATCCTCGATCCTCGATCCTCGATCCTCGATCCTCAATCCTCAATCCTCAATCATCAATGGAAAAATCAAATGAATGAAAGTGAATTAAAGCAAAGAACAAAAGAGTTTGCGCTCAGAGTCATTAAGCTGGTCGGTGCATTGCCTAGTTCAAATGTTGGGCACACGCTTGGCAATCAGCTCCTGCGAAGTGGCACTTCGGTTGGGGCTAACTATCGGGCTGCGTGTCGCGGAAGATCGAAGGCCGAGTTCGCAGCAAAGCTCGGAATTGTCATTGAGGAAGCAGACGAATGTTGCTACTGGCCCGAATTGATTATCGAGGCGAACCTGATGAGCAAAGAGCTTGTTGCTCCATTGCTCGATGAAGCAAACCAAATTACCGCGATCATGGTCGCATCAAGAAAAACTGCACAAGGGA
The DNA here is from genome assembly GCA_031374515.1 of Pirellula sp. GTDB lineage: Bacteria > Planctomycetota > Planctomycetia > Pirellulales > Pirellulaceae > JBKCUI01. Next base: position 317 of record JANMGH010000137.1, on the reverse strand, counting down.
GCAATTGATGATTTTTGATTGGCGATTGCGGATTGCATTCATCAATCAAAATTCCTCGATCAAAAATCAAAAATGTTCATCATCCGCAACGCACTTCGATACCGCATGTTAGTCGTCGTCATTAGCATGGCGACGCTCGTCTACGGAACCTATTTGGCAACGACGATGCCGATCGATGTGTTTCCTGACCTGGATCGTCCACGTGTTATTATATTGACTGAATGTCCAGGGCTAGCCACCGAAGAAGTCGAAACCCTCGTTACGCAGCCCATCGAAACGGCTTTGCTCGGCGCAAGCGGTGTTCAAGCCATTCGGAG
>JANMGH010000134.1:0-35462 GCA_031374515.1 Pirellula sp. | reverse complement strand
CGGTTCTCCTGACCGAGAATTCCAGCAACGATTGATGGGGATCTTGATGGCCCTCATCGTTGGCTGCCTATCGATGGAGTGGCTGATCCGACGGCTGAGCCGATTGGCTTAAGTAAGTGAGCAGCTATGCATAAGCTTTCGAACAAAATGAATGAACATGGATGAACAAGATTTACATGATGCTTTCAATCTTGTACCTCCTGTAAATCCATGTTCGTTTCTCCAGTTGTGTCGACTGGTGATGTTATGCCGGTTTACTTGTGTTCGGATTCTTAGGCGAGCGGCGACATGAATAGTCCCAATTGAGCCTGAGGCGCTAGCCGAGTTAACCACAGGAAATCGGCTAGCGCCTCAGGCTCAAGTAGACCTCGACTGGTAGATTTCAGTCTGCCGCTCGCCTTAGTAGTTTTTGAAAACAATAGATCGCCAGCAAATCCAGCTGGCGATCTTTATTTAGGTATCGCCATGTTTGGATTAGCTCGCAGTCGTCGAAGAATTAGATTATGATGCCGCTTCTCGCGACATCGAACGAGTGTGGTCTCTCTCCACCACATGTTGGTTTCCCCGAATCGGTTTGACTCTATTTCGGAGCAAGATGGCGCGGTTAGCCCCTGATCGAACGATCCTGCCTCTTTCTTTGCGTTGTCCGATGTCTATACGAGTTGCCATTCATCACGAAACAAACTACCAGTACGATCGCTTAATTAATCTTGGGCCACAGGTTGTTAGGCTACGGCCAGCACCGCATTGCCGCACCAAGATTGTTAGCTATTCAATGCGAGTAACCCCAGTCGATCACTTTTGCAATTGGCAACAAGATCCGCAAGGGAACTACCAAGCGAGGCTTGTATTCCCTAAACCCGCAAAACGCATGTCAATCGTAGTCGATCTGGTTGCAGACATGACTGCGATCAACCCCTTTGACTTTTTTTTGGAAAGCTATGCGGATCAATTCCCATTCGAATACGAACCGCAACTGGGGCGTGAGCTTGCCGCGTACTTGGAGACGCTACCTCCAACGGATCTAGTAAGCAAATGGGTCGCGGGTGTCGATCGGACTCCAAGGCCCACCATGGATGCAATCACGAGCCTCAATCAGCGGTTGCAAGGGGAGATTCGCTACGAAATTCGAATGGAGGCAGGTGTTCAAAGTCCAGAGGAAACGCTTAAGCTAAAGAGTGGGTCGTGCCGTGACTCGGCATGGTTGCTGGTCCAAATCATGAGGCGGCTCGGACTTGCAGCTCGATTCGCGTCGGGGTATTTGGTCCAACTGACAGCCGATCAGAAGTCGTTAGATGGTCCAAGTGGTCCAGAAGCCGACTTCACTGACCTGCATGCATGGGCTGAAGTTTATTTGCCTGGAGCCGGCTGGGTTGGCTTGGATCCAACAAGTGGCTTGCTTTGCGGTGAAGGGCATTTGCCAGTCGCATGTACTCCGGATCCATCCAGCGCAGCTCCGATATCTGGTTTGGTAGATGAAGCGGAATGTGAGTTCGAGTTCTCGATGTCCGTAAAGCGGATGGTCGAGGATCCTCGAACGACTAAGCCTTACTCGGATGATCAATGGAATCGCATAGATACTTTGGGGAAAGAGGTCGACGTACAACTTACAACGGACGATGTGCGACTAACTTTTGGTGGAGAACCAACCTTTGTTTCCATGGACGACATGGAGGGCGCCGAGTGGAACTCGGATGCGGTGGGCCCTAAGAAACGTGGCCTTTCAGGGGAATTAATAAAACGACTCCGGGATCGTTTTGCACCTGGAGCGCTGCTTCATTATGGGCAAGGCAAATGGTACCCAGGTGAGTCACTGCCTCGTTGGGCACTTTCATGCCTTTGGCGTTTGGATGGACAGCCCATATGGCATGATGCTCGATGGATCGCCGACGAGAATCGAGACTACGGCTATATTTTTCCACATGCGCGTCGCTTTGCGAGCACGCTCGCAGCCAATTTGAAAGTTGATGCGCGGTGGATGGTGCCCGCGTATGAAGATACGTTCTATTACCTATGGAGAGAACAGAGGTTACCCATCGATATCAATCCGTGGGATCCAAAACTCGCTGATCCAGAAGAAAGAAGCAGATTGTCCTTGGTCTTTAATCGAGGGCTGGATAAACCCACCGGCATTGTAATGCCGCTTCGCAGACAATGGTGGCAGGGCAAAGCAGGGTGGCAAACTGGCCCATGGCCAGTGAGACCTGAGAAACTGTTCTTATTGCCGGGCGATTCCGCCATCGGCCTCCGTTTGCCGCTCGACACGTTGCCTTCAAGCCCACAGTCGCAGGGACAACCGATTTATCCGGTCGATCCCTTTGCAGCCCGGCCACCCTTGCCCTCGCCGGCGCCCATTCAGCAACGAAAATCCGATCCGGGAAAGCCGTCCAAACTGGACGACGCGGCTTCGCTACCAATCAATCTTGAGGATGAACGCCTCTGGGCCGAGGAGCTTGCAAGACTTCAAGCGGCTGAACGACTGGATCCAAAGGCGATTGTCAGAACCGCGCTTTGCGTTGAGCCACGCGAAGGAAGGCTCTACGTTTTCATGCCACCCGCGGAGACACTCGAGGACTACCTTGAGTTGATTGCTGCGATCGAGCAGACTGCAACGGACCTGCAGTATCCTGTCATCGTTGAGGGGTATCTTCCGCCGCGAGACCATCGTTTGCAATTGATCAAAGTGACCCCCGATCCTGGCGTCATTGAAGTTAACGTACATCCAGTCGAGAACTGGGCAGCACTCGTTGAGAACACGACTGCAATTTATGCGGATGCTCGATTGTGCAGGCTTGCTACAGAGAAGTTTGATCTTGACGGGAAACATACGGGAACTGGTGGCGGCAATCACGTTGTGATGGGCGGACCGACCCCATGGGACAGTCCTTTTCTAAGACGGCCGGACGTTTTGCGAAGCATGATTGCTTTTTGGATTAACCATCCTTCGTTGTCATATTTCTTTAGCAACCGGTTCATTGGACCGACCAGCCAAGCACCGCGGGCCGATGAGGGGCGTCGAGACGCTGTGTATGAATTGCAGACTGCACTTGAACTGATTCCCAAGCGTGGTGAGGACTGTCCACCATGGTTGGTCGACCGATTGCTCCGCAATTTGCTTGTGGACTTAACGGGCAACACACACCGGTCGGAGTTTTGCATTGACAAGATGTATTCGCCTGATAGCTCAACTGGCCGGCTTGGTCTTGTTGAACTACGCGGATTTGAAATGCCTCCACATGCACAAATGAGCTTGGCAACGCAACTTTTGGTTCGTTGTATGGTTGCCCATTTTTGGCGAAACGAATACTCGCAACCACTCAAGCGTTGGGGAACCGATTTGCATGATAGAATGATGTTGCCACATTTCCTGTGGCAGGATTTGCAGGATGTGTTGGGATACCTTCAATCGGATGGTTGGAACTGGGAGGATAACTGGTTTGCACCTCATTTCGAATTTCGATTCCCTACCATGGGAAATGTGGAATATGACGGTGTAGCAATTCACCTACGAAACGCGATTGAACCTTGGTACGTCTTGGGCGAAGAACCAGCGGGCGGCGCAACAGCGCGTTACGTTGACTCTAGCGTAGAGCGGTTGGAGGTGAAGGTCGTCGGCCTCGATTTGAACAAACATCAATTACTTTGCAACGGTATTCGTGTCCCGCTCCAATTTGCTGGGGACCAAAGTACTCAGGTGGCGGGTATTCGATACCGGGCGTGGGCTCCGGCCTCATGTCTACACCCGACGTTACCCGTCAACACACCGCTGGTTTTTGATCTATGGGATATTCGCACTGGACATTCTGTCGGCGGGTGCACTTACCATGTTGCACATCCAGGCGGCCGGAACTACGCGACCTTTCCGATCAACGCGTTGGAAGCGGAAGGGCGTCGCAATGTCCGATTCTTACCCTTTGGACATACTCCAGGTCACCTAGTGCCTAGGATGCCACGAGCGAATCCTGAGTATCCTGCCACGCTGGATCTCCGAAGAGAGTCGTTTCTAAAATAGCGACCCAAGCCGTTGACATCGTCAGTCCGTCTATGTTCCGCAGATCCAAGAGTATTTGCGGAAGCGAACCGGAGTATTTCACCGCGGGCAACACGTTGATGAGTATTGAGTCGCACGAACAATCAATCGGCCTTTTCCATCTGTGCAGACTCATCGAGAAGTTCTCACCCGGCGGCCTACGCATCGCAGGGAGCCACTGTTTACGCCCGTCGTTGGTAACAGCGCAGGGTGGGCACCGAATGGATCGCTGCTCGCATGCGCCACCGGTACGGAAACGGCTTTGGTGTTAGCGGCTCTCGCCGTCGGCCGTTCGCCGGATTTGCGACCGCCATATCGGGATCCGGTCGGACGCTATCTTGGTCCGCGAGCCGAGTTCTGATCCGGCTGTATTCCAGTTGCGAATCCTGAACCCGGTAAGGCCCGCCAAACACTCAACCGCGTTCGTTCAGCTCATGGTCTTGCCCCGCCTAGGGAATCTGCCACCAAAACATCAACCTAGGGATCGTTGGTGAAGCGCCGAGCTCGATTGCACCCACCACAAAGTCCATGCGAGTGTCAAGATTGAAGTCGGCAATTTCAACGGCTGCAAATCGAGGTTTTGCGTTGCTCAATCCCACGGGTTCGAAGCGGCCGCCCTCGTTTATCAGCAACACAACCGATGCTCGATCGGCCATATCTAGAGATGTCGGCTGAATACGGTCTGGTAAATTAGCGACTACGATGATGTCTAGATCTCCATCACCATCCATATCTCCAGCTTTCGATGCGTAACATCCAGGCATGTCCAAAAGACGGTTGTAGGTGAATTGAAAATTCCCGTCGTTTCGGAGCCATTGAACACCGTGCGAAGCATTGGCTTGATTGTTGTCAAACGTATCGCCATTGCAAAAAAGGATGTCTGGGCGACCATCTTGATCCAGATCCTTGACCTCCATTGCAACACAACCATAGGTCAAGTCGTTTGCTTTCCAAATGGTTTTTCGTTCCAGTGACTCGCCGCGATTGATATACAATTCTATGCATTCGCTCTCCTGTGACATCAACACGACGATCTCTTTCTTTCCATCTTGGTCAAAGTCATCTATACAACATCGTACTGCGCCGGGCCTTGTATCCAGAACCTGACGGTCGAACTGCAGTCCATGAGTTTCTTCAGCAACATTCTTTAGCAACGTGACGCTTCCCGTCCGCTGATGACCAAATTCGCAAACCGCAATATCAGGCATAGTACTCCCAAGTACATCACCGACTGAAACATCGGCAACCCGTCCTAATGCTCCTTGGATCAAGACTGGGTGAAGAGAAGTATCTTTGGAGTTCGCGATCAAGCACGCTACCTTTCCCAACGAATGGTCGTAGGGATAAATGCTTCCCAACTCCGCCACGATGTAGTCTGAGATTCCATCTTGATTGATATCGCATGGGTGAATTCGAGCAGGGTTTTGGCTTCGAAACAACACTTCTCGCCGTGTTCCCTTCTCCGAACTAGGGAGCAGTTCATTTAAACTCCCGTCGCGGCAGTCACTTACCAAAAGTCGTTTGTAGGAATCTCTGATGCCCTTCCCGTTGGACTGAGTCCAGGTTATCGACGAAATAGCTGGGGGAATGTACTCCGCATCTTTCCAATCCACTTTATCAATTTGAAATCGCCTAGACCATTCCGCACTGACCGTTATCTTTTTCGGAAAAACGATGGTTTCAGGGGCTTTGGATTGATAGTATTGGATCACATCCGCTAGTTTGGGTACTACAAGATCGCTCCTGGCAGATTTTGCATAAAATTCGAATCCTTTACGCGCCTTCATTTCCCATTGATCGCGTTCGAAGCTTGCAGGATTGGGGAGCGCGTGACAGTCGGCACAGAATGTCTGAATTTGCCGTTCGATCTCGTCAGTGCGGGCGAGCATAGTCAACCAATAAAAGGAAATCAAAATCCCAACCATACCCCAAATCGAAGATCGAAAGCGTATCCAACCTCGAATTCCGGTGTTCCAAGAATTCTCCCAGTTTAAAGTTGGTCTGGGTCGATTGCGACGAGTCGTTTTCGTTAGCATTGCACTCAGGATATCTATACGTTCGATAGTCATGGGTTTCTTGCTCGGATGCTCAGAGTCTCGCACGCCAACCAACGATTTTTCAAGTACTAATTCGGACTTCGTTCCAGCGGAGAGTCAGCATAAGCATACCACAACGCAAGCTGAAATCAGCAAGGATTTGCCGGTTGAGGATCCGTTCGATCAAGCCGCAGATTTCCTCGCTCTTGGTCAGTACGCATCGGCAGCACTCGTATTGCAGAATCACGGGTTCGATAAGCTCGAGCCGTATCGAGTAGCGATCGACAGGGTGTTCCAAGATATCTTGCATTCTCGAGCTCCTGACTCGGAGCGATGGCAAAAGAACGTGCAAACGGCAACGATTGCGTTTGCAATGATCGGCGAACACAACACAGCGAATTCTATTTCTACCTTGCTGGAAGTTCGAACGGCGAGGATTCGCCGGATAGCGGATCTCAGGACCATGAGCTCGCTTGCTCCGTCGGACAGGTCTATCGCAGAAGAGATTTTACGGACGGAAGATTTGAAGGTTCCATTCGAAGCAATACGCATTATGGCAAAACACAACCAGGGCTCCGGGACCGACTCAAATACAGGAGAGAGCCTGTTGGACCCAGGTCATCAATTGTTCCGACAGCTTTGTGGACATTGTCATGGCCAAAACGGTGATGGGCAGGGTGTAGCCTCTAGGTATTTGTTTCCACCACCCCGCAATCTCCGCACCGAATCACTGAAATACATTTCAAGCATTTCAGGGATCGGAACGGAAGCAGACGTTAGACAAACCGTCGTCGAAGGACTGCGAGGAACTTCGATGCCTTCGTTTCGCCAGCTCTCAGAGCGCGAGGTAGAGATGCTAGTGCAACAGGTACTGAAGTTTCAAGGGTTTGTTCGTTCTAAATCGGAGTCGGTTCAAAGCAACATTTCTACTCACCCAGCACCGGTCCAAGACTGGACTATTGCAACCAGCGACGATCTTTCCGAAGGCAGAGAGCAATTCAAGAGTTTGGGTTGCGTTCAGTGCCATAGCGACACTTACTCCAAGAGCAATCGCATTTTTGTCGATCGTCTCGGTCGAACCGTAAGCGCAAGAAACCTCTTCACGGAACCACTGCGTCGAGGGAGCGAATTGCACGAAATCTACCTTCGAATCGTATGTGGAATTCCAGGTTCTCCTCATCCTCAGACTGTGACAACATCAGGAATGGATCTCCGTCCACTCGTTCACTACGTTCAATCGCTTCTTCCCGCCAACTACCCGGCAACTACAAATTATGCTAGACGATAGCCGGAACGAAATGCGGACCCTCTGCAGGTCCTATTTTACTCCGCAGGTCCACGGTATCAGGTATCGTTGTTAGACAGCTCACGGCCAAAGACATTGACGATACTTTTGAGCGGCTAATCATTGAGCCGCAGGTGCAAGTCGGCTTGCGGGGAGACTACCTCAGAACGATCGATGATGTCACTTCTTGGTAAGGGCGATATCGAACTTAGTGGGCTGCGGATTTACGGTTACAGACAATCCCGATTTTGACTCGTCGAAGTACTTGACTGGTAAAAGGTTCTTCGGGGGAGGAGAAATGACTCGATTGTCTGGATCATAATCTTTAGGCGGTTCCGCCATTGCGGGCGGTATAGGGAGTCCTTCATATTTATACACCTTGACCTTGTACTGCCCTGGAAAGCATCCATCTCCGCTGACAAATGTAGTTGCTGTGAAACTGCCATCATCCTTGGAGGTCGCAGAAGCAACCTCAGTAGCAGGGGCCACAGGGACAAACACGATCGTCGCTCCCGCAATTTTTTGACCATCCAAAGTGACAACTCCTGATAGCGGATAAGTCTTGGGGTTCGCATCACAGCCAGGCAGCAGCGTTGAAAAACAGACAACTGCCAGAGAGACAATTCGAAGCATTTGCGACCTCGCTGGGAAGACGGAGTAAAGTGAACGTGAAAAGGGGAGCAAAAATCGCCAGCTAGAAACTCTGGAGTAACGTTCCTCGTCTGCTCCAGCGTATTCTTGCGATGCGAACCGACAGCTAATCAATATTCGACGCGACTTCTCCACCACTGATGGAACCTAGAGCACCCCAAACACCGTAAGGTGACTGCCCTGTTATGTTCTGAGCAGAAACAGAAAGATTTCCTGTATCGACGCTATTGCTAATGAAATTTACCGAGCCATCCAATCGAGTTGCATTCACGCCGCCAGTATGGTTGCTCGCTGGCGGTATAATCACATCCACCTGATCACCCCAAATTCCTCGATCTCCACATTGAGGACCGTTCGGTGGTAAAATGGTATTGAATCCAACATATACAGGCTGGCCGTCGTTCCAGAGAAGACCGCGTCTCCCCCAAAAAATAAGTCCCGCAACAAAGTGCCGACCATCGGTCTGCTGACGGCAAACGATTGGTGAAGTGGGGATACCCGGAACTATTACGAGTCCCTGATTGTGCCGATACTGCCGAGCAACGCTCATCACTCCAGAGCCACTTGGCAGAGGCCTACTGCACAGCATCTCGCTGTATGCAAGAGTATTGCTCGTGCCATCGGAAACTTCGCCTATTTTTCGATAAACACCATTGGCAAACAGCCCTCTCAATGTCCGACCTTCGCTTATAACGTTAAAAGCAGAATCCCCCATGCACATTGCATAAGAGATGTGTTTCTGGCCCTGTTGGGGACCAGGGTCCGATGGGCACTTCAGAAACGCGGGAGATGTATCCCAAACCGCCCAGTCTATCCACGGCGCTGGACCTCCCGGGGCGATACTGAGCGCCGGATCCCCTGCCTGAATCCTATCATAGATGGCCCCTTGTTCTACAAAAGGGAGCACACCGATCCAGCCAGAAAGGCGAAACCGATTATTCGCCGTGACGGGCGATGTGGCATTGTTCGTTCCACCTCTGCGCGCAGGAAACGCTTTGTACGTGGACTCGTAGTTCAAGGCTGCAAGTCCAATTTGTTTCAAACTGTTGGAGCACTGCATTCGACGGGCTGCCTCTCGTGCAGCCTGAACTGCTGGCAGGAGCAATCCGACGAGGATGCCGATAATTGCGATAACAACCAAAAGTTCGACGAGTGTAAAGGCACTGCGCCTGTGCTGAGAATAAATACGCATTGGTAACTCCAAAAAATGAAGGTAGAGAAAAATGGTTAACGCGTGAACACACCTCCGCGGATCCGTCGCAATACACGTAACGGAGCCGAACTCTGCGTACCAAGTTAAGTAAAGCCCAGAACGCATCACTTAGTGACATGTTAGGTGTTTCCGCTGTCATGTCAACGGTCATCTGACGGAAATGGCGACTAAAATTTCGTTGAGAGCGACTGTGGCGAGTTTAACTCCCTTAAGACTCGTCGCGCGAGTCATGCAGCTTCTTAGTTTTGAAGGCGGATGCTGTAAACAATGGCCCTCCTGTTTCAGAAGGTGTAATTGTCTTCGAGGATCCTGCAACCGGTTCGGCCGAAAGGATAGAGTTAAAGTCGAATGGTGGGTGCGAGGTTGAGCGCATTGGCGGGACGTACAGTGTTTCGGTTGAGCCACTGCTAGTTGAGACGAAATCGAAAGTCGAGGGTCCACCGGACTATCTCTACAAGAAAGTGGACAACATTCTGGAGAAGTACGGGGTAGGAGTGTCTTCTGGGTTAAAACATACCGTTTCCGGTCCTGGCAAGTTAAACGTCGACATCAAGAAGTGACGCCCACCCCGAGTCCGTTGGCGTGGACTTAAGCTGACTATCACGCCTACGTGTCTACTCAAGTGAGGTTCGTGAACTTGCGTGTGTCTTCGATATGCTTAATGACTCGTTTTGACGCTAGTTCCGCGTCACCACGAACGATCGATGTAAGGATACCTTTGTGCGCTTTGTGCGCAGAATCAAGTCGACCTACCATGCCGTTGAACGCGCGATAGATTGCCTGAAATGTCCGTTCGCAACTTCTCTCCATCATGCCAATTAAATCGGCATTACCGTGGGCGCGCACGAGTCCTAGATGAAATTCCACATCCCATTTTATGAACTCCATGGAATCGCCGCTTGCGACACATTTCTCTTGGCTCACTAAGTTCGCCTCCAAAGACTGCCGAAGGCTGCTCGATAAATTCCCGGCCAACCGACCTGCAACCGGTGGCTCAATCATCAGTCGAGCTTCCAAAGTATCTGCAATGTCTTTCGCGGTGAGTTGCTTCACCATGATTCCATGCTGCGGTACGACAGTAAGATAGTTTTCCTGTCTCAGTCGGTTGATAGCATCCCGGACCGGGGCCTTACCCATCTGGAGCTGTACCGCAATCGATCGCTCCGACAGAAGTATTCCGCTGTTGAGTCGCCCAATGAGGATGTCTCGCTTGATCTGGTCATAGGCCTGGTCCTTGAGGAACTTTCGGTCTCGTAAACCAACAGGCGGTTCGGCAGTCATTAGCAGTTTATTCAATCGTAATCGCGGTAAAGTAAGGTCATCCTCTGTAATTTTAACAGAGGAAGCCGAATGCAGCCATTGCTCACTCGCGACATGTCATCTAACATGACAGCCGGGTTCGGTGTTTTCTACGGGCTTGCATCGCGGAAGCAGGCGTTTAGAACAACGAGCACAGATACAGGAATACTTCAGAATGAACCCAGCGACAAACCTATCCCCTGAGACGCAGTTTCTGAGGTGGCCGGTTTTTGTGCTTCTCGGGTTAGGTATGCTCGCGATGTATCTCAATGTAATGCCAACCGGGATTGTTGGAGCTGCCTGCCTGTTACTACCGCTAGCATTGATCGTCGAACCGTTGGGTGATCGGATTCCAGTCGTCAAAGACTACTTGGGAGGCGCGCCCTTGCTTCTCATTTTCTTGGGGGCTTCGGCTGTCCACTTCAAGGTACTGTCTCCCCAAGTGGTTGAGTCCTTGGGTAGCTTTATGAAAGAATCTGGAAGTAACTTCCTGGACTTCTTCATCTGCAGTTTGATCACGGGCGCTATCTTTGGGATACCTTCTGCTTTACTGCTCAAATGCGGTGTTCGTTATGGCGCGCCAGTGGTAGGAGGGGTCGTCGTCGGCTGCGTGCTTCTTGCTCTGGTTGGGATTCTGTCGGGTCAGGGCTGGGAGAAGTTGGTGTTGAATATTGGTTTTCCGATTTTTGGTGGTGGTATCGGCTCTGGGGCGGTGCCAATGTCGAAAGTCGTCAACGGCGTGACAGGGCAGGATATCAAAGAACTGATGTCGATTTTTGTGCCTGCGGTAGTCCTTGGGAACGTATTTTCGATCATCGCAGCTTCATTGCTGAATCGCTTAGGAGAGTTGATCCCAAGCCTGAGTGGCAATGGCAATCTCATGAAGGACCAGGCAATCGTGCAGGAGGAGCCGCAAATTGACTTTTCTCCGGCTAATCTCGTAATTGGGGCAGCGGTCGCTTGCGGTTTCTACGCGGTGGGAAAGATCTTGAATTTTCTCGTCCCGTCGGTACACAATTTAGCGTGGATGGTTTTGGTTGTGGCCCTTAGCAACGTCTCGCGGGTCATTCCTGCCTATATCGTTTGTGCGTGCTACTCTTGGTTTAAGTTTGTTGTGAAGGCATTTGTTGGAATCGTGCTGGTCTCCATTGGGATTGTATACACAGACTTGGGGGAGCTCGCACAGTCCTTCACGCTTCAGTATGTTGGTTTGTGCGCGCTGGTCGTTTTCGGAGCGGTACTCGGTGCAGGTCTTGTTGGTCGATTGGTTGGATTCCACTTTGTTGAGTCGGCCATCACGGCGGGGCTGTGTATGACAGACATGGGTGGAACCGGGGATGTTGCCGTGCTATCCGCTTCGAAGCGACTGCATTTGATGCCCTTTGCTCGTATTTCCACTAGCATAGGCGGAGCTCTGATCATATTCCTATGCGGCTTGCTGGCGTCGCACATGCAGAAAACTTAGTCATTTCATTCCTTTCCTCTCGATAAACACCTATGCCCAAATTCGCCGCTAATTTAACTATGCTCTTTACCGAAGTGCCGTTCATGGAACGCTTCGCTCTGGCTCGTGCGGCCGGTTTTACTCATGTAGAATACTTGTTTCCATATCCTTTCAAAGCGGAAGACTTGAAGGCAGAGCTCGATCGAAACGGACTCACTCAAGTCCTTTTCAATCTGCCTGCTGGAGACTGGGCGGCGGGTGAACGAGGCATCGCGGCTTTGCCAGGCCGAAGTGATGAATTCCTCGCAGGTGTTCCCAAGGCAATCGAATATGCGAAAGTTCTCGGCGTGAAGCGGCTGAATTGCTTGGCTGGAAAACGAGTGGCTGGACACAGCGACGAGGAGCATTGGAAGACGCTGGTGGAGAATATCCGTTTTGCAGCAATCGAATTAGCCCTGCACGAAATCGAACTGGTCGTCGAGCCGATCAATCACTTTGACATCCCGGGGTTTATTTTGAATCGAACGGAGCAAGCGATCCGACTTCTCGACGAAGTGGGGCACCCCAATGTTCGAGTGCAATTCGATATTTATCATGTTCAACGTGAAGAAGGTGAAATTACCGCTAACTTCCGAAGGCATTTTGCGAGAATTGGTCACGTGCAAATTGCAGACAATCCGGGGAGGAATCAGCCCGGGACAGGCGAGATCAACTTTTCGTTTCTTTTCCGCGAGCTTGATCAATGTGGATATGCAGGCTGGGTAGGTTTGGAGTATGTTCCCAAGCCAGACACTATTGGTTCTTTGGGCTGGATGAAGGAGTATGGACAATCTGCTTAACGAAACGCTTGGCTCACGGTCCCAGATCGACCATGAATTCGCTCAACCCTCCAAATCATCTTCAAGGAATTCAGTACGCAAATGAAAATCGGATTCATCGGACTCGGAATCATGGGCAAGCCCATGTGCAAGAATCTTCTTAAAGCTGGACACGAGCTTGTCGTGTTTAGCAGAACCCCTGCAACAGTCGAAGAGTTCGTCGCTGCCGGAGCAAAGTCCGCGTCTTCGCCCAAAGAGGTCGCTTCCCAAGTCGAGCTTGTCATAACGATGCTCCCGAATTCGCCAGAGGTGAAGCAGGTTGTACTCGGCCAGAACGGTGTGATTGAGGGAGCAAGGCTTGGTTGTATCGTCGCGGACATGAGTTCGATCGCACCCTTGGCGAGCAAAGAGATCGCTGCAGAGCTAGCCGCGAAAGGGGTCGAGATGCTCGATGCTCCGGTCAGCGGTGGACAACCTAAAGCGATTGAAGGAACGCTCTCGGTCATGGTCGGCGGCAAGCAAGAGATATTCGATCGATGTGTGCCGGTATTCAAGGCGATGGCGGCATCGGTAGTACGAGTCGGCGATATCGGAGCGGGCAACGTTACCAAACTGGCCAACCAGGTCGTAGTAGCCCTTAACATCGCAGCGGTTTCCGAAGCGATGGTGCTCGCTACGAAAGCAGGAGTCGAGCCAGAACTGGTGTATCAAGCAATCCGAGGTGGCTTGGCTGGCAGCACGGTGATGGACGCGAAGGTTCCGCTGATGCTTGACCGAAAGTTCAATCCTGGGTTTCGAATCAACCTTCATATCAAGGATCTCGCCAACGCGCTGGATACCTCGCATGAAGTCGGCTCACTGCTCCCTTTGACGGCGTCCGTGATGGAAATAATGCAGGCGTTGAAGATCGATGACTTCGGTGATTTCGATCACGGGGCGATGGTTCGTTACTTCGAGAAGCAAGCAAAAACGGAACTCAAGCGAGCATCAACGAGTTGAATGAGATGGTAAGAAGAATAGGGGTAAAAAGATATTCTGGCATCGATCACAACATGGGCCGAAAACCGTGGGCTATCGCCCTGCGGCTAATAAACCGGCACGCGCTAGCGTCCAGTTCTGCCCGACTTACGATCAATGCCGATTTTCTTACCCCCAATCTTCTTACCTCTAGCGATTCCAAGACTTTACCTACCAACTTTTAATCGGCAACCATTATGTTCAAGCTCTTTGCTATCCTGATCATTGTCTCGGCTGCTCCCATCATGGCGGCGAACCTCGATTTAGCAAACGATTCGTCTACGGGCCAACCGGGGAAGTTTGCTGAGGCGGAGATTCGTCGTGAAGCTGCAGTTAAAGGACTGGCTCTTGGAAAAGACCCGAACGCTACGCGGGTGTTACTTACCGTAAAAAAAGAGGGCTCTTCGGAGAGCTACAGAATTCGCCTAAAAAACGAGAACGGACAACGTGTAATCACGGTGAGCGGAGCCGATGAAGTCGGCGCGATGTATGGGGGCTTGGATATTGCGGAAGCGATTCGCCTAGGCTTGTTTGACTCGCTGAAGGATTCGGACAACAAACCGCACATTGAGCGTCGTGGTATCAAGTTTAATATTCCCCTTGATTTACGGACCCCCAGCTACACAGATTGCTCCGATGCCGCTCAAGCCAATATTCCGGAAGTGTGGGAGCGTGATTTTTGGATCGACTACCTCGATGCCATGGCACGCCATCGCTACAACGTACTCTCACTTTGGAGCCTCCATCCTTTTCCATCGATGGTCAAGGTGCCGGAGTATCCACAGGTTGCTTTGGACGATGTTTGGCGCACGCATGTAAAACTCGATGATCAGTTCAGCATGGCGGGAATTGACATGGTTCGTCCCGAGATGCTCGCCAACCATGAAGTTGTGAAACAGATCAAGATCGATGAGAAAATCGAGTTCTGGCGATGGGTCATGCAGCAAGCTGCCGATCGAGGTATCACTCTTTATGTCTTTACGTGGAATGTTTTCACGTTCGGTGCCGATGGAAAACATGGCATCACCAACGACATGGAGAACGACATTACGAAAAAGTACTTCCGCGCAAGTGTTCGTGAAATGGTGAAGACCTACCCGCTGCTTGGGGGTATGGGCATCACGGCTGGTGAAGGGATGCCCCATGATATGGACTCCAAAGTCAAAGAAGCTTGGCTATGGGACACCTACGGCGAAGGTGTCCGCGATGCGTTGAAAGAAAATCCTAAACGCAAGTTCAACATGATCCATCGCTTCCACTGGACAGCGCAAAGCGAAATCCTCGATGCCTTCAAAGACTATCCGGGGACCTTTGATTTCAGCTTCAAGTATTCGGTGGCACACATGTACTCGATTACCAAGCCCTCCTTTATCCAACCATTGCTTGAGAATATTGCCCCCGGTATGCGTACTTGGCTCACGGTGCGAAATGACGACATCTATACCTTTCGCTTTGGCGATCCGGCTTATGCCCGCGAGTATATTTTGAATATGCCATCGGCGGACAAGTTTGCCGGCTTTTACATGGGGCCAGACGGGTACTGCTGGGGACGCGACTTCCTCGAACGCAACCCGGCAACCGCTAAACGCCCGTTGGTTATGGAGAAGCAGTGGTATTCGTTTATGCTCTGGGGGCGGCTGGCTTTTGATCCCTCGTTGCCAGACTCGCACTTCGAGCGAGTCCTTGCGGCTCGCCACCCGAAGGCTTCTTCAACTCATTTATTCGATGCGCTTCAGAGTGCCTCGCAAGTCATGCCGCTGATCACTCGCTTCTTCTGGGGCGACATCGACCTCAAGTGGTATCCCGAAGCTTGCTGGAGCCATCCAGACCACAAAGGAAGCAAGGGTTTTTACACCGTCCAAAAGTTCATGGAAGGCAACTCCATGCCAGGCTCTGAGGTGCTTTGCATTCGCGACTGGCGCAAGCGTCTTACCGAGCGAAAGCCGATGATAGACACAACACCGCTGGAGATTGCGAACGCTCTTGACGGTGCTGCATTCGAAACGTTTGCTTCGCTCGACATGCTTCGCGAAGCTGCAAAGCAAGACTCCGAACTGCAAAAGAACGTGAACGACTGCGAAGCGTTTGCGTGGCTGGGACGTTACTACGCATCCAAGATTCGCGGTTCCTGCGCATTGGCATTGTTTGATGCCAACAGCCACAAGTTCGATCATGATGCATCGCTTCGTCATCTTGAAGACGCATTATCGTATTGGAAAAAATACGCCACGATTCGCGATGCGCATTACGTTCCGGCAATGTACAACCGTGTTGGCTTTGTCGACGTTACGGCTCTTACCGAAAAGGTAGTTGCCGATATCGACATTGCGAGAAACTGGAAGCCGGGCTCACTCAAAGACGACGGCAAACGTGCGGGAATTGGGAAGAACTTTCAAAAGTAAATTCTCGCTGCGCGAAAGTGGCTTCGAGTTAGACAAGGCTGGTTGGCCGTCATCCGACGGTGAGCGAGGCTTTAGTGTCGCACGATTGTCCCAATCGTGACTGGAGTGTCGCACGACTGTCCCATTCGTGACTGGAGTGTCGCAAAATTGTCCCAATCGTGACTGGAACAATTGAGACAATTGTTCGACACTCACCCTAAAAACAAACTTACCACTTTCGCCAGGATCCCCAGACCAATATTATGACCCAACGCATCCAACAAGGCCGTCTTCAAGTCGTCACTGTCCTGAATGATCTACTTACCCTACGTATCTGCCCCGTCACGGGTCACGAACCAGTAGCCGTCTGGGCCGCGTTTGAAGAAATAGCTGCCGACCTCACTCCTAAAGTTCGCGTGCTGCTGGCCAAGCGGGACGATCTACAGTCAAAGATTGACGAGTGGCATCGCGCTCGCGCGGGTCAAACGCATGATGCGGTTGCATACAAGCAGTTCTTGACCGAGATCGGTTATCTTCTACCCGAAGGGGCAGATTTCTCGGCAACCACAGAGAACGTTGACAATGAAGTGGCAAACATTGCTGGGCCACAACTGGTAGTGCCTGTCACCAACGCACGCTACGCGCTCAATGCTGCCAACGCTCGCTGGGGCAGTCTTTATGACGCACTGTATGGAACGGACGTGATTCCGGAAGCAGACGGCTGTGAAAAGTCCGGTGGGTTCAACCCGAATCGCGGTGCGAAGGTCATCGACTTCACGCGCGAGTTCTTGGATAAGGCAGTCCCGCTCGCTAGCGGCAGTCACAAGGACGCCACGGCGTACGCTGTGCAAGGCGGAAAACTTCTGGTCACGTTGGTTGGCGGCCAGCAAACGACTCTGGCTGACGCTTCACAATTCTCCGGCTATGTTGGAGAGCCTGCAGCGCCGTCGACCATCTTGCTCATCAATCACGGTTTGCACATCGAGATTCAGTTTGACCGCCAGCACACCATCGGCAAGACCGACGCTGCAGGTATCAAGGACGTGGTGCTCGAATCCGCGATCACGACGATTCAAGACATGGAAGATTCCGTGTCGGTTGTAGACGCCACGGATAAAACGCACACTTATGCCAATTGGCTTGGCCTGATACAAGGTGATTTGTCCGAGACCTTCGAAAAGGGTGGTCGCTCGCTGACTCGCACTCTACATCCAGACCGCATCTATATCAAACCCGACGTCGGAACGATGACTCTGCCGGGGCGCAGTTTGCTCTTTGCGAGAAACGTCGGCCACCACATGTTCACCGATGCCGTGCTCGATAGCGAAGGAAACGATGTTCCCGAAGGCTTTCTCGATGCGTTTTTTACTTGCCTGATCTCGTCGATCGATGTGAAGGGCCTTAGCAAATTCCGCAATTCGCAAACCGGCAGCATCTACATCGTGAAGCCGAAGATGCATGGTCCAGAGGAAGTCGCGTTGACTTGTGAACTGTTCGGTCGGATTGAGGATGCACTCGGTCTGCCACGCTTCACTGTCAAGCTGGGAATCATGGATGAGGAGCGTCGCACTACGATCAATCTTAAGGAGTGCATTCGCATTGCCAAGGATCGCGTGGTCTTCATCAACACTGGTTTTCTCGACCGCACAGGCGACGAAATTCACACCAGCATGGAAGCCGGTCCGGTCGTGCGCAAGAATACCATGAAGTCGCAGTCGTGGATCCTGGCCTACGAAGATTGGAATGTAGACAACGGACTTGCTTGCGGACTGCGCGGTCGCGCGCAGATCGGCAAGGGTATGTATGCCATGCCCGACCTGATGGCACAGATGGTTGCAACGAAACGTGCGCATCCCATGGCCGGAGCCAACACGGCTTGGGTCCCCTCTCCCACTGCAGCGACACTTCATGCGTTGCACTATCACGACGTGAATGTTTCGCAACGCCAGACGGACCTTGCCAAACGATCGCGGGCTAGTCTCGACGCGATCTTGACATTGCCGCTGCAAGGTCCGACATGGCCAACGTCACAGGAAGTCCAGCAAGAACTCGACAACAATGTGCAGAGTATTCTCGGCTACGTCGTGCGGTGGATCGACAGCGGTGTGGGATGCTCGAAAGTGCCCGACATCCACGACGTCGGTCTCATGGAAGATCGTGCCACTCTGCGTATCTCCAGCCAACATATCGCCAATTGGTTACGGCATGGGGTCTGTTCGCGGGAACAAGTGCACGAAACTCTTCGCCGGATGGCAACCGTCGTCGATCGTCAAAACGCGCACGACTCAAGTTATCGACCTATGTCGCCGAACTTTGACGAGAATACTGCATTTCAAGCTGCTTGCGACCTTGTGTTCAAAGGGTGCGAGCAACCCAACGGTTACACTGAGTTCATTTTGCACGCACGACGCCGCGAAGTGAAAGCTCGGAAGGTTTAGTGCCGGAGGAAACAGACTGTGTGGGACGGACAGTCAAGTCCGTCCGTGGACGTTTCGACAGACTTAAGGCCCTAAGGGCCGACACATCCAATGCGGGTGGCGTGAGCCACCGGTTGGGGGGGGACTCAATCCAAGGCCTGGAGGGCCGACACAATGACGAATGTGTCGGCCCTCCAGGCCAAAAAAGTAAGTGTTTTCTTCACTTCGGTGGCTCACGCCACCGACAGAGGATGTGCCGGGCTTCCAGCCCTAACGAATGGCGTAACTTCGGGTTACTAAATCAATCGCTCACTCGCATCCGAAGAATTTAAAAACAACAACCGTAGTGGCATTCGCCGGACACGTATCCAAAATGACCCAACTCGCGATTCAACGACTCAAGACGCTGCTTCGGCCAGAGCAGTTGCTGCTGCGTTCGGAGCAGCTTGCCGCCTACCAAAGCGATGGGCTGACTGCCTTCCAGCAAACTCCACTTGCTATTGCTATTCCCGAGACAGCCGATGAAGTCGTTGCGTTAGTCCGCTGGTGCCACCAAGAGAACTTGCCCTTTGTCGCGCGCGGCAGCGGCACGAGCCTTTCCGGCGGCTCATTGCCGGTTGCTGGTGGGATCGTCATCGCGATGAACCGCCTCAATCGGATACTCAAAATCGATCCGGTGAATCGCATTGCGGTCGTCGAATCGGGCGTCATCAATACTGCTGTGAGCGATGCAGCAGCACCTCACGGTCTCTACTATGCCCCCGATCCATCCAGTCAGACGATTTGCACCATCGGTGGCAACGTCGCATTCAATTCCGGCGGCGCGCATTGTCTCAAGTATGGAATGACCGCGAATCATGTCCTCGGTATCAGGGCTGTGCTGGCTACCGGTGAAGTCGTCGAGTGGGCTGGGGCAAGCCGCGAAAACGTCGGTCCGGATTGGTGTGGGCTTTTCACCGGGAATGAGGGTTTGTTCGGCATCGCTCTCGAGGTCACGCTGCAACTGTTGCCCAAAGCAGAGTGTTTTCATACCGTGCTGGCGGGTTACAAGTCGTTGGAAGATGCAGGAGACGCCGTGTCCGCTGTGATCGCTAGCGGTTTGCTCCCCGGCGCGATGGAGATCATGGACGCACTCGCGCTCGAGGCAGCCGTGGCGGCGGTTCATGCTGAATATCCCGCAGGTGCGGAGGCGGTACTGATCGTCGAGCTTGAAGGGCCTCGTGAAGTTGTCGCCGAAGACCGTAAGCGCCTCGACGCGATCATCGCCGCCAGCAAACCAATCGAAGCGCGTCCGGCGCGAGATGCCGACGAGCGAATGGCAATTTGGAAAGGGCGCAAAAGCGCGTTCAGCGCCGTGGGACGGCTTTCGCCGGACTTCATTGTGCAGGACGGAGTTGTGCCACGTCGAAAGCTGGGAGAAGCGTTGCGCCGCATCGGCGAAATGTCGCGCGAAACGGGTATTCGTGTTGCCAACGTTTTCCATGCGGGTGATGGAAATCTTCATCCTCTCATTTTATTCAACGGTCGTGTTCCAGGAGACCTCGATCGTGCCGAGGCGCTCGCCGGTCGTATCTTGAAGATGTGTGTCGAAATGGGTGGCTCGTTGACAGGCGAACATGGTATAGGAGTGGAGAAGCGTGACTACCTGCCCGATATGTTTAGTGAAGACGAGATTGACTGCATGAAGCGCATACGAGCCGCCTTTGATCCGCTCGGCATTGCGAACCCAGGCAAGATGTTTCCCGGAACAGAAGCTCCCGCGCTCATGCACCACGGACTGCATCCACTGGAGAAAGCAGGAGTCATCTCTCGCGAATGAATAAGACACTCACTCCTTCTAATACAGACGAACTCGTCGAGGCCCTGCGTTCGACACCGCGTCTTATAGCTGTTGGTTCAGGCACGAAGCCGCGATTGTCTGCGGTGAACGCTGTAAAACTTTCTACCGCGAAGCTAACTGGCATAGTGGAATACGAGCCAAGCGAATTTACCTTCACCGCGCTTGCGGGCACACCGCTGCGTGAGATTTGCGACACACTGGCAGCTCAAGGACAATACCTACCCTTTGATCCGATGCTCGTGGCAAGCGGCGCGACGCTTGGCGGAACGGTCGCGTCGGGCGTTAGCGGCCCGGGACGTTTTCGTTTTGGCGGGCTGCGTGATTTCATCCTCGCGGTTCAATTTGTAGACGGCGCAGGGCGGTTGCTCCGAATGGGCGGAAAGGTGGTCAAAAACGCTGCCGGATTCGACCTCCCAAAATTCTTCGTCGGTAGTCTCGGACGCTTTGGTGTGCTGACCGAAGTAACCTTTAAGGTCTTCCCGCGTCACAGGTCGCGACTTACTTTAATGTTGGAGGCGAAGGCTCCCGGAGTTGCCACGCAAATCCTTTCGCAAGCGGCGAGCTCGCGATGGGAACTCGACGCGCTCGATTGGCTACCTGAGCCAAACCACATTGCCGCGAGACTCGTTGGCCCGATGGAATCGCTAGTTACGATTGCCGATGAGATACTCAACCGCTTTCCAGGTGAGAAGCTGACCACCGAGGTTGCTGAGGAACAATGGGGATCGCTCAGTGAGTTCGAATGGGCAAAAATTTCGATAGCTGATGATGCGAAGGCGGAGTCTTCGACGCTTCTCAAGATGCCGACGACACCGGACACCTGCGCGTCCCTTCGTCGGACCCTTGAAGATTTCGGTGCGAGGGTTCTTGTCAGCTCGGGTGGGAATGTCATGTTTGCTTCGCTCTCGCTAAATGCAGATGTCGCAGCTGTCGATGCCAAGCTTCAAGGGCTGAAGGTCCCTTGTTTGACATTGCGAGGCAACGCACCGCTGTGGCTTGGTGCACGGCACGATTTCAAGATTGCCGCAGCGGTAAAGCATGCCCTCGACGCGGAGAATCGTTTCCCAAGCCTTGAGGAATTTGACTGAGATGCTGCACAATATACCGACCGACAAGTTCGGGCCGCTGGGCCTTCCGATGGCCGAAGCCATTGAACGTTGTGTACATTGCGGCTTCTGTCTTGCTGCATGTCCGACATACCAAGAGCTGAGTCAAGAAATGGATTCTCCTCGTGGTCGTATCATCCTCATGAAGGAGGTTTTAGAAGGCACACTCGATTGGGAGGCTGCTCAACCGCATGTGGATCGCTGTCTGGGTTGTTTGGCTTGCGAACCCGCTTGTCCAAGCGGTGTACCCTATCGCGATCTCATTAGTCCCTTCCGCGCGGTGGCACAAGAAAAGTTTAAGCGAACTTTTGGCGAGAGACTTGCGCGGTGGCTATCTGCTCAGACGGTGCCGTATCCGACCCGCTTCCGCATCGCGGCTATGTTCGGCAAGCTTGGAAAAGTGTTTGCGCCGCTGGTTCCAACTGCGCTCAAGCCGATGCTGGAGCTTCTTCCGGAGAAGCTACCGCCAAAGCAAAGCTGGCCCGAAGTCACACCGGCCCAAGGCGAACGCCGAGCCCGAGTGGCGCTGCTCATCGGTTGTGCACAGCAAGTACTCGATCCCGATATCAATACCGCAACCATCGAGGTGCTAACACGCAATGGCGTGGAAGTGGTCGTGCCCCGCGCGCAAGGTTGCTGTGGCGGGCTTGCTTGGCATACGGGGGACTTAATTGCAGCACGCAATTTCGCGAAGCGCAATCTCAACGCTTTCCCAGCCGACGTGGATGCTGTTCTTACCAACGCCGCTGGATGCGGCTCGGCCATGCATGAGTATCATCTCGTCTTAGCTGGCACACCCGATGTGACCCGAGCGGAAGCGTTTCGCCATCGCGTCCTGGATGTAAGCGCCTTTCTCAACAAACTAGGTCTATCAGCTAAGCCGCAGGGCAACGGTTCGCCGTTCAAGGTTGCTTACCACGACGCATGCCATTTGGCCAATGCGCAGGGCGTGCGCCGCGAACCACGCGAACTGCTCCGCGGGATTCCTGGACTTGAACTCTTGGAGCTACCTAACGCGCATCTTTGCTGCGGTAGCGCAGGAAGTTACAACATGGAGCAGCCAGCCATCGCGTCGTCACTTGGCCAGCAGAAAGCACAAGCTGTGATCGCGTCGGGTGCAAGTGTAGTCGCATCCGGCAACATTGGCTGCCTTACCCAGCTTCGTGTCCACCTAGCCAAACTTGGCTCACCGATCAAGATCCGCCATACACTGCAGGTACTGCGAGATGCATACCAATCAAAGTAGCATCGCATTGCTTGATTCCCAATCTCAGTAATTCTTTAAGACATTAACCTCACTTCATAAGAAAGCAAACGAATGACAACCCCATACCCGCAAACACCCATGTACGGAACATCCATCACACTAGAACAAGCACGAACGGTTTCTGCTGCTGCTCAAGCAGAAGCTGTCAGTAACGGCTGGTACATGGTCGTGGCGATTATGGACGCTGGCGGTCATTTGGTACTGCTGGAACGCATGGACAACTCGCAATTTGGCAGCGTACAGGTCGCGCAGGACAAGGCGAGATCTGCAGTGGCATTCCGTCGGCCCACCAAGGCCTTTCATGATATGGTGGCTGGTGGCGAAGGCGTACGGATGCTTGTGATGAGTGGCGCGATGCCAATAGACGGCGGTTTGCCGATCATCGTCAACGGAACGGTCATCGGCGGCATCGGTCTTTCCGGCGGAACAAGCGCACAAGATGGTCTTGTGGCTCAAGCCGGATTGGCAGCGCTCAAGAGCTGAGAAAACCAAAGCGGTCTGAGAAAACCATGAGAGAAAACCAAAAGAGTTGCTGCCTGTTCTTACGCTCATAGCGGATCGTTCACTCTCACTTAATTTCCACTTACTTAAGGGCGTTTAAGGTTCTGCGTTGCTTGATCGTCGTGTCGATCTTGTCCCTGGATTTTTCAGTATCGTTTTTTTCAACCCTAGATTTTGGAAGTCCATCGACATTTATTTTGGGTAGAACCAATCGCAGGTTGGCTTTGATCTGATCGAATTCAACAGACTGCGCATTTGCAAGGTTTCTCCATTCCATCGGATCTTTTTCCAGGTCGTACAATTCCTCGACACCGTTGTTGTAGATGATGTAATGCCATTGTTCAGACATAACGGAATGGTTTCCTTTGTCTCGAGTGGTCAAGGTTGCGGTCCATGGCAGCTCCGGATTCTCAAGCAGTGGCTTGAACGATTTTCCATCCAACACCTTCGACGGAAGTCCGCACAGCTCGATCAAACTCGGATACAAGTCCAACAGATTCACATTGCGGAAGCAATCCTTTCGGACTTTCATGCCTGGCAAGTGGAATACGAGTGGCAATTGAGTCGATTCCTTCCATAAGGTCGCTTTCCGATATCTCAATTTTTCACCAAGGTGCCATCCATGGTCACCCCAAAGGATGACGATCGTGTTATCTGCGTACTTGCTGTTTTTGAGTCCGTCGAGAATGACACCGATACAAGCATCGGCATAGCTGGTGGCCGCCAGATAGGCTTGAACAGCTCTTTTGTGCAATCCATATTCCTGTACCCAGAGGAAGTCAGGTTCGGGTTTGAATATCGGTTTCCCATTTTTATCAGAGATGTCATCCAGGTCATCCAAACGGTATTCAGGAACCTGGATAGTCTCAAGGGGGTGAAGGTCGTAAAACTCCTGTGGCACAACCCAAGTCAAATGCGGCTTGGAAATGCCTGCAAACATAAAGAACGGCTTTTCGTGATCTTCTTGCAATTGCTTTTCAAACCATTTGGCCGTCCGATAGTCCTTTGTAACCTCGATGCCCTGCTCGGTCGCTCCCCATTCAAACTCCGTTCCGCCTCCAACGGTGTGTTTCGCATTCTCGATCTTCTTCCCGCCGAGAATCCCTTTGTTGCGGGAGTAGAGTGTTTCCGGTTTCAGGCCTCCGCCTCCTCTTTCCTGTTCCCAGACATCGTAGGCCCAATGACCGTGGTCCATACCACTCTCTGTTTCATGCTTGTGAAAGATCTTTCCGCTTGAAATCGTCTTGTAGCCATGTTTAGAAAAGTATTCCGGAAGGGTGGCATGGGACTGCACAATTTCCGAATTGAGCATGTTTTCCATATTGCCGTACGCTCCCGTGGTGGACGGCCTGAATCCCGACAACAAGGCCGACCTGGACGGCCCGCAGACGGGACCTGCGCAGCTCGCGTTGCGGAACACCATGGAACTCTGAGCAAGGCGATCGATATTGGGGGTCTTGGCCTGCGGATGTCCCCCGTATACACCGATCCAGTCATTGAGATCGTCCACTGCGATCATGAGGATGTTTGGTTTCGGCTGTTCAGCGAAAGAAGGGATCGCTAATAGCGAAAGCAAAGCGATCGGAATGATTGTTTTCATGGGTTGAGTCGAAATTTGGTTGCTACTGGGTGGTTAACTTAAGGTCGATTCGATTCGCTTTCGCTTCTACACTTACCTTGATTTTTTCTTTATCAAAGTACTTTTTGGGAATCGTTTCTTTTCGCCTCTTTCCCGACTCGTCCTCGGTCGCTGTCGATACGGTCACTGTACATGGACCAATCGCGGCACCATTCTGTTCCATTGAGTAAAAGAGCTTGTAGTTCCCTTGCTGATCGGTGCCACCGTATGATGGGCGCCCATTTTCAGGTTGAAACGTAATTGACGCACCCTTTAATGGCTGTCCGTCCAGAGTAACCGTTCCCGTAACCGGTGCGACATCTGTGTAGCCGCATCCAGAAATGACAACCAAACATAGGGCCAACAATGAAAGTCGAAACAGTGTCATGAATAGCCTTTAGTCCTCGAACGTTACGACATTGCCATCGGACCGAGCCCCGAGATACTCGAATGCACTGTTGATGGCCTGATTCGGATTCCATGAAATTCCTTGGGACACAAATCGGACCGAACCATCAGCGTTCGTGAATTGGGCGCCACCTGTGTGATAACTAAAGGCACCGCGACCGCAGAGGCTGTTCCCAGTTGCGGGCGGCGGAGTTGGCGCGGTTGGGCTTCCAATGAGTATGCTATTGATGTGCCCCTCGCCCATGCCAAGTACACCAGTGTTTCCATTCACGGGATTTCTGGAGGTGACACTCAAGTCAGTATCCCATCGAACACCAAACACGTTGGCAGCTCCGCAGCTAATCGTGTTGCCATTGGGTGCCAAGGACGATTTGTAGGAGCGTTCCCCGAACATGAAAGTATTGCTCAATCCGTCAGCAACATCGCCAAACTTATATTGAACACCACCCGCAAAGACTCCGGCTTGACCGGAATCAGTTTGAGGGGGCAGGAATCCCCAAGAACCAGAGTTCCAGCCGACGTACGATGAGGTCGCGACTTGCACGCTGGTACCTGCGGTACTAAGCAAAGCTCGTCGGTCGTTTGTTGGCGGAGCCGTGTCCGATGGGCATCGAAAGGCGTTCATCTGGTTCTGCATCAAGGCGCGTGAGGCTGCAACATCAAGAGCATCTCGAAGATGGTTTGCGCCTGGATTGAGTTGATCGTACAGTGCGTTCTGCTCAAGGTATGGCAAGACAAAAACAGGCCATCCCCACGCACCCCAGAATCGAGTTCCTGTGCCTGTGGCGGTTGCGTTGGGATAGGACATCCCTCTTCCCAATATCCAACCGTAGGGTATCCGTTTGTTTGCAGATTCGTAGTTGTGGACGGCCAAGCCGAGCTGCTTCATATTGTTGCTGCAGGACATGCGTCGCGCTGCTTCTCGTGCTGCTTGGACGGCTGGCAACAGCAACCCAACTAAAATACCGATAATCGCAATGACTACCAGCAACTCGACAAGGGTAAATCCCTTGGTGATCTTGCGACTCTTCATGAATAAACCTCGAAATAAGTGCAAATAGTAAAAGGAGAACCAACGAATAGTGCTACGAGAAAGCTCCCACTAATCAATACGCTGGTTTTTCTGGATCCTAAATCGAAAAAATCCCGGATGGCAGGTAATCCACCTCAAAAACCAAATTAGCAGCAGCCATGCACCCCTTTTTCGGGTTAAACTTGGATTTCGCTAGAGGATTTGGAACCGCCCGCAATTGATCCGACCTGTACGATTGAAGTGTATTGGGAACTTACTAAGCCTGAGGCGCTAGCCGAAGTTCAGCGGCGTGGCTCGGCTAGGAGGTCTTCCCATTTTGTAGAACGGTTGTCCTCAACCGTTGCTGGACGTTTGTTTAAGTTCAAACAGCCAAACAGTTGAGGACAACTGTTCTACATTGGTTGCAATCAACGCATTCCATGATGGGAAAGTGGGAAGGAAACGTGACTTTACCGAACACGAGTCCATCGCTTTTGGGGCGATTGAGAATTCTGCCTACCGACGAGTCCGCATGGCAAGAGTTCGTCGATCGCTACTCCAACGCTATCCACGATTGGTGTCGGGTTCATCGGTTGCAAGACGCCGACGGCAACGATGTGGCGCAGACGGTCCTGACAAAGTTAGCGGTGCGGCTGCGTACCTTTCACTACGACGCTTCCATGTCCTTCCGAAGTTGGCTATGGACGGTAACTCGGCACGCCATATCCGATTGGAAGAATGAACGGTACGGCAAAAAGTCGGCACTTGTCGACAGCGAACTTTTGAACGATGTGGCCGCGACCGACGATTTACTTCATCGACTTCAGAGTGCATTCGATATGGAACTTCTAGACGAGGCCTACGAGCGAGTAAAAATGCAGGTTGAGCCTAAAACCTGGAAGGCTTTTTGGCTGTCCGCCGTTGACCAACTTCCAGGGCCAGCCATTGCTGAGCAACTTGCTATGCCGATCGCAAACGTCTATATGGCGAGAAGCAACGTTCAAAAGCGACTTCGCAATGAGATTGCTCACTTAGAAAAGAAGTAGTTCGAATGGGTTCACGTAAGCCGTTTCTTTTGTGTCCTTCGCCCAGTGACTGGCTTGAATACTTGGATCGCCACGTGGACGTCGAAGCTGACGATCTGGTCCGAACCCAATGGAACCAGCATTTCATCGAATGCACGAAATGCCGAAATGTGATTGAGCAGTCGTTGCACGATGAATCGATTTTGCCACTTCGTTTAGAATCGTCGAGCATCAATGAGATGACGGACTATCATCTCTTGAGGTCGATGGGCTCCGCGAAGGCATTGGCGGCCGCCGAATCGCTGGCGTTCATGATGCCCACATCTCTACCGGGTTATTCCATTGGCAGAATGATTGGCAAAGGTGGGATGGGAATCGTCTTTGAAGGGATCCAACGATCCCTGAAGCGGAAGGTTGCGATAAAGGCCCTACTTCACGGCGCATGGGCCTCGGACAACGAACGCAAGATGATCCAACGCGAGGCGATAGCGATCTCGCGTTTGCAGCATCCGAATATTGTGCATGTGATCGAAATGATTGAATCGGACGGGCTACCGTATCTGATTATGGAGCACATTGAAGGCCCAAGTTTGGCCGACTTATTGACGGGCGAGCCGTGGCCAACTTGGCGTGCCGTTGAGTTGATAGAGCAGCTCGCGCGAGCCACCGACTTTGCACATACTCATGGCGTGATCCATCGCGACCTAAAGCCTGCCAACATCTTAATGCAAAACGGCGTTGTCCCACGGATTGCCGATTTCGGACTAGCCATGATGCATGATGACCGCATCACCTACGGTCCCAGCAACAACCCAATCGTCGGCACTCCGGAATACTCAGCGCCCGAGCAACTAACTGGGGGGTCTAGCCCTCGCGACGGGGGCGGGGGGGGCGAAGCGGACATCTATTCGCTAGGTGCCATTCTGTATGAGCTGATTACGGGTAGGCGAGTCTTTGCAGCAACTCGACCTGCTGACGTGATTGCACAAGTGCTTCACGATCCACCGATTGCACCGAAGCGACTTGAACCAAGCATTCCGTTAGACCTTCAAACGATTTGCTTGAAGTGTCTCCAAAAGAGTCCTAAGCGACGATACGATTCCGCATCGGCTTTCGCAGACGACCTCAAGCGGTTTATCTCTGGGGAACCGGTCCAGGCGCGACCAGTCAGTTCGACGGAACAGATTGCTCGTTGGCTTTGGCGCAAACCAGAATGGCTAATCGCGTTGGCTGGTTCCATCCTTTTCACTCTTGGGGCTACCGGGGCCTTTGCACTACTTTGGAGATCGGCAACCTTACGAGCCGATTCCGAACAGAGCGCGCGGAAAGAAGCGGATGGTCGAGCCAAAGCGGAATCGCATGCGCGCAATGTGCTCAATCGTCGCGCGCTGGAACTAGAAGTGGATCAAGCACTCGGACTTTGCGAGAAAGGGGAAGTGGAGATTGGAATACAAGCGTTGCGAGCATTGCAAGCGAAAACCAATAGCGAAAACGATCTTCATTCGCTAGTGCGAAACAACTTGCACGCGTGGCACTTTTACTCCGCAACGCTACTACATCGCAATCATCACAACGAAAGCGTTCGTTCGATCCAGTTCTCGACCGATACGCAACTTTACTGAACGCTTTCGGACCGACGAACTCAACTTTGGGACACCGCAACTGGCGAGTGCTTATTGGAGCACCAGTCGGAGAATGCATCGATTGCGAGCACTCTGATAACTGAAGATAGCCGGTTTTTTTGCGCAAGGAATCGGGATCAAGTGGTCGTTTACGAAACTACCAATGCGAGCATCCAAGCAGAGGAAGTCGGTAAGAAACGTCGAGCGCTGGATCGCTTTGAGTTGCGGTCCGTTCCGGAGGGTCGACTCATGGTCACCTTAGATGGCGCCAGGATTGCGATCTTGGGTGAAAAAGGCGAAGTCGAGTTTGGGATCTGGCTCGTCAGGAGAAAATAGTGACAACCCAGATTGATGGCAAAGCGACTTCTGCCGACTTCTCTGCTAAGACATCCACGTTGGCAATCTCCACAGATGTTGGCGGAATTTGGATATGGGATTCTCTGCCAGGGACTTCGGCTCGTGAAATTCTGTCCCTTGGGAAACCGACAAAGTGGTTGCAGTTTGCCGATAGAAGCAAATGTCTATTGGTGTCGACCGATGTCAGTGAGATTCATGTCATTGCACTTGGAGACAAGCCGCATCTGCTTCGCACGATAACGCCACATATGCCTGTGCAAAGTTTGATCGCTCCAAAGGACTCCAGTCTTATTTTTGGAGGGCTGGGTGAAGGGCCACCGCGAAGACTAGGTGAGTGCATCGTCTGGGGTGTGGACACGCGACGGCGGCTACGAGTACTTGAATATCCGTCGGACATCTCGTGCCTTGCGACCTCAGCGACGGGCGATCGCTTGTTGACGGGGGGTGGGGCTCGTCGAGCGTACGTATGGTTGGAGTGCCCGTGGAATCCAGCGCAAATTGGGATCGGCAGCTCTGGGTTTATCGAATCGGCAGCTATGACACTCGATGGTCAAGTTGCAGCGATTTCGATGCAAGCCTGGCACTCCCCACCTTCGAACAACGAGCCACTTACCGAGGTTTGGCAGCTTCCTCCCAAACAGTTAGCAGCCGAGGGGATTCCGTTCCCCAATGCATTTCGACTTGAAGCAGCATCCAATGCAGACCTTCTCGTAGCAACGGATAGGAGCGGAACAATTCAATCCTGGAATGCGGATGGCATTCCCGTTGGCCATCGAATCCAACATGACCATCGGATATGGCTTCTGTCGGTCTCCCCGAATGGGCAGCAGATATTGTTCTATTCGAATGGTCTGTACGCCGCAGACACAAGTACCGGTGCATACCAGCGAGTTCATCATCGCAAAGGAGTGCCCAAGAGTATCGTCTACCATCCAAAAGGCAATGTTTTGGCCATAGGTCGAAATAGTGGAAGCATCGAGATCTACGATGCGATAAAGTTAGAGAGTCTTGCAATCCAATTGGAGCATGAGGAACCCGTCACAGGAATTGCCTTCACGTTCGATGGCGAGAAATTGGCTGTTGTGGGGGCCGGTGGGAAGCTGAATATTTGGGATTGGGCCAACGGTCAAATAACTCAGTCAGTGCAACTGGACGCGGAACTGAGTTGCGCGGCGTTTTCACCCGACGGAAGGACGATCGCGGTTGGAGCTTTCGATCGAACTATTCATTTCCGCAACGTCGCAACCGGTACGAAAGAGGGACCTGCCATAACGTGTCAGAAACCGGTGGGGAGGATTCAATGGTCCAAATCCAATTGCATTTTGGTCGCGGATTCGGAAGGATCCGTTCGCCTCTATGACGCAATGACGCGACGTCCAATTGGCAAAGGGCTCCCAACGGATACAGTGAATGCTTCGGCAATGTGGTCCAACGACGAGCGGAGCATCGTCACAGCCAGCGCCGACGCGGGAATCCAGATCTGGAAGAGTCCTATCGTCGTCGATGCTCAATGAAATTCTAAAGGCGTGCAAATTCGTGGCAGAGCCCCATAAAGCATTCAGGATCCTTCGACGCAATTGCATCATTGCGTCAACAGCCACTGTCATTGCTGTAGATGAAGACGCCACAAAAATGATATTTCCAAATCCAATAAAACCAGCATCACCAAACCTTCCCGCGTTCGGCGCATTGAATACCGCACTGGCGCAGGACCGTTTATCGCGTCACTGACCGTGAACGGGCTCCGTCGACTCACAGCACGCAAATCATCCGTTCTCCTGCTGCAATTTCCGATGGACGAGACTCTGTCGATTTCAAGTCATCGGATTTGAAAATCGAGTGAACGCCTTGCAACGCGCGACGGCTCGATGGAACACGCTCAAAAGCAAATTTGCCTTGTTGATCGCTGCGCGCGTACAGTCGTAAGTCGATGCGAGGTTGTCCCTACCTTTCGAGCGCGAGATCGGATAACGATACCAAGTGATTAGCAATCTCGGCAGTACCTTGCGTAATTCTGCCTTCGATCGTTCCCCAAGGCCAAAGCTGGATGGCTCCCGGTTGATTGCCCGCTTTGGGAGTACGATGGAAGTCCAAAAGTTGTGGGCAAAGATGAGCCACCAGCACCAATGAAATTAACGCAATGGTCTATTTCGTAAAATTCGGATGCTTTGCATCACCGAACGATTCCATGTAGGCAAGTAGATCCAGTATCTCTTCTTTGGTGAAAGTGTTTAACAATCCGGCTGGCATCGGCGAAATCATAGAGAGCTTTCGCGATTCAATCGCCGACTTCTTAACAGTGACTGTTTCCGGCTCCAATGGCTTTGGACGAACGACGACTTGATCATCGTTCTCTTCGGCAATGCGACCAATAATCACGCGGCCATCGTCCGTCGCGATAACGGTATTCATGTACTGCTCCGATAGCACTTTGGATGGTTCGGTGGATGCTTCCAAAATATCCTGTCGTTTAAATCGCGTTGCGACTGCGGTCAAGTCGGGCCCGATCGCTCCGCCTCGATCGCCATAGCGATGACAAGCAATACACTGTGCGTCGTTAAATATCAGTTTTCCGCGAGCGAAATCACGCCCTTTGCTAACCTGATTTAAGATTGGCTGTAAATCGGCGGTTGTCCATTCCTTCACCATTTCGCGAGGAGGACCCGATGCTGGTTTGGGTTTGCCGGGTTGTGATGGAGTGTATGCTGCCAGCACATCGCCTAGCGCGATGATCTCGTCGGGTGACATCGTAAACTTCGCCTCTTCATGAGCATGCGACATGAAATTGACGAAACTGGCACCGTTATTGAAACCGATGCCGGCTTCTTTAAACCACTTGACCACTTGCGCGGGGTGGTCGGTGGATTGACCCTTGTTCCACCACGTCAAATAGGCTCTGCGAAGATCGACGTCCCATCCTTCTTTCACATTCCGCAAGTGAACCGCGTAGGTAACCTGTTCCTCTTGAGTTCGGGCGGCTTTCAACAGCGCAACCGTTTTGGCAACCGCGCCCGGCGCCTTCAGGGCGAGCAGCACTTGGCAAAGTTCGCGATTTACCGATTCGCTCTTGGAGGGATAGATCGGATCGAAGTCCGCGATCAACTGCTTTGCCACTTCGCCGGTCGGAACCCCTTGCCGTGCGATCGAGACTTCAATCACACGCAATTTGTTGAGCGTCTGGTCTTCGGTCGAACTAGCGAACGAGATCGATGTCAAAGCTTTCACAATCGCAGGCTGCGCATCGGTGGTTCCCAATCGGGCCAGAGCCAGCAGGGCTGTGAGCGCCGCTTGCGGATTCTTTTCTTTCAAAGCTTTGGCTTGCCACTGCGAAACGGGATTGCGTTCGATTGCCAATCGAGCCGCATAGCGAAGATATCGGTCGGAGCTGCTTAGATGAGGCCAAGCGAATTCGACCGCCGCAGGATCCTCCTTCACATTGAACGCTTCCAACTTGTGTCGTAGGATGCGTGCATCGGCACCAGCCTTATTGCGCAACTCGCTCGCGGGCAGCGGCGTAGCGGACTCGTTCCCCGTGTAAGTCACGCGGAACAAGCTCGCTTGTGTTCCGCGGCCACCGATCGTGAAGTACATCGACCCGTCGCTGCCGATAACGAGGTCGGTCAGATTCAGCGGAGTCTTGCCACCCTTGCCGCTGAGCGACTTGGGAGCGACGAAGTTTTCAAACGTGCCCGTGTAGCTCGCTCCATCCGGAGTCAAGTGGACCGCAATGAGGCGACCATAAGTCCAATCGCAGATGTAGAACGCCTTTTGGTACTTCGCAGGGAACTTTGCACCCGATCCGAAGACCACTCCGGTCGGACATCCGATGCCGATTGTCGTTGTGTGAGGCAGACCGTCGGCGTAGTGCTCAGGCCATTTCGCACTCCCTTCGCGGAACCCATTGTCGCCTCCGCGGACGCTATGGAAAACGTGCGTTGGCCGGTACCAAGGATTTCCCCAGTCCCATTCCATGTCGCTGTCGAAGCCGAACAGCTCGCCGTCGGCGTTGAAGCCAATGTCATACGTATTGCGCTCGCCAGCGGAAAACATTTCAACATTCTTACCGTCCAAATCCATCCGCGCAACGTAACCGCCCGGCGGTTTGGCACCCGCTCCGAAACCGTTCCCATCTTCCATGCGCGGCAGCGCTAAGTCGTCCGCAAAACTTCGATGTGGTGAACTGCTCACAAGGTCTTTCGGAACGCCTGTAAAATTTCCACACACTGCGTAAATCATCTTGTCGGGGCCGAGCACGAGACCGTGTGATCCATGTTCGCCAGAACCGCCTTGCCATTCGCGTAGAAATTCCACATCGTCGTAACTGTCATCGCCTTTGGTATCCTTGCAGCGATACAGTGCGAAGCCGCGATTGCCTTTACCGCTGATGTAAAGCACATCACCAATGAACAACATTCCCATCGTTTCGCTCACAGGGATCCTCAATATCTCTTGCTTAGCGACTTTGCCATTTTCGAGCGTCACACGTGTGATTGGCTGGCCACTTTGACCGCCCAACAATAGCCGGCCTTTGGGATCATTGGCCATGCAAATCCATGAGCCGTTCGTCTTGGCGTCGGCGCTGAGAATATGTTCGATCGCAAAGCCGGGGAGCGTATCCAGAACTTCAGTGGCGTTTTCGATGTTCACAGGCTTAGAGCCGTCTGCCGGTCCGTAGACAGCTTTGATAATCACGAGTTTCTGTCCGACAGGCGCAGCGATCTCGATTTTCCCGTTCTCATCCGCTTCTCGTTTCAGTTTTTCTTCGCCGATCCGGTACTCAATAGTGAGTTTCTTCGGAATCCCCGGAGCGGTATCGCCAAAGGTGTCGTTGCTAGCGTGAATCGAGAGCTTGTTCTCCTTCACCGCCGCTGCTACTTTAGCTGTCACATCCGATGCGTCCTCAGCCAATGCCGGAACGGCAACGAATACGGATACGATCGCACAAATAAGTCGTATCAAACAATGCGACGTCAGAGAACTATACAAACCTGTCTTCATTCTGATGCTTCTTTTGGATTTTGAAATTTCGGAAAATGGAACAATGTTGGACGGATCGTCTAATGCGCATACTACCGCAAAGCCGCCAAGTTGAGCTATGGAGCCAGAAGTTATTGCTATACGACTTCGGTCGCTCGTTTGGCGACCTGAACATCTGGGCCAGCGACGCCGTGGTTTCCGTCGGGGATAACAACCAACTCTGACAACACGCCCTCCCATTGTAGCTGCTCGCGACGCTTCTTGGATCATCATCAAGCCGCGGACGCTTCCCGCCTTTGTGCCATTGGTTCCACCGTTGCAAACGACGGAGTAGACGGTCAACTACCTTTACTTGTGTTAAATCGGGTACACTCATCCCTCGCGTAGTTGGTTGGACACAGCCGACAAAAGTAGCAGGCACGCTCCGCCGTGCCGTATGCTTGCGAATATTGGCTGGGTTTTCATGCGGACGGCACATAGAATGTGCCTGCTACGTTGACTTTTGTCGGCTGTGTCTCTGAGCCCGGAATTCAAAGCTTTAATGGTAATAGGAACTCATTCGTTCCGGGAGGAAAACCTCCTATGGCGCCAGAAGATATTGCTGCACGAATTCGGTCGCACGCTTGGCAACTTGATCACCAGCGCCTGCGACGCCGTGGTTACCATCGGGAATAACAACCAGTTCTGACTTCACCCCAGCCCATTGTAGTTGCTCGTGAAGGTTCGACGCGTGTTGCAGCGGAACGATGTCGTCTTTGTCGCCGTGAACTTGCATGATCGGTGGGTCATCCTTGCTGACAAATGAAATGGGTGAAACATCTTTAACAAGTTCCGCTTTTAGTTCGGCGGCCGGAGTACCGGGTTGGTAGCCGATCAACTGACGATAAGCCGGGTGGCTATGTTCGATGCTGCTCAAGAGCGTCCAATCCGTTGGACCCGCGAAACTTACGGCGCAGGCAACTCGTGAGGATTGCTTTTCCACCGGATCATCCGATGCGGCTTTGGCGACGTCATCATGCAAGGCAACGTAGGCGGATAAGTGGCCGCCTGCAGAACCGCCAGTGACACCTAGCCTTTTCGAGTCTATGTTCCATTTCTCCGCGTTCTGACGAACGAACTGAATCGATCGCAAACAGTC
>JANMGH010000121.1:0-67341 GCA_031374515.1 Pirellula sp. | reverse complement strand
TGAGTGACGCCAGCAGTCACTTGCTATTCGAGAGCAAAACAGATTTTCGTTTTGGTGCCACGGATTATTGGGAGCTCGTTTTCCCAATTTTTTCCAATGGAGAATACAGGACTCGAACCTGCGACCTCTTGCATGCCATGCAAGCGCTCTCCCAACTGAGCTAATCCCCCGAAATATCGATGGGGTAGAGGTTATCCATGTAGTTCCGCCGTGTCAAGTTGCTTCGCTAGGCAAGAGAGCTCTTGATTCGAGAAGATATTGATTTTCGATTACAATTGAACGAAAGTTCAGAAAGTGCCTATGACTCTCCATAATCAAGAATCAATTGCAAGCCGTCACGTCAGGCCGCTACGGATCGCTGTTGTCGGCGCCGGCATAAGCGGTTTGACGGTAGCTTGGAATCTGGAACGTCTTCTGCCAAACGCAATCGTCGATGTTTTTGAATCCGCCGACCAAGTTGGCGGCGTTATTCAAACCATCGATGCCGCTCCCATTTTGGCTGAACTTGGGGCTGATAACTTTGCGACCCTGGTTCCAGACGCTTTCTGTATGGTCGAAGAAATGGGTTTGCAAGATCAGTTCATTCGACCCAACTCTATCAACCGAAAAGCTCAGGTCGTTCGCGGTGGAAAGCTCTATCCGATCCCGAATGGATTTTCGTTGATGCAGCCAACACGGCTCTCCTCTGTAATTGCCTCTCCCATCTTGTCGCCAGCTGGCCGTCTTCGACTGCTTTTCGAGTACTATGTCAAACGACGAAACAGCCTTGACGACGAAAGTGTCGAGTCCTTTGCCGTGCGGAGGCTCGGTCGAGAGTGCTTTGATCGACTCGTTGAACCGATTGTTGGGGGAATATTCACAGCTCGAGCCGAAACCTTGAGCATGCAGGCTGCTATGCCGCAATTTGTAGCCATGGAACGGGAGTACGGTGGCCTCATACGAGGTGCGTTTGCAAAACGAAAGAGTCAAAGCCGATCCGAACTCGCTGCCCGCGAAGCGTCTGGTGCTCGCTATGATCAATTCTTGGCGCCAAAACTGGGTATGAGTTGGTGGATGAAGAAAATTGCAGCGTCACTTCGACATCCTATCTTGTTCGGACAGCGTGTCGTCCGGCTAACCAAGAACGACGAGTTGAGTTGGACTCTCCACGCGTCTAGCTGCGATGGCAAAAATCAAAGCGTCCAGCATGAGCATCCGGGGTATCACGCCGTATGCCTTGCCTTGCCAAGCCCCCGCTCAGCGGCAATCCTAAAAGTATCGCATCCATCCATTGCGGAAAAATTAGATCGTATACCTTACGCATCGTCTGCCGTCGCGGTGATGGCAATTGAGCGACGCGAAATACGCGAAGACGCACTGTGCTTCGGGGTCGTGGTCCCCAAATTGGAGCATCGTGATTGCCTCGCGATTAGCCTTGCAAGCGAGAAGTACACTGGTCGATGCCCAAAAGAACTGGTTTTAGCGCGAGTGTTTATGGCCGGGGCTGTGCGGCCGGAACTGATGGACAAAAGCGATGACGAGTTACTTCACATTGCTAGAAAAGAGATCAAGGATCTTCTCGGCGCCCAAAGTCTTCCAAGATGGCAGACACTCGTACGGTGGACCGAAGCTATGCCGCAATACCTAGTCGGCCATCCTTTACTTGTCAATTCGATCAGGCAATCCGTTGATTTAGATCCGACATTGCGATTAGTCGGTAATGCTTTCGATGGTGTTGGGATTCCACAGTGCATACAGCTTGCGAGAAAAACTGCGGAACATTTCGCAACTCTATTTCAAGGAACCAAGGGAAGTGCTGGCTAGTCTCGCCCTGTAAATTTCGTTTTGTAATCCTCACAATCGGAAGGGTAGAGCGATGCCAGGAGGAAGGGCTATCGAAAAGGCTGCAAATCCTAGAATCGCGGATTTCCGATCGGCTTTCTCGTGTCGTGGTCGTTCCGAAAGTGAATTGCCCAAACTGAAAACCAAAGCCGATCCAAAGGGATTCTGCGTTCCCGAAAGAGATTCCGCAACTGTACGAGGGGATTTGTTTGGAAAAGGGCTTGAAAGTTCCGGAAAGGTGTTTGTTTGGGGCTCTACCCATGCGATATACTTGAACGTCGGACTGATTCCGCAGTTTCAGTCGCTTCCAATCCGACTCTTTTCTTCTCACTCTGCTTTTTTGCTGGAGACTATTCATGGACCAGCCGATGCGCGAATTTACCGATTTAATGCTCACGCGCGGTGTCATTTCGCTTGACCAGCTCTCCGAAGCAAAGTTGATTTCCAAGAAAGAAAATAGGGCCATCGGCCCTGTGTTAGTTAGCCTAGGCTACGCCTCCGGTGAAGAAGTAACGCAAGCGATCGCAGAATTCTACAAGTTCGAATACATCGACTTGTCTACTATCAGAATACCTGATCATGTGATTCAGTTGGTGCCAGAGTCGGTCGCGCGAGAGAATAAGATTATCCCGGTTTCCGATGAGGACGAGACGATCAAGGTTTTGGTTTCAGACCCCTTTGATATTGAGACCATTGAAAAACTGCGCTTCATTTTGAACCGAAAAGTGGAGACCGCTTTAGCGCCCCAGGAACAGATTCAAGAAGCAATCAACAAGTACTACGGTCAGGTTGAAGGTGAATCCGCTGACTCGATGTTGCAGGAATTTACGGATACACAAATCGACTTCACCGAGACCGAGGAGGACAAAGCCCAAGCTGAGGAAGGGGCCGACGAGAATAGCGCGCCGGTGGTTCGGCTGGTTCAGTATATGATCCAAGAGGCAGTACAGCTTAGAGCTTCTGACATTCATGTGGAGCCGTTCGAAGATCGAGTTCGTATCCGTTATCGAATTGACGGCACCTTGGTCGAACGCGACAGCCCCCCCCGAAGGTTGCTCGGCGCGATTCTCTCCCGCATCAAGATTCTAGCTAAAATGGATATCGCGGAACGCCGACGCGCGCAGGACGGCCGAATCACGATCACCGTAGGGGAGAAGGAGCTAGATCTTCGAGTGAGCGTTATTCCTACGAATCACGGTCAGTCGACGGTAATGAGGTTGCTGGACAAGGACAATATCAAGGTTGGAGTGAAGCAACTCGGCTTGGGTGAGCGCGACTTCAAGGTATTCACGAGTTTGATTAAAAGGCCTAATGGAATCCTTTTGGTTACGGGGCCAACGGGTTCGGGCAAGACTACAACTCTCTATGCAGCTTTGAATGCCTTGAATCGACCTGATCGCAAGATTATCACGGCAGAAGACCCTGTCGAATACTATTTGCCAGGTATCAACCAGGTCGAAGTTCGTCACAACATCGGACTGGACTTTGCTAGGATTATTCGGGCCATGTTGCGTCAAGCACCGAACATTATCCTAGTGGGTGAGATGCGGGATACGGAAACCGCACAGATGGGTATACAGGCCAGCCTAACTGGACACTTGGTATTTAGTACGTTGCATACGAACGATGCGCCCAGCGCTGTGACTCGAATGACAGACATGGGTGTTCCGGGATACATGGTGGCAAGCTCGGTGATTGCCGTTATGGCTCAGCGACTGGTGCGCAAAATTTGTACCCGGTGCAAGCATCCGATTACCTTGAGCGAGGCGGTTTTGCAGGACGCTGGGTTGCCACTGGAGGTTGTTCCGTTCGCGAAATTCTCTAAGGGCAAGGGGTGTCCATATTGCCAGAAAAAGTGCTACCGAGGCCGGATAGGGATTTACGAGTTGATGGTAGTCAATGGTCGTCTGCGAGAGTTTATGTTTTCGGGTCAGTCGTCCGCAGTACTCCGCGAGGAAGCCATAAGAGCTGGCATGACC
This sequence comes from Pirellula sp., assembly GCA_031374515.1. Classification (GTDB taxonomy): domain Bacteria; phylum Planctomycetota; class Planctomycetia; order Pirellulales; family Pirellulaceae; genus JBKCUI01. Next base: position 63,541 of record JANMGH010000121.1, on the reverse strand, counting down.
ACGCTTTACTGCGACGGATTGCGAAAGGTCATAAGTGGTATCACCACGATGGATGAGGTCTATAAGACCGCCAAGAAAACCGAGCAGGAGCACATTGCAATTGATAAGGTCATCAAAGAGGTCCTCGGTTAAGGACGCGACGAAAATTAGCAATCCACTCGCTTTCAAGGCGGCTTTTGTGGATGTCTTGCTTGCCATTAGTCTGGATGAATGCGCGGGTTCGCGTCGCAAGCACTTGTCTATCTAGCCATCGCGATCCACACTCTCTATGTCGATTTAAGTTCCCTAGACGACGTTTAGTGGAGAAATGCGGTAGTGGCTGATTTTTCCGAAACGCTGGGAATAAACGATGCAAAGATTCTTTCGGTGCGATTGGGTGACTACAATCACTCTGGCACAAAAAATACTTTCGATCGTTGTGTCCTCCTTTTGATCTCATCTAACTTACTGAACTATGGCAACAGTCTTAATCGACAAACTTCTTCAAGCATGCATTAAGCAGGGTGCGAGCGATATTCATATTGTCGTTGGCCAGCCACCGGTTTTCCGTTTACATGGACGTATGCGAAGGCTGGAGACTAAGGTTTTGGAGGCTGACGACACCGTTCAATTGATGAAGAGTATTGCTCCAGAGCGTTGCCAACGAGAGTTGCAGGAGTCTGGCAGTTCCGACTTTGGCTTCGCATTTGGGACGCAAGCTCGCTTTCGCGTTTCGATTTTCAAGCAACGCGGTTTCATTTCAATGGTTCTGCGACAGATCCCAACGGACAAGTTGACTCCTGAGCAGCTCGGCGTGCCGGAATCCGTAGTTAAATTGTGTCTTCGTCCGAGAGGTTTAATTCTGGTTACTGGTCCGACGGGCTCTGGGAAGACTACGACACTGGCGAGTCTGGTTGATTACATCAACACAACTCATGATCACCACATCATCACGATTGAGGATCCGATTGAGTTTTATCACGAGCATAAAAAGTCTACGATCAACCAGCGTGAAGTTGGGGTGGATGTACCGAGTTTCTCGGAGGCGATTCGGCGAGCGTTGCGACAAGACCCTGACATTATTTTGGTGGGTGAGTTGCGGGACTTAGACACCGTTGCCGCCGCGATCAGCGCGGCGGAAACTGGGCATATCGTTTTCGGAACTTTGCACACGAACAGCGCGATGGGTACGGTCAATCGCCTGATCGACGCATTCCCTGGTAATTTGCAGGACCAAATCCGGACGCAGCTTTCCACCAGTTTGCTTGGCGTTATTGCACAAACGCTTATTCCCAAGATTGGCGGTGGTCGCGTAGCGGCTTATGAAATCCTTGTAGTCACATCCGGAATCGCCAATCTGATTCGTGAAAACAAAACATTTCGAATTGGTTCGGCGATTCAGACGGGTTCGAAGTTTGGAATGAAGTTAATGGATGATGCGTTGTTCGATCATTGGAAAGATGGAAAAGTGACTGTCGAGGATATTTTAGCCAAGTCGCACCGGCCCGACGAGCTTGCAAAGCGGATTGTCAATGCAAGGCATGGGATCATAGAAAAAGAAGAAGAAGGGGAAGCGGATGAACATTGATGCGGACATTCCGTCAATGCACCTAGGCTTACAAGAGGAATCATGAGATGAGTACGCGACGCATAGGCCAAATCTTTGTTGACATGGGTTTCATTACCGATGAGCAATTGCAATTGTTGTTGGAGGAGCAGCAGCAGCAACCTGGTGCGTTGCTAGGAAAACTTGCCGAAGACATGACCTTGATCACTGACGAGCAATTGGCTCAGGCGCTCGGCGAGCAAATGAACATGAAGGTGGTCTCGTTGGGGGATACGCCTATTGCGCCAGATCTGGTGGAGAGGCTGACCGAGACGATGGCTCAGCTTTATCGTGTGATTCCGGTGAGGTTTGATGGTCACCGATTGACGGTTGCTACCTGCGATCCGCAAAACTTGAGCATTCAAGACGAGTTGAGGACCTTCCTCGGATTCGACATTGAAATGGTGGTGGCAACGGAACGTGAAATCAAGGCATCGATCGAGCGTTTCTATTCGTCGGACAGCTTGAGTGTTGAGAAAATCGTTAAGGAGTTGGCGGAGGACACGGAGCTATTCAAGCAAGCCACGAGTTTATTGCAAGGGGACAAGTTTAGTCTCGACGGTGCGGAGGCATTAGCGGACAGCGCCCCGGTTCGGAAGTTGCTCAACTTGGTGTTGTTGTTGGCGATCAAAGATCACGCGAGCGACATTCACTTTGAGCCATTCGAAGACGAATTTCGGATTCGGATCAAGGCCGAAGGGGTGCTGTATGAGATGGTACCTCCCCCGCGTCACCTCGCCTTTGCGATTACGACGCGAATCAAGGTGATGGCGAATCTCGATATTGCAGAACGCCGTCTTCCGCAAGACGGTCGAATTGAATTGATGGTGGGTGGCCACCAAGTGGACTTACGCGTTAGCGTGTTACCGACCATGTTCGGTGAGAGCGTTGTTATGCGAATTCTGGACCGTTCGGTGGTTTCGCTGTCGCTTACGAAAGTGGGTATGGACGAAGTCACCATGGCGGCTTTCCGTCAGGTCATGAAGCGTCCTAATGGGATTGTGTTGGTTACTGGTCCAACGGGTTCTGGCAAGACGACGACGTTGTATTCCGCATTGTCTGAGATGAATGAGATATCGGAAAAGTTGATTACGACGGAGGATCCGGTGGAGTACGACATCGATGGGATCGTCCAGATCCAAATCGACCACGACATCGGAGTTACGTTTGCCTCCTGTTTGCGCGCGATTTTGCGTCAGGATCCAGACATTATCCTGGTGGGTGAGATTCGAGACTTAGAGACAGCGGAGATCGCGGTCCAAGCGTCGCTGACGGGTCACTTGGTGTTTAGTACTTTGCACACCAATGATGCTCCCAGCACGGTGACTCGAATGAAGGACATGGGGATTCCTACGTTCTTGATTACGGCGACGGTAGAAGCGATTTTGGCGCAGCGGCTTGTTCGGCGCATTTGCACCAAGTGCCGCGAGGAGTCCGATCCGCCGATGGAAATCTTGGTCGATCTCGGCGTTACGGACGAGACGCGAAGTCAATACAAATTCTATCGAGGCAAAGGCTGCGACAATTGCAACAACACTGGCTACAAGGGGCGTATTGGTCTGTTTGAGCTGATGATCATGAACGACGAGTTGCGTGACATGATCATGCAGAATGCGACTTCGGACGAACTGCGTACCAAAGCGGTTTCGTATGGAATGATCACGCTTCGTGACTACGGAAAGCAATTCGTTTTTGACGGATTCACGACAGCCGAAGAGATTGTAAGAGAAACGGTACACGATCACTAAGGAGAAGTGGGAGACCGGAGGCGGGAGACCGGAGGAGTCTTTATTGCTTTCGTAGCGGAACCCGTCAAGGGTTTCGAATATCGAACACCATAACTGGGCATCGAAATGCTTAACGCAATCCGTTACCAGTGCATTGAGGTCGAAATGCGAAACACATTTCTCGAATATAGCAATGGGTTTAGGGCCAAAGCTTAAAAGAGATGCGGTTGGCATACATCGAAAACGCGTAAAACTAGAAGACTGATTTACTGAGGAAAACGAATATGCCTGTATACCAATTCGAAGCAATGGATCGCACCGGTCAAGAGATCCGGGACGTCATTGATGCTCCGAGCGAAGAGGAAGCGCAGAATACGATTCGGCAGATGGGTTACTTTGTAACCAAGCTGTCGCTCAAGAAGGGTGTGCAGGCCAAGGCGATTGGCAAAAAGCGAAAGCGACCTTTTGCAATCGGGGGTGCAAAGACGAAGCATATCTGTACTTTCACACGTCAGTTGTCCATTCTTCAAGATGCAGGACTACCGATTCTGCGTTCGTTGAAGATATTGGAGAATAACCAGAAGCCGGGCAAGCTTAAGAATGCTTTGATGGACGTGTGCGATGAGATCGAAACCGGTGCCACGCTATCGGAGTCGATGTCCAAATGCCCAAAGGTCTTTAGTCGCCTTTACGTCAACATGGTGAAGGCGGGTGAGGCGGGTGGTGCATTGGAGACGATTCTTCAGCGACTATCGGAGTTTCTGGAGCGATCGGAATCGCTCAAGCGAAAAGTGAAGGGGGCAATGATCTATCCGATCGCGGTTGTGTTGGTTGCAATCGGGATTCTCGCAGGGATCATGTTCTTTATCGTTCCGACCTTTAAGAAGATGTTCGACGAATTTGATCTCAAGTTGCCGGCAGCAACGCAGTTGCTCATGGCGATGAGCGAGTACGTTGTGAGTTACTACTGGTTGATGTTTTTGTTGCCTATTTGTTGTTGGTTGATAGGCAAAATCATTCGGAAATTCAAGCACGGTCGAATGGGATTTGATCAGTTCATTATCAAAGTGCCCCTGTTCGGCGGATTGATTGAGAAGAACATTTTGGCTCGAACGACACGGACATTAGGGACGCTGGTGACGTCGGGTGTGCCGATTTTGGAGGCGCTCAACATCACTCGCGAAACGTCGGGCAATGCGATGTTTGAACGGATTTTCACGAAGGTAACCGAGGCAATTCGCGAGGGTGAAGTGATTTCCAAGCCGATGAAGGAGAATTCGGTTCCAGGATTTCATCCGTTAGCGATGTTTTATTGGGCTTGGACCGGTGCTTTTCCTGGGATCATGATCATGTCGGTTGCTTTGACGTCAGGTCGCGGAGTGAACAACAAGAAGGATGCGGCAGGGAACGTAGTCAAAGCGGTAGCGAAGAAGGGTGCGAAGTCTGCGGATGGAACTGCCCTGATTCAGGTAGGTTTGATGGCGATAGGGGTCGGGATCGTAGTTGGAATTCTGCTCTATCTCATGAAGATGAATTCACGCGTCATGGATGACTTGGTTGTGAACATGATCGATGTGGGCGAAGAGACGGGTGAACTGGATACGATGCTTTACAAGATCGCGGACAATTATGACGAAGAGGTCGCGGTTATGACGGAAGGTCTCACAAAACTGATCGAGCCGTTGTTGATTGTGTTCCTTGGGGTCGCGGTCGGTTTTATTGTGATCTCGTTGTTTATGCCGCTGATCTCGCTGATCACCAGCTTGAGCGGACCCGGTAAATAGTGTTTCGAGGTGTACAGCGACGAATCAGGTACAACGAAGAATAAACAGGACGCCTGCATTGCATGCAGGCTCCAAACCAAACAAAACAAGCAACGAACAAAAGCCAATTGTGGAGGACGAGCAAATGAATCGATCAGTTTCGACTTGGGTGCGGACAAGAGCTAGCAGAGTTCATCGAGGGTTTACGCTGGTTGAACTGCTCGTGGTCATCGCGATCATCGGTTTGCTCGTCGGGATCACGGTTCCTGCTGTGATTGCAGTGCGAGGAGTTTTTGAGAAAGGCGCCCTCAAGTTTGAGGTGAATGCCTTGAACGATGCCGTTGAGAACTATCGCAGCAAGAACGGCGACTATCCACCGGACGGTAGTTCGTGGCCGGTTATGGAGAGCCACTTGCGCAAGGCATATCCTGAAATATTGAGCACGGAATTGGCATTGCTCAAGGGCATGCAGCTCGATCCAGCCGAGTCGCTCGTGTTTTTCCTCGGTGGGTTTAGCACCGATAAGCAAAGACCATTCACGGGTAAGGGGGGGCCGTTCATCAAGGCCGGTGCTACGGTGAACTACAACGTTTCGCGAGACAATTCGTTTTATGACTTCCCAGCCGAACGCATGATGTTCAATGACGAATCTGTTTTCGCGGGGGTCACCGATGATGCTCTCCCGGTATTTATGTCCAGAGGGAATCCACCTCTGTTCGGATCCCCATATGTCTATTTCGATAGCCGAACTTATTTGTTTAACAAGGGTACTGCTGCGGCACCCATTTATAACGCCTACCAACCATCGAATATCGTAACCACCAATGGGCCTGGCGCACCTCGCGGAAACATGGGAGCTGTTCGCCCACACCTCGATTCTGTTGCAGCAACCGGTAGTTTCACATTTCATAATAACAAGACATTCCAAGTCATCTCTCCGGGTATTGATGGCAAGTTTGGCGGAAGACTTGTCGCTCTCGGAGCCCAGTGGTTCAACTTGGCCGGTAAGTCATTCACGTTCAATGGCACCATAATGGGACCGGACGCAGCGTCCGCTGGCCCGTTCTTGTTGAGCGAGAATGTTGGGGTTGTGGATCGTCCATCGCATGATAATGCGTGCAATTTTACCGAGTTTAAGACGTTAGGCGATGCCGCTCAGTAGTGTGTCGGTATGCCGTTTACGGAAAGCGTTTTGAAGGGGGAAGATTAATGATTAACAAGATTAGTAAATCACGGCGTGGCTTTACGTTGGTAGAGCTATTGACCGTCATTGCGATCATAGGATTCCTTTCTGGCATGTTTATTGTCGCGTTCCGCGGTGCCTCGCAGGAAGCAACGGCTCAAAAGACGCGTTCTACGATTGAAAAGATCAGCGACATTTTGAATTCGCGAATGGAGGAGTATTCGACATACCCAATCTCTCTTCAAAACATCAACCCGCCATACGGTGCGATTTCGGGTTCGGCGGTCTCAATTGGATTGCCTACGGACCCAAACTACGAGTCGCCGACCTTATTGCTAGAGCGTGCTCGCTTGCTCAGTTTGCGCGACATCATTGCGATGGAAATGCCCGACCATCCGGATGATTTGCTTTGGTCTCAAAAATGGAGCGTTGCAAATAGTGCTAATCCGGTGTATTGGAATACGCTCACGCGTCCGTTGGTTACGGGATTGGTTGCTGGAGGGCTTCCGGTCGTAGTCAAGAATAAACCGACATCTCGGGTGCGCGGACTTGTTCGGCGATTGAGCGCAGGTGCCGTACCCATTCCGAACTGGGAGAGGGACTACGCAAATGCGGAACTGCTATACTTGATCGTTGAGGACTCAGATTTGAATGGGTCGAGTGCCATCGAGTTGTTTGGTGCTTCGGAGGTTGGTGACAAGGACGGGGATGGGCTCAATGAGTTTATCGATGGGTACGGAAATCCTATACAGTGGATACGTTGGCCGACCGGTTATGATGGGATCGCGAGATATCATCCAGACATGCTCAGCCCCGATATCTTGGTCGGTTCGGGTGTTAATGTTCGTGTTTCGATAACGAGCGATCCGTTGGATCGAGCGAGTGCGGACCCTGGATATTCTCGCCATTTTGAAACCGGCACCGTCGCGAATTGGGAAACATTCAAACCTGGGCCTGGTGCTTTCCCGCTGGTTATGAGTGCTGGATTGGATGGGGTATTTGGCATTCGATTCGAGCTCGCTGAACCACCAGGTGTGCAGGACACAAGTGGACTAAAGACGGCGTTCTCTAGCCGTTTCCCAAATTGGCAAGGTGGGCAGCCAAACTACCCAAGGCCTTTGCTGTTTACGGATCCATGGCATCCGAGGCGTACTGGTGCTCCACCTGAGAGATTGGGCGGACGACTTTCGCCAACGGACAATACATCATCGGACAACATTTCCAACTACGACGGCAACGGAGCAGCATTATGAAAACGGTTGCAAAGAAAGCCTTCACATTGGTGGAATTGTTGGTCGTCTTGGGGATTGCGTTGCTGTTGGCTGCGCTGATCTTGCCGACAGTAAAGAACTTGCTGACCGATCGCAAGTCTAGCCAAGCGGCCATCATGATCAAGAACTACTTGGAAGCAGCGAGATCGCGTGCGATCGGAAAGAATCGCTCGGTCGCGGTCGTGCTCGAAAGACTATCTGGACGCGTTTCGGATGTAGATGAAAACGGCATCATCAATATGCTCGATGCTAATAATCCCAACTACCCTGCATCGCCTCGATTCAATTCGGCGACAGCAGCGCATATCGCTATTTCGAGCCGGACCACCTACTCGCCCGACACGAATTTTATTCCTTACAACACATGCATCAAGTTGAGCATGGCAGAAGAGCCATTGCCAGTAACGCACAAAACGATTCCGAGCCCGGTGAATATTCAGGTTCAAGGGGTTGCTGCCCTTCCCGCATCGGATTACGTCGGAGGCGAGGCGTTGGCGGATGCCGATCAAGCGGGTTGGGCGTTGGCAGGCATTCCTGAAGAACGAACGTTTAGTGTGACCCTTCCTTATTCCGGAGCTGTTATTCCGAATTCCAATATTGCACAACTTCTCGGGGATTATTTGGTTGCTGGCAACGAGATATCGTTTGGCGATTCGACGCAACGATATACGATTGCATCGCCAAGCTTGAGTGAAACGCATCAAAACTATGAAGCCCGAGATATGCCGGGTCGCATTTGGTTTTCTGTCTTTAACGAGCGAGGGACAATCGCTCAGAACGAGCAAGCGCTGCGGTCTTATGCGAGTGTCAATTTGCCAGCGACAACTTCGACCTCGACGGCCTTTCGCATTTATCAAAAACCAAAGCCGATTTATTCGCAGTCGGTTCAGCTACCCAAGGGAACGTGCATCGATCTTTCGCTTAGCGGATTTGCAAATGATCGACCAGGCTTGTCTGGTCCAGTAGGTCTTGCCGACTATCGAGTTCGGTTTGCATCGGATTGGGTCAGAGCTGGAACCAATGGAGTTCCGGCCCCAGAAGAGCTGCGGCCAGTCTATTTGGTTTTTGCGCCGGATGGTTCGTTTTCGCGGGTCTTTGCGAATGAACAATCTGGTTCGCAGTCCATTCGAATTGACGCGGTGGACGATGTGTTTCTCCATGTGGGCAAAATTGATCAAGTGAACATGCCCATCGCATCGGGCTCGACTCGAGATCGTTTAGGTTTGGAGGCGGCGATTGCAGCGGACGTTAAGTCGAATTTGGTGGACGGAAGCAGTTACATTGTTCGCGTATCGCCAAAGTCGGGTGCGATTAATGCAGCCCCATTGCAACTCCGGCCCTATGCGCCCGGCGACGGGAATACTCTGTTCGATATTATCGGCAACTCACGTAACGGAACCTTTAGTTCAACGGTGTCAGGACAATAAATGAAAAATCACAACCAACGTAAAGCGCGGTGTTCGGCCGGCCTAACGGTCGTGGAAGTTCTGTTCGCGATGTTGATCATCCTCGTGGGCTTAACCGGCGTGGCGTTCATTATCCCTTTTGCTGGTCGCAAAGTAGAGGATAGTTATCGTATTACACAAGCTCTGGCTGCAGGCGAAAGCGCGCTGGGGGTATTTAACTCTTCATCGATTGTACAGCCTCGCATGAACGCGCCGTGGCAGATCATCGACGACAGATTCAACGCAAACGACTCTATACGTACGGTGGCAACATCGTGGGGCGATATTTACCGAAATTACGAATACCCAATTCGACTTAATGCCTTGGGAGTATCGCCGCCATTTGACGATACGAAACGCGGCATAATTGCTTTGGCACAGAATCAAGCTTTGGGGACAGGATTCTGCATCGACCCATTGTTTTGGGGATATCAAGAGCGTGGTATTCCGATCATGCAGGGCGCGGCAGGCAACTACCGTCGAACACGGTTCCCGTTCTATGACGAGACGATGCCAGGGAATTTGGAGCCATTAGGGAGTGGAAGTCCGTTTAGCACACCCAGGCTAAGACGTGTCACGCTCGCCGATCCGCTTGGATCCAATGCGAGCGGTAACGGCGGTTGGCTTCGTTTGGCTAGCGCTATTCAGTTGGCGACCATCAGCGGTGGTGACGTGCTTCAAGCTCAACCGGAGGCGGACAAGAGTGCGGCGCCGTTGCGAGGTGAGTATGTCGATGGTTCGGGAGCTCTCTTGCAATCGCCAACAAGTGGTTCATCGGTTTCGTGGATTGCGACGCTAACTCCATCCGACTCCACACCGATCGTAACACCTCAATCGTTAACCTACATTCGTCCAAATCTCGCTCCGACCATTGAGTTCTTTCCGGAAAACTACGACCTTGCGGTGGTGGTCTTTAGCAGGCGGGATGTTCGAGAGCAATTGGATCCGTCCAACGGCATCATACCCAGCAGCGAGCGGTTGGGTTTGTTTAGTGCGATTGCGGGCGATACAGAGTATTTGACCTCGGGTACATTCGATTTTGAGATTGCGTCTGGGTTGACAGTGGATCCCAAAGTCAAGATTGGATCGTGGCTCATGCTTTCCAGGTATATCTACCCCGATCCTTATTCTCAGGGGACAAACGCGACTAACCAAATTTTGGGTGCGATTCGAGAACGGCACAAATGGTACCGGGTGATCAGTGTGAGTGGAGACAATGTATTTCCACGGCACGTTCGCGTTGCTGGGCTACCTTGGGACTGGACGGAGTTCGAGGTTGCCGCGATCGCGAGGCAAAGACGAGCGAATCCATTGCTTGGATTTCCAACGGTACCAACGACTGCTGTGACATTGCTCAAGGATGTGGTTCAGGTTTATCAGCGCAACATTACGCTGCAACCCTTTTAGTTCTTCTTGTAATCTGTAATGGCCTTTTCACTCTCCACACACACCTTCCTGCGAGAGGCAAAGAAAATGACTCATCTGACGAATAGACAAATGCGAAAAAAAGCCAGACACCAAGGATTGATCCTGCTCATTGCGTTGGGAATGCTGGCGATGTTTTCGTTGCTTGCAGTCACCTATATGGTTTTTGCGGCCTCGTCCTTGACAGGTTCCGAAGCCATGCGGACCAAGGCCAGGAATTCCAATGTCACCATTGAGGGTGCGAGCCGTTCCGTGGTCAACGCGGTGATTCGGGGCACCAACGATCAGACTTCGGCGTATTACAAGAATAGTCTGTTTGACGATCTCTATGGCCCAAACCCGTTGCGGTCGCGCTTTGGCAATACGCTGTTAGGATCGATTGCATTTCAACCTGATTGGTGCAGGCTCATCAGTCCGGATGCACCGCTTTTCAGTCCAGCGACGGCATCCAGCCCGCGAGGTCCCAACTTAGTAAAGGTGTCTTTGTTGAACTCCGACGTGGTCAATGGTCCGCTATCCGATTTTGAGAATGAGTACAACTCGCGAATCCTGACCGTTCTCGAAGGTCCATTGGCAGGTCAATCCTTTCGAATCCTGAAGTACGTAGGCCAAGTTCGTGGACCGACAGATCTCAGAGCGGATCCTAATATCCCGAATCTTCCTTGGTCCAATCCAACTTCGTATCAAGACGTTGATTCACACAGAGTCGATTACTCCGTCCTAATCGACTTGAGCGATGTGAAGGGAACAGTGTTGACAGGACAGTTGATCAATAGAGCGGGAAAAGCGGAAACGGTGACGTTGCCGCTGAAGGATTGGATCAAAGACTTTGGAGTGAGTTCCTTGTTCTTCCTTCGCAACGGGGCCATTTACACGGGCTACTCGTTTTTGATCAACGACGCGGCGTTCAACAGTGCTGGTATCGGAATGAGCGACGTTGCGAACAAGCCAGTGCTGCCAGCTGGGATTGCACAAGGCTTTGGCACTCTTGATTCGCGCGAGTTGATGCAGACCGCGGGTGTCAAAGTTCCACCGGCCTTATTGCCGAACTACGACTACTTGGCCAAGCCGGACTACATGGCAACGGGCGTTACGGGAATAGGCTTAAAAACGCGCCAAACGGTTGCCGAGAATTTGCTCAACGGATCTAGCAATGAGGGGTTCGACGTTCCCGACTGGCACGACTTATGGCTCTCGCATCAAAGTTGGGTGAGTGGGCGACCGAATATCATCCCCTCCGGACATCGGCCGGAATTGATCAATTACATAGCAAATTTGTTTGGCAACCCGGCGAGCATGTCGCTTGCAAATGTTCAGGATATGTTGCGTCTCATCGATGCTTCTTCGGCGCGGATCATGCGATATAGTGTTGGGAATCTGCGAGCCAATCCGGGGTTCCGAAGCTACGTCGATCCCAATCCTGCGTTGTTGGATCGACTTGGTGGTGGCAGCTTTACATGGACAGGACCGACGGACGGCGAAATACGATTTCTGCAAGAATATGTTGCAAGGCAGATCAACGGACCTTGGGATGTTGACAATGACAAAGATGGCTTTGCCGACAGTGTTTTCGTAAACCCAGGCTTACCGGTCGTGTCTTCACCAGACGGCAAGATGCTTCGTGCGGTAGCGTCCTTATTGGTGGAAGATCTGGATAGTAGGATCAATATCAACACCGCAGGTGACCGCGGCCAGGGACTTCCGAACTTCAACCTCGGTACCGATGGGAGAGCTCATAAGCCTAAGCTGGCTTCAGCTCCCGTGAGGCAAAGCATTGGTTATGGCCCAGCGGACATTTCGTTGACCAGTCTCTTTAACCCGCTTAAGCCGGGTGCAACGTCTTTGCTGACCACTTCCCCTACATCCTTTTCGTTCTTTGATGATCGATATGGATCACGTCAGTACAAGATTCGTCCGCTCAATTTCAATGATGTTTCCTTGGACCGTTCGCCAGGACGGCGTCGATTGGCAGGGAGTTTTCAAGAGAACGATAACTTCAGTCAGATGTTTGAACGGGAGTTGCATCGGCCATTTAGTCATGCAAGGATGCCCGGCGCACCGAGCGGACGGAGGGGTGATATTGCTGGCGAAATGGATCGCCTTGGAAACATTACTTATTTGCAGCAACTCAGTGCGGATGCCGACATTTACAACTATGCGGTTGCGTCAGCCCCTTCGGAAATCAATGATGATCCTTATGAATCGCAGGGACTCGAAAAATCCACCGCTGATGACCCCATCGGATTGAACGATTTAGCGGCCATCTTGTTGCGGTTCGAAGGGGATTCCAACGCCTTGCCGAAACGACTGCGAGATCATTTGGATCACATTGCTGGCTACAATGACACGCATTCGATCAATCGATTGATCACCACGCGCAGCGCTGAATTGCGTTATCCGAATTTGATCGCTGCAATGAAGACCACGCATTCGAATTTTCCCAATCCGGTGATCGATGCTCAAGCAACCAGCATGCAGCGTTGGATTCAAATGTTGTACGCACAGCGATACAAGAATTTCTTAGTTCCCGTTCCGCAGTCGTTTCCGAATGGCGATCCGGATCTGACCATTCGTGCCATCGAGGAACTTTTCTCGACGGACTTTACAAAAGGACTTCGGATGGACCTCAATCGACCGTTTGGCAACGGATTCGATGATGATACAGGTGGAGCGATCGACGAGCCGTATGAGATTAGTGTTACCGCTCAAACGGAGCGAGCTTCCGATCAAAACGGTAACTTGGTGACTGCGACCGGCAGCTATAGCCGTGAAATACAGACCACGATGGGAGCCTCGTCGGCGGGTACCCGCGGACGGCTCGGTTCTAGGCAGATCTTCGCACGCAATCTGTACTGTCTTGCCCAGCTGATTGTTCCGCGAGACCACATGTTTCCTGGGATGCCCAATTTGAATCCGACGTTTGCGAATGCAAAGATTCGAGCACGGGCACTGGCGCAGTGGGCGGTGAATGTTGTTGATTTTCGAGATGCCGATGCCGGTATGACCCGTTTTGAATATGACATTCTTCCTTTCGGAACCAAACTCGACGCTGCGAACGGATTCACTGCAAGGCCTGCATATTGGGCACCAGATCATCTCGATCAAGCGGTAAACGGAATACCCAACAAAGATTACACCGGGGTAGTATGGGGTATGGAAGTACCCGAACTATTGCTTACCGAAACCTATGCGGCGCACGACAAACGACAGCGTGACACCGACCTGGAGAAGGCTATGGGCGAACTTTATGGACCCATGGGTGATCCGCATTTCGATCAGTATCGTTTCCCATTAGCGTCGCTGTTCATTGAGCTTTATAACCCTCGTTCGACGGACAGCATTACGGCACCCTCGCTCGCAGGTCTCTCCGCCACTAGCACCGTCATGCTGCCGGGCGTGCCCATTGGTCTTTACACCATCGAGGCAGGAACAGGACAACCTAAACTCAACCTGGGATCGTCTCCGACTAGCACTACGACATGGGGGCGTCAACCGGTTTGGCGCATCGCGATTTCCGAATACGATGCGAACCACGCGAAAGATTTGGTGGAAAACAATGGTAATACTCTAGCGTTTACGACACATCAAGTTGGAACGACTGCGTCGATCAATGGAGGGTCTTGGCCACCTCCACCTATGTCCGGGCCAGACGAAGTGACTGGTTCAGGCTTGCAGTATGATCTGGTGGATCCGATGAAGAGGCCGATCGCATTCGATCGCTTTATTTGGTTTACCAATTTTGGTCCTGATGCTGGCAAGCCGGTCCCTGATTTGAAGTCGGGTTTGGCTCCAGCGAACGCGGTTTATTACAACCGGACCATTGCAACGCCGCTGTTGGGCGGCGGTTCCTATGCAGTCATTGGTCCAAGGACGGAGACGGAAATCGGTTCGGCAACGCATAGTCGAACATCGCCGTTTGCTACCTGGGACCCTATTCTAAGGCGTTCGGACATCGTCACAGATCCAACTAAAAAGCCTATCTTTTCACCATCGGCCCAGAGGATTTCGCTTGCCGGCAACACGGTAGCTACCAAGATGCTCAACAACGCAGATGCGAATGCAGCTTGGATGTCGAGAATCAAATCGCCCCTCTCGCTCGTTTGTGCAACAGAACCGCCGAATGCTTCTTGGAATGCAGCTTTTCCGGACGGTATAGGAATCAATGTGTCACTTCCGACCCCAGATCCGAGCAACTCAATGTGGACCGCGACACGGATTCCGACGCGACGGCTGAACGGAACCGACGCGGCCCCTGGATATGCTTCTTTGCCGCCCGACTCATGGATCGATGTTGGTCCAGTTGGCTCTGTCACCGGAACCTTGCCGGACGTTCCGTTCGATGAGAAGATTGGCGGAGCAATCATCAACACGGAGATAGACAAGCTATTGGATCCAGCCTTAACAGATGTAAGTCCGCTAGGCACCTACGATAACGTTCGCGCAGTGTACTTGCAAAGGTTGGCGGATCCAGATTTTGCATACGATCCCATTGAGAACCCGTATATCACAGTGGACTGGATGTCCGTGGACTTGACCATTTTCAACGGTGAAGCACCGGTTAACTCTGCGATCAATCCTTCGCCTAAACCGACCAAGTTCCAGTCTCGATACAAAGATGGCCGATACGCCACCAATCCGAGCGCCGGAAGCGGCTTTAGTTATCATTCGCCGTCGACACCCCCTTTGGCTGCGACGGTTCCGCAACCCGATCCACCATTGATTCAACATCAATCTTATTTCAAGCACCAACTCGGATACCGTACTGCAATCGGTGGGTGGGCTGGCAATCTTGGCAACAGCGGAACAACACTGGGTTACGTCAACGCTGGATTCTTAGTTAACCCAGCCACCCCGCTCACGCCTGCCCAGATGGCTGAGACAAATGGTAGCACGGTGACAGCGCTGATGGACGGTTTTGGACCTCCTACGAGCCAGACCGATGCGTCGGTCAACGTGGCTCCACCCTATATCGGCGCGCCCCGGAACATCGTTTCGATTGCGTGGATGAACCGACCTTTTGCGACGCCTGGTGAACTGATGCTGGTTCCATTTACGGGACCTGGACAGTTCGGATATTACCATTCTGCATTCAGTGGTACCTACCGCACTCCGTTTGCGTTCACGCCGAATTTTCAGGCTTCGAATGCTGTCAATACAGAGGAAGATCCCTTGCGGTCGTTTTGGATGAACAAATCGACGAGCTTGAATCCATCCGCACCGCCGACCGTTGAGCAGGATATGCACTTGTTCTTTGAGCTTGTTGAAACGCAACCCCCATTTGCAGATGCGAATCGAGTTGCTGAACCCAATGTGATAGCGGGCCTCATCACCAATGCGGTGAGCAACAACGATCGCGTTGCCCTACGGTTTTTGAATTCCTACGTGCCACCGAACTACTATTTGGGTTCAACGCGTGAATTGGTTCGCGGGCCTGGATTGGTACCACCATTCAACATGTTTCCAAGTTATGTTGCGGTTGGAAAGGTAAACTTGAATACGATTACAGAGGACAATCTAGGGAATAGCGGAGCCCTCAAGGCGATCGAAAACAATGTTTATCCAGCAGCCGATCGAACCACTGCAACAAATACGGCGCAGACCGCATCCTTTATGGCCGCCAGACGCGGCTACCCGACGCCACTCAACGGAAACTCTCTGTTTTTTACGGACCCCGCAACCATCCTAGCGCCGTTGAGGTTTAACGGCAAAGTAAACGACATCATGCATGCCCATTATCCAACGCAGTTCGCTGGCGCATTTCGGCCGGCTTCTTCGGCCAACATAGCTCCGTACGTCGAGAATGCGGTCGCAAGACAAAAGTTGCGTGGAAAGTTCGGTGTCGAAACAACGTTGGCGCGAAGCCTGGATCCAAACACACCGCTGGTGCCAGATCCGTATGCTTTGACTCTCAACAAAACGGCAATGGATATGTACAACTCGCAACCGCTCCAGTTTTCCACCGGGGAGTCGGATGCATATACGCACAGCCAGCGCGCAATGCGATTGCCAAACTTGGTTACAAACCAATCCAATGTATTCGCGGTATGGGTCACAGTCAGTCTATACGAATACGATCCTGTTCTTGGTTTTGGTAACGAATACGTGGACGACCGAGGTGAGCCAAAACGAGAACGGTCGTTCTATATCATTGACCGATCGATTCCGGTAGGTTTCAAACCCGGCGAAAACCTCAATACGGATCGAACCATCCTGCTGCAACGTACGCTCGATTAGTCTTGTCAGTATTACCTTCGCTTGAGAAAAACTATTCCGATGAGACCTAACAACACAACGCTTTCCGTAAGACTCACGTTCCCTTTGCACCCTAAGCAAACTTTGAAATCAAGTCGGCGATCGGGCTTAACACTAATCGAAGTGCTTATCGCTACGACATTGACTTTGTTGATGATGCTCGCGTTGGCCCAGGGATTCAAATCTCTGAGCGAAACCGTATCGGCGGGCAGGTCGAGGCTTGGATTAAGCGACCAATTGCGAGGGATCAGCACTTTATTGAGAGCGGATCTGGAGGGGATGACGGTCGACAGTAGCAATCCGCAGTCCTCACTCGCGAGTTCCGGCTACTTTAAGTATTACGATGGACCTATTTCCGATACAAGTGCGACCTTGTTTAACTATTTGCCTGTTGGGACAGTGGAACAACGCGTAGGAGCCAATCGATGGGGTGACATTGATGACGTTCTGATGTTCACCAGTCAAGCCAACCACGGGGAGTGGTATCAGGGCAAGATGCCTTTGGCATTGCTTTACATCAACAATTTAAATCAAGGGATCGCTGTCACATTGTCTCCGGCACAGTGGAGTGCCGCATGGCAGACCGATGTAAGTATCGCTTCTCGCTATGCGGAGATCGCTTGGTTTATGCGACCGTTGGATGAGACTGGATCGATCAATATTCAGGAACTGATGGGTGCGGGCTATGGCGTAACGCCTCCGGAGACATCCGTACTCGACGTTGCTCCATCGGTCGACTTGGATGGTGACTTGGTACCCGATCCCGACGGGATGCCAGACCGACTTGCGCTGTGTCGACGGGTATTGCTGATCCGTCCTGATTTGAATATTTCGCGAACAGCGGCGTCCAACATAGCGTACTTGGGTTTGGATCCGCAACTTACCATGAGCCCGCTCCCTTTATCGGAAGCATCGGTCAATTCGTTCAAGTATGCATTGCGATTTGCCTATCAGCGCAGCGATTTGAGTGTTCGTCCTTTCTACAATGAATTTACGGCGCTTAGTGGGGTTGGGATCACTCTCAAGACGAATACTCTGTCTGAATTACAGAGCCCTGAAAATCGGTTTGCGCATTACGTGGTCCCGTTGACGGCGATAAGTGCTGGCGGTGGGACAACCTTGCCGCTGCTTGCGTTGACGACAGAGGCAGGTTCCTCGGGCAACTATTTGAGCATGACCAATCAGATTTACGGTACGTTGAGTCCCGCTGCTCCGTTAGCTGCCGTGGCGCCATCGGATCGCGGATTTATTCCTTCAGCCTTCTTCCGAACCAGGATTCGTGTTGATCCGGCCGATGCTACGAGGGTTTTTTCAGTGGAGCCAACACTTGAGGAAATCGTTGCTTCCAACGTCCTTGGGTTTGACATAAAGGGTTACGATTTGGCTGTGAAACAGTTGGCAAGTCCAGGTGCGGACGGTGGTTGGGGTGCATCAGGAGTCGATGACGACAATCAAAATGGGGTCGATGATCTTGGAGAGGTCGGATGGCCCGCAACGGACGATTTGACGCTGACCCCTTCCGATCCAGGTTACTCTCGTGTAGTAATGTTGGCGCCTCCTGGTTCCATACCTAATATTTCCAATTCGGGTGCGTTTGTGGATATCGACTGGAGTCGAAAGAACATCCATGCAACCCATCGACTATCATCGGGTACAGTTCAACTAGGGATGTCGGGCGTAACAGCCTTGCCCATCGATTGGATTTTGCTTTGGGCCTCCAACTTGAGTGGAGTCGAAATCAACGCCCTCGGAACGATTGAACCAAGTTCCAGTTTTGTGAAGTCGGGATGCGTGTCGATCAGCGGTACCACCGCGTTTGTGTATCAGCCTTGTTTCGACACGTTTACGGATGCTTACGAATCCGATGGCGAGTTTCAGGAAAATGTAAGCGGCCGGTTTGTTGCTGCCCGAGATGGACTGCGTCGATTCGGTCGAGCATCAGCAACGGTTACCGGAATACCAGATATGGGAACGGATGGGCTTGGCAACGATGATTTAGAAAAGGAAACAAGTTCACCCATTCCGTACAAGCTGCCATCGATTCAAGCAACGATACGTGTTCAGGATTACACAGCTGGTAACCTGCAACAGATATCAATCGTTCATGATATGACCAATAAATGAGTTTGCTTATGTGGTGAGCGTGGCCAACGCCGAGATCGTCTCGTTTTGTAACCCCTCGTGCTCTCGTAGCTCCGTACCCAGGCCAAATGCAGACTCTCCCAATGGAAGAATGACTTTTTGATGAAAACCGACGCTAAACATACCTGAATATCACATGCGACGGGCGGGATATAATGCAGGCCGCTCAATGCAGCGGGTCGCTTTAGCCGTGTCGAATCATCAGCTTAAAAAGCGGTAAGCTCTTAGCACCTTCAGCCAAGTTTAGTGCAGTATTCGTTAGAATTGACAAAGTCGGTAGCTAATCTGGTGACTTCTTCGTCCCATTGCTAGTCATGCAATTGTCAAACGACTATTCTAAATCGGTGTAAGTGTGGGCAGAAAATGCCGAGGTCCTCCTATGCTTGATCAAGATGGTTCTGATGGAAAAATGCGAATAAACAAAGCACTTATTACGGCTGCAGGCCCGGGACAATCGGCACTGCCCCTGCAACGACTTGTCGACCGCGATGGGATAGAAAAAACAGCGCTCGAGATGATTCTAGCTAAGGTAGATAAGGCGGGGATCGAATCCGTTGTTATCGTCATAAGCCCTGGAAACGAAGAGGCGTATCGGAGTGCTGCAGGTAGCTACATCGAACGCCTCACCTTTGTAACCCAACCGGAGCCCACCGGTTACGGCCAAGCAATTCTCTGCGCCAAGTCTTTTCTCGGAGACACGCCGTTTTTGCATCTCGTGGGTGACCACCTCTATTTGAGCTCGCAAAGCAAGGGCTGTATTAAGCAGCTTATTGAAGTGGCAGCGGCCGAGGGCTGTTCCGTCTCGGGCGTGCAAGCGACTCGCGAAACAATGCTCCCCTACTTTGGTGCCATCGGCGGATTTCGATTGCCACAATCGGAACGACTCTATGAAGTAAAACGTGTCATCGAGAAGCCAACTCCCACAATAGCGGAACAGGAGCTGACCGTGGCAGGTTTTCGAAGCGGGATGTACCTTTGCTTCTTTGGAATGCACGTACTTACATCGGCAACAATGGACATATTAGAGGCGTTGGTCGAGAAAGAGAATCGACCTGTCTCGTTGGCCGAAGCACTGAACGAACTTGCAAATCGCGAACGCTATCTCGCGTGCGAGATACAGGGTCAACGATACAACATCGGAGTGAAATATGGCCTTCTAAACACTCAGCTCGCGCTGTCACTTTCGGGTGTTGACCGCGATCGCGTCTTGAGCGACATGGTCGAATTGCTTGCCTCACAAAAATCGTCTTGATTATGAATATGCAACAGTCAACAACCAATCGATGGATTGAGACGATATGTTCGTTAGACGATGCCGTGCGTCACAGGACATTGGAATCCCTGTGTATCGGAATGGATTCGGCGTCACTACTGACAGCGATAACGGAGCTTGATGCATTTCGACGCGAAGCAAAGAATCTCTACCATCGCGTCCGAGCGCACTTCTTTCTGTCAACGATTTACCGTTACTACTTGCCAAAGACATTCCCTGAGTCGCAAGCCGGCTTACTCCCGTTTGAGGCCTACAAACACATCCTTGCGCGACGGTTCCCTGAGGCCATCGATCAATTGTTGGCTGTGCAAAATGCACAAGGTCCGTCATTGATCATCGCAAGCGCGTTGTCGCGTGCCTATCATCAATTAGGAATTCAGACGCTTGCGGATCAAGTGAGACGCAGTGTTCGCACCGTTCGAGGCAATCAATGGATGTTTCGTATAGGTCATCCAAGCGAACACCCATTGCGACTGAACAAGATGTTGCACCAATGTGACACACAAAATGGCGACTACCCTATTTTGTGCGAAAAAACCAGCGTTCGCATGGACTTTTCGCACTCCGGCTGGAGCGATATCTTCTTTTTAGGGATGGACTATCCGGAGGGGGCGCGGGTCCTCAACGCTTCAATCGACTTGGGGGTCTATGGTAGGGATGCGAGCCCACGTCCTCCCGTGGAAGCCTATTTGAGAGTCATCGATCGGCCCGTGCTTCGACTCGTCAGCACCGACTTAGGGGTCGAAGCAGAAATCACCGAGATCGATGATGTCTTTGATTTTGCCAAGGACTACCTTGGATTGCTCAAGTCTGCATTGATTGCCTCAGGCGTTGTTCCGCCTGCGATGGAAGGTTGCCATCAAAAAATGCAGCAACTACTCAAGTCACTTATTGGCAGGGAGGGGCTGGGATTGGAATTGGTCAGCAAGGTCAACGATATCCCCAAGGGGTCAAGGCTTGCCGTTTCGACAAACTTGCTCGGGAGTTTGATCTCCGTGCTGATGCGTGCAACGGGTCAAGTGTCCGCGATGGAGGGTGGGCTCGGATTGGCCGATCAGCGATTGATCACGGCCCGCGCAATACTCGGCGAATGGCTAGGTGGTTCAGGTGGCGGATGGCAAGACTCCGGCGGAGTGTGGCCCGGAATCAAACGTATTGAGGGAGTGCTCGCAGGGGACAATGATCCCGAAGCGGGGATCAGCCGGGGGCGATTGCTCCCCAATCATACCGTGTTGCGGGATGAACGCATTTCAAGCGAAACTCGAAAGGCGCTTCAAGACAGTCTGGTACTAATCTACGGTGGCATGGCGCAAAACGTGGGCCCAATTCTTGAAATGGTGACCGAGAAATATTTGGTTCGTGCAGATAAGGAATGGAACGCAAGACTCGACGCGCAACGAATCTTTGAGTTGATCGTGGTCGCATTAGAAAAAGGTGATATTCGTCGCGTTGCTCAACTGACTACCGAAAACTTCACAGGACCACTGCAAACCATTATCCCGTGGTGCACAAACCGATTCACCGACGCGATGATCGAACAGTGTCGCGAACGCTGGGGGGAGAAGTTTTGGGGTTTTCTGATGCTAGGTGGAATGTCTGGCGGCGGAATGGGATATTTTTTCGATCCCTCGATTCAAGCGGAAGCTAGGCAATGGTTGCTCGAAACACTCGTTGCAACCAAGAGGGAGTTGCAAACCCGATTGCCCTTTGCCATGGACCCTGTCGTCTACGACTTTGCGATCAATAATCGCGGCTCCTGGTGCGAGGTGCTGACGGGAGAATCTGCAACGATGCCCGATGGTTATTACGCGATAGTCGCACCCAAACTGATTCGAAAGGATATTCGCGAATTGAGCGAACAATCGCAACGGGAGCTTATGCGACTGAATCGCTCCTGCCGCGAAGGGGACGGCCGCGCAAGATGGTTGCTAGATCGGTTGTTACCCCAATCGCAAACGGAATCGAATACTAAGTCGCATCTAAGTGATCTACTCAAGTCCAACGGGTTCGATCAAGACCAGCACGAACAAATCCGTAACGAATTGCGATCAGGGCGAATAGGTCTCTACGAGAATCGCTTGCCGCCGCAAACGGTAGTCGAAGACGTTGCAAAGGATGACGTTATCGACCTACGAGACTACCATTTGTCATCAGGTACGGATGATTCGGATGACGCGGAACTCGGCAGGCAAGCTCTTCGATCCGGTCAAGTAGCAGTGGTTACCTTGGCTGCTGGAGTTGGGTCGCGTTGGACCGGCGGAGCAGGCGTTGTCAAAGGACTCAATCCATTCGCGAAATTCGAAGGAAAGCACCGCAGTTTCGTCGAGGTGCATTTGGCGAAAAGCCGACTCACATCCAAGCTCTTTGGCTGCTCTGTTCCACACGTGTTTACTACCGGATATATGACTCATGACCCGATGGAACAGCATTTAGCAAGCGTCAAGAACTACGGATACACAGGTCCCGTCTTCCTTTCTAGAGGAATGTCGGTAGGGTTGCGAACGGTACCCACGGCGCGCGACCTCCGATTTTTTTGGGAGGAAATGCCGCAGCAAGTGTTGGACGAACAGCAGCAAAAAGTTCGTGAAAGCGGACAAGCGGCAATACTCGGCTGGGCTAAGTCGGTAGGAGAAGCAAACGACTATACCGACAATTTGCCTCAACAATGCATGCATCCCGTGGGGCATTGGTATGAGATCCCAAACATGTTACGAAACGGCTTGCTTCATCGCCTGCTGAACGAATGGCCATCGCTGAAATACTTGCTCTTGCACAACATTGATACGTTGGGCGCGAATTTGAATCCGCTCGTACTCAGCAAGCATATCGAGTCCGGAGCATGTCTGAGTTTTGAAGTCGTCGGGCGTCGCATAGAAGATCGGGGTGGCGGTTTAGCAGTGGTCGATGGCAAGCGCAGACTGTTAGAAGGGATGGCGATGCCCAATGAGCGTGACGAATTCGGTTTGACGTTCTATTCCTCGATGACCACTTGGATTGATGTCGATCAACTTTTGGCTGCGTTCCGGTTGGACAGGATGAAACTAGAAAACAAATCAGTCGTCGATCAAGCCGTTCGAGTGATGGCGACCAAATTACCGACGTACATCACGATAAAGGATGTCAAAAAGCGATGGGGGCTCGGACAAGAGGATGTGTTCCCGGTTACTCAATTCGAAAAACTCTGGGGTGACATGAGCACCCTTTCCGACGTCGCATGCGAATACATCGCTGTGGAAACAATGCGCGGGCAACAAATGAAGGATCCGGGGCAGTTGGACGGTTGGGTCGGGGATGGATCTGCAGCTTACATCGATGGCCTATGCAAATGGAGCTAGGGTTTTCAGCCAATAGGCAAGGCTGCTCTGCGACGAGCCACACAGTTTGCTTGGTATTGCGAACGTTATTCCATCAACTCAGCGTAGCGAACTGTTGAAGCCGTTTCTACTTGACTCTTGTTTTCAACCAGCTCCCGATAGCTTCCAAGAAGAGCGGGGAAAGCGTCTCTTCAATGGAAGCATATTCGGTTGGGCTGCCTGTCGTGCAGTTCTGAAATAGATGATTTAACCCAGCCAATTCCTGAACCTTGAAATCTCGGTTGCTGCCAGTCCTCAATGCGGCCTCGATCTTGGGCAGGTTTAGCTTCGGGTCCACCTGCAAATCCATTGCACCATTGATCGCCAAAACCGGACATTTGGTTTTTTCTAGGGCGGGCCCTGGTTCATAAGTGAGAAAGTAACGCATCCAAGGTGTATTGACTGTTGTCAATGCGCTTCGGGTTGCTTCAACAATCGTCTTTCTAAACTCGGCTAAATCGGCCCCAGTCGGCATATCCCCAGCTTTGTCGATCTGCTCCAGTACCTTGGATGCGCAAGAATCTACGAACGGTGAAATATCGTCCCCGACTTTAAGTTCCCTTACTTGCTCGAAAGCCAGTTCCTGGATTGTCTTTTGAGTTCGTAGCGCTTGGGCGTTGCCCCCATTTGCCGCAACAATCAACTGCCCTTGGTTGAAAAGGATTTCTGCGCCATTGACTCCCGGCCCGGCCATCAAAACGATCCATGCGACCTCTGGATGATTCGCAGCAACACTCGGCGCGATCAACCCCCCCTCGCTATGTCCGATTAGCCCAATTTGCATAGAGTCGATATTCGTTTCCGTTTTCAGAAACTCGATCGCCGCTTCGACGTCGCTTGCAAAGTCCGCTGTCGTTGCCTTATCAAATGTACCGGTCGATTTGCCCACGCCCCGATCGTCGTATCGTAGCACTGCAATCCCGTTTCGGTTTAAGTAGTCAGCTAGTACCGCGAACGGTTTGTGCTCGAGCAACGTCTCATCCCGGTCCTGTGGCCCGGACCCACTAATTAAAACAGCAACCGCCATCGGCTTGCTCGATTTAGGGTAGCTGAAGGTACCGGCCAATTGGTTTCCGGCGATTGCATTTTTGAATGTCACTTCTCTGGCTTCGTAAGGAAAAGGGCCTTTCGGAGTTTGCGGACGCTTTGCGATAACGCTCTTGGCATCCACAGGAATTTCAACCCTTTTCATCTTGAGGTCGATTGCAATCCCCTGCGTCCACTTGCCATTGAGTTCTTTACCGCCCGCGTCCTTCTCGCCGACAAAGTGAGACTTCAACGATGCGGCATGCAAAGTGAATTTGCTTCCCTCTATTTTTACATCCGCCTTGAAGCCGCCCGCCTTCTGTGAAACACTGTCAACAAAGGCTGTTAGATTTCCAGACGCGTCAGCGTAGATTCGGAACTGCATCACCAGCTTTTGCAATCCTGCTTGCATGGACCCAAGCCATATTTCCTGGGCTTGATCCCTAGGCGGAGACGAGACCTTGCGAAGTTTCAGCGGAAACGTCGCCCCCTTCTGCGTCCATTGACCATCGATCGAGTCCTTTCCTGCATTCATCGTTCCTGAATAAGAAGCCTTGGTCGCATTGAGTTGGAACGAAAACTTTAACTCCGAGATCGATACTTCATCCAAGGTAAATTCGATATCGCCTTCATCCATGCTCAAGAGTTTCGCTGTTGGCTTTCCCGTCTCGTTCGCACCGACTTTGAATAAGAATCGAAACAGTCGTGGGCCCGCGTCGAGTTCGCCGTACCACAATGTCTCGCCCTCGCTCCGATCGCTAAAGGTGTTCTTTGGCGCTTGCGAGTGAGCGAGTTGCGTCACCATGAATACTTGCCAAATCAATGCCCAACATGTAACGACTCGAGTTACCAAGTTTATTTGCATCAATTAAGTCTCCTCCCAATTCGAAATGGGTTGCACGGCTGGTCAATGGTATTGGAAACGGATAACGCGCTAGGAATTATTCTGGCTCCTCGGCGATCTTCATAAAGATCCGTTTGTCGGGGCGAACCGTTGGCGTTTGCGCAACCGCTAAATGTACGAGCACTACCGTTCGTTGCTTCTTTTGTTTAGCGACCGGAGTAATGGAAAGACTGCCCAAATTCGAATCCGTCCAGCCGATGGCGATGTATTCGCCCCTTCCAAGAGGGTATTTATTTGTCAAGTCATCTAGCAGAGGGCCGAGGTAAAGCTCATCTTGCAGGTCCTGATCCGTCCACATGGTTGCGTCCTCAGCCCTCATGTAGTTAGGACGCCCAAGAAGTGGATTGCGATCCCACTCCTTTCGCCATCGGTTGTCCGTATTACGAATTTCTAAGTCGCATCGTTTCGAGACACCGTCGTCAGAAGTGCCGAGCCAACCGCTCATAAGCTTTCCTTCTCGATTGACTCCGATAATTCCAGCTTCATTGATTGAGAATCCAAGCCCATTTTTGATTTCGATGGAGTTCCCTTCGACATTAAATTCTGCTGCTAGCTTGCCTGCAAAGTCGATCATTTCTTCGGCATGAAAAAGTCCGGTCGTATTAGAAAGCACAGGTACGCTTTGCATGCCGGCCCCAGCATCATCAGCGAACCAATAGTCAATTCGACCAATGCTGCTTTTTGTCCGATTCCTATTCGACGTGGACGAAAACGGCAGAACAACGCCGGTTTCCTTTTCATAAACTGCGCGGTAGTTGGTGGACAGCGATGTGTAGAGCGCCGTATAACTTGAAAACAAACCACGTGGATAGCCACTGTGCACTTCAAGGAATCCGTAGCTCGTCTGGCTACGAGAAAAACCAACGTCCAATTGCACGCTTCTGGCAACAAAGAATGCTCCCGCTAATGCAATGAAGGGAGCGGCTGCCCAAGCTAACTCGACGCGTCCAAAAAGGCGAAAGAAAAGCCAGTTCACGGGAACCAACACAATCAAGTAGCCGATTAGCAACCTCATGATCGTATTGATCTTGGGAACCGTGATTCCAGACGATTCCTGAAGGCATTGCCTTGCGTTGGTCAACACGGTGGATTCAGGATTCCAAGCGCCGAGACTTGTGCGTTTGATCATTGAAAATTCGGAGGCAGCATCTGAATAAGGCAAGTCGTCCAAGTCAACTTTTTCGCCATCTTTCTTCGACACGCTTGCACGTTGTCGCATGGTCGAGGAGTCCAAGTCTCTGGCCCAAAGCCGCAATCGCGTGGAATGAAAAGGGCTTTGTTCGGATCCTTCGTATTTTTTGTCTGCGAACTTTGTGTCTGCCTCGATTCCTGTAGTGGGATCGCGACTAGGTTTCTGTAGGACTGCGTTGTGAATGAATGAACTATAAGATGGCCATCGAAGAAAAGCAGTGTCGCTCATTGGAAAAGTTGTCATGACGATTCGACCTTGCCCGAACAATTTTTCCGCAACAAGCCCATCTAGCGACAACGGTTCGCCATTTATTCCTTCGTACTTCACCCACTGAGCCCCAGGGGCCAACTCACCCGCTAACTTTGGGATAGGTCTCGACGGCGCTATTGGGAGTTTTTCACCTTGGATCTGTTTGATGGTCCAAGTTGTGTTTAGGTCAGCGAGTTCTTGTTCCGAAACAGTAGAATTCGTCGTTTTGATGATCGGCGCGTACTCTTTCATCACGCTGGTTTCAATGCCTCCTATCGCCTCAGGGCCATTGAGCACAATTGTGCCGCCAAAATAGAGCCAGTCTAAGAGTGCCTGCTGCTGATCTGTCGACATAATCGAGACAGAGGAATCATTGAGAACAAAGTGCGAGATCGAGGTCATCGCATAGAGTCGACTGGGAAACTGTGTGGAAACTTCATCTTCATTTAAGTCGACGATCCGATGGGGATTAATTCTTTCGTCGGACATCCGTTGTTTCGAAGGCCAAATAATGCAGTCAAGCCCGCGCCAAAAAGTGTACCTCGATGGATCGCGACTGAGCGAAACGAGGTTGTATTGGTACCCGGCAAAAGCCCGGCATTGAAATTCCTCATCTAATACAGGAGTGCCAATTCCTCTCTGCGAATACAGCAGCTTCATCGCTGACGGTGTTTTCGTCGGCTCATCGCCCGATACGACCACCTCTGGTTGAAAGAATTTAAACTGGACATTCTTTTCTTGCCCAACACCCAAAGAAACATTGCGGATGAAGTCGACCGAGGATTGGTTGGGTGCAAACGGTATCTTTGTCTTTTCACGGTTGATGATTGAGAGAGAAGCAGTCAGCGATTCATCGTTGTAGTTTGCTTTAAGCTTTTGACTGGCTTGATACCAATGGCCCGGTTTCAAAGTGCTCGCTGGAATCTCGGCTGTGAATGGCAACGCCTTGAGCTCGCTTGCAACAAGTCTCAGCTTTTTCTTTTTTGCTTCCGCCTCTTCCGCTGTTTCCTTCGCTGTTTTTGTCTTCGTGCAACCCCTGCAACCGACCAGTTGAACCAAAATCAGGCAGAGCCAAATCAATTTCAAAGAACCGCGCATGGTTTCACCTGAATGCTAAACTGAGGTCTCAAAATATCGTCGACTGCAAGGAACGCTAGTTTCCAAACATGCACCCGCCACTCGCGCATTGGCTTCTTCCGCATTCGCCTGGTTCACGGGACTCGCTCTTTGCGGAATGCACGCCCCCGCCGCTAACAACCGGTGAGCCAATCATACTGAGCAACTTTGTGAGCTTCTTGGAACCGCATTCAGGGCAATCGGGTTTGGCCGTTGGGGCGTTGACAAGAATTTCAACCTGCTTGGAGCAGTCTTTACATTCGTATTCGTACAGGGGCATGCCAGACCTCAATCAAGGAAACTCAGAGCAAAACGGAACTTGGTTTCAGTATACCCGACGACGAAGTTGCCAACACACGATTTAAAACGGTCCGTATTCGTCGTCCTCGTCCTCGTCTTCGTCCTCGTCATCCAGCATGCCCTCATGTTCCTGGAATCTTGGCCCCTGAAAGGCAACTCCGGGACGATCGTGAAGTGTATCATCAGAACCGTCGATATCGACCAACATTCCTTCGAGTGGGTAGCATTTGGCTTGCCAGTTTACGGCAATTTTTTCCGCTTCGGCGGTGTCTCGAGCTAAAACACCCCACTGTCCGATGTAGTTTTGCCATTCCGTTTGATCCGGCAAACAGCCATCGGAGAGTGGCCAAGCGGCATCGAGTGGTTGCGAAACATAGCACTGGTAAAGATACAAATCACAGGGCTTCTCGTCGGCTCTCAGTTGCTCGAAATAGCTTTCCGTCGCGATCCCCGCGACAAGCATTTTATGTTCGACGGCCAATTGCAATTCACGTTCATTCGGACACATTTTCGCGGCAGTTATCAATCTTTCAAAAGCCCCCGATACTCCGCTAAGCGTTAGATCATTGATTTTCGATAAGGGGCGAGAAAGCGCTTGCTGTATGAACTTCGCAGCTTCTTCGGACTGCCCCAATTGGGCATGTGCAGCAGCTCGAACCGAATCAATATGCAATCCACTCGACTGAAAAAGCACGACCTCGCGTTCAATTGCCTCCATTGCCTCTAATGGACGCTTGAGTTCCAGCAATCCAGAGCTGAGATAGTAATAGGTCCAAGGGCCAGGCGAATGACGATCGTGTAACTTTTGCAAGAAGCTAACTTGCAGCTCATGCTGAGTCAAAGCATGAGCCTTGAGCGCGGCTTCGAAGAGAAGTTCACCCGAGTCGCCCCCTTCTCGAATACACAAGTCGAGCACATAGAGTGCGTCCTGAACGCGATCGGTTTCTGAATAGATGCGCGACAGAGCCAAGGCTGCGTCATCACGCGTCCGATCTAACTTAAAGGCCCTCGCGTAACAACGCTCCGCTTCCCCAGCGTTTCCAATGTACTCAAACACTTCAGCAGCTCGAAAATTGTTATTCACCCCGGTGGATTCCATCTGCAACGACTTGCGAACTAGCTGCTCAAGCCGATCGTTGCTAATCGAAGTAGGAGGTAGCTCAAGCTCCCTGCGCCGGTCATCTTCGTCCTCAAAGGCATCAAATGAATCTAAGCCATCCTGATCATCGAAATTCCCATTGTGGGCATCCAACTCCAATTCGGCTGTCAAGCGGTCCAGCATACTAATAGTCATGCCAAGTCGAGCAAGCAGCGAAATCAAGTAGGCAACATCCTGTTTGGTCGAAACCAGAGTGTTGGCCCACTTCCAAACAACTACACGATCACAATCCGGTGTCACCAAAAAATTCATCAAGTACAACGCTCGTCCGATATCTTCGGGATGCACAAAGTCCTTGATCGATTGACTCAATAATTCTTGCCTAAAAGGGGCGACGTCGACTTTTTCCTTCGCAGATTTTTCAGCCTCCTTGCCGGCATCATGCATTCGCTCTGTCAAGCCATCCATCCAGGTACCCAGCGGCGTATTCTCCTTGACGTCAGAGGATTCGGCAGGTTTGGATTCCACGTCCGTTGCAACTGTTGCTGGTTCTGGCTGCGGCAACGCGTTGGGAACGCGTGTGTTTCGCACCACCGTCCCCAAGGGTGTGATCTCGATAGTCTCGTCGGTGATCTGGTGCAGCCTTCGAATCGATTGCCAATCGTTTGCTTTGGTCGCCGCTTCTTCAAACTGCACACAGAGACGTTTGGCTTTGGTTATGTCGCCGCGCAAACGATACATCGCTACCAGCCGAATGCCTGTCTCCAACCATTTCGTGATTGCTTTGCTTTGCTTCAGCGTTTTGTTCCAAGCAAGAAGCAACTTTTCGGCTTGGTCCCACTCTTGGTTTACGATGTGTCCGATCGATGTCAAAAGGTCGACGTCGAGATCGTATTCGGGGCATTCGCCGCGTGGAGGCAGTTCTTTCAACACCTTCATCGTACGAGGGTCCATCTCCTGATCTTCGATTAAATCAAGCGAGTGACGATCCAACATGATGGCAACAATGGCACCCTTGGTATCATTATTGTTCGGCGATTGGGCCAACTCCGCAGCTTGCTCTAACTTGGCACGCGCTGCGTCGTGCTGACCCTCGAAAATATCCATATGCGCCAATCGAAGCATCGCCAACCAGCGACGGTCGCCCCGTTCCGGGAACTCGCTTTCCTGACCTAGCACCTGATTGCAGTGGAATCGAGCCAATTCATAGTCGTCTGCAGCAGTGTGTGTATCGCACGCATATTCCCGAAAGCACTGGATGCACGATAGTTTGCCAATTCGGTGACAAACTTCGATACCACCAGTGAGGCAATCTTGCATCCCCTCTGAGTTAAAGCCGTCCAACGCGCCCGTCGCCTCGGCAAGCACTTCATAAGCACACGCACCCATCGAGTAAATCATGCTCTCGTACTGGTCGAGATCCAACGATGGCTCTATCTTTCTAGCCTGCTCTTCGTCTTCAAAAATAGCGATCAACTCAACAGCACGCTCGCGTACGGTTTCAAACTGAAGCAGTCGTTCTGCCAATGTCATCTGAAAAAAAGTGCCGAAAACATAATAGGAGAGTTGCCCTTCCGACCGAGAACGTGATCGAAGCTCTCCATACAACTTGAACGCCGATGCACAAAATGCGGATTCCATTAAGTCGCCAGCGGCGTCATTAATCCCCGATAGCTCTTTTTCAATCGAGTCTTGCTTTGGTCTGTTTCTTTTTGCCATACGACCGCTAGCTATCGGTTCTCATTGTGCCATCGGGGTTGGCTTGCCAAACTCTTCCGCTTTCCAACTCATAAGCGGTTAACCACTTTCCACCGTAACAATACGTATCAATGCACACAAGATGAGGGATCTCGAACACCTCCCCTTGCCGATCGTGTGTGTGCCCTACAATTGCTTTCTTACCAGAGATATGCGGGCCAGGTAAAACGTTCGAGATCTTGATCCAACGGAGCAAGTCCGGCGGTTGTTCCGACAATTGTAAACCCGGATCGTAGTTCGCGTGGACAATGAAATGGGTGCCGTTTTCATAATAGTCTCCCATTCGCTTTAAGAAGTCACGATGCGTTTGTGGCACGCAACCGAGGTCTCCCGTGAACCCATAAGAATCCATCGTCTCAACACCGCCATGGTTCAACCAACTGTATGGCTCCATTTGTCGATCTAGGACGGCAATCAACATCTCTTCGTGATTCCCCAATAACGGAACCAAGTTCGTAGTCTTTTCTAACTGCAGCAATCGCTCCAACACACCGCGTGAATCCGGGCCGCGATCCACATAATCTCCAACTGTGACGATCGTGTCCTCAAGCGTCGGTTGGATCGCGTCAAGAAGTGCATTCAAGGCGGATAGGCAACCATGGATATCTCCAATGGCAATCGTTCTGGGCATAAACTTATTACTGTCTAACTAACATCGTGAAGTGAGGATCCACTATCAACATTGAGCATTCTTTCGATGCCTGCAGCGACAATTGGCCTATCAAAGATATTCGGATCGGCCCATTTCGACTACGCCAAATCACAGCCCCCTCATACTCTTGCTAAGCCGAAACACGTGGTAGTAGCCACAATTCGCAACCGTTGCGCCACTTCCTCGAGCACCAAATTCAAGCGGAGTCTGATGATCGAAACCGTACTGGCAAGATTTTTGAAAGTCTTCGAATGCTCGCGTTTTCTGCGGCACCCCAAAAACGGGTGGCCGTTTGATCCGAACCAAGCGGCTCACAACTGTAACGGACAGCCGAAAACCAAGATTCGCTGCGAAAAAAGGCGAACCGCGAATCGCCACCATTCCGCATCACGCCAAGACCGTACACATGCTGCATGATTAGAAAAACTGCTACCCTGGCCTGATCGCAGTACGCTTTGAACATTCTTGCAAACTGGCGGGGCGGTCTCGGTCAACGTTTGCGTTGATCAGGAGAACTGCGAAAAGCTCGATGTCTTTCTTTTCTTTCAATGGGAGTTTTGATTTGACGATTAACGAGCCAACTGGGTATCACCACGACCAGATAGCATTGTATCTCTTGCGACAGAATTGACGTATACGTTGCAGAACGCGGATTTGCGGAAACCATCGCGTATTTTGTGCGGCAACTCAATAGCTGGACGGCACAATACAGCCGTGGAGTCTGCCATCTCGTGGGGAGTCTTGGTTACGAGATGAAGTTTTTCCAATTTACCCAACAAAGCAGCGAGCTTGGCGTCTTCTCCGTCGCCAGCATAAACATCAAGTACTGTCATTGTGAAAACGCATGAAGTAAGTGTTCTCAGGCTTCTTATTAGGTGGCTTTCCTTCTTGGCGATTGACAAGCAATCGATTCTTACAGGAACTTGACAGATGGAGGACGAGTTTACGAATTGTACCGCGTTTACTTTAGCTGCATGATACAAAGATCTATCCGGGATGCGGTCAAACGATCCGAGTGATTCATCGAAAGCGTACAATATTGGCAACCGCCGTATTGCTGTTTGTGCCGATGACGAAAACCGAGGACGAAAACCGAAGACGAAAATCGAATTGTTGACCGCCAGGAATCCAGCCGCAAATCACGGAAACGGTACCTGACACCTTTCATATCGCCCCATGCGAAATCGTGGCTATTCAAGCGGAGGACAAGGGATTCGAACCCTCAACCGGTTTCCCGGCGCCTGATTTCGAATCAGGTTCCTAACCATTCGGCTATCCTCCATCATTACATTATCCCGAGTAATCTACACCATTTCCCCTGATTTTAGCAAGGCTTGTTCCGAGCGTATCGGCTTGGCTATTTAGCCAATACCTGCACTATTGTCAGCAATTGCGTAAATCATGTCGAAGTCGGCAACTCCAAAAGCCTCGCCATGCGATGAAAATCACTGCCGGTTTCAATAAACCTAACTTTCGTAACCAAAGTTTTAGGATCGACAAGTTTTTCGAATGGAACATACGAAACATTGAATTGACCACCGACAGAAACCATTACGCCGTTTAGTTTCTCTTCGATCAGAGCACGGTAGGCTCCGACTCCAATTTGGGAACCCAGCATCACATCAAAGGCAGTTGGAACGCAACATCGGGACTCATATCCAAGCTGCAAACCATTGATTTTTCGGTTCTTGCCGGTTTTTTTCCTGTAGGCTTCACTCAACATTGTCGCAAACGCCCTGCCGATCGCGATGCTCGATATTGCAATATGACCGTGATCATCGCGAGGGATTCCGTCTAGATACGAATTGGGTAAATACTCTGCAAGGCCCTCTGCGATCACGATTACACCGTAGTTCCGCCCGGCTTTTTCGCGGGCTAGCATCGTTGAAACCATCTTGTCAACAACTGCATCCAAGTTCATAACGCTACGCGTTTTGACTGTGCCATCCGGGAGTGTGGATGTTTCCGTGTTTTTGAGTGGACCAATGATGTCCTCCACACTCAGAACCATGCAGGCGTCTCCGGCAATCGCTGCACCATATGCTAGCCATCCCGCCGATCTCCCCATCGCTTCGCAAAGGAAGTAGGCCTGTCCTGCAGCTGCATCACGATTTAGATTGCGGATCTCATTGGCCAGTGTCTCGGCTGCACTAAAATACCCAAAGGTGAAGTCGATTCCAGGGTAGTCGTTATCGATCGTTTTGGGCAAGTGAATGACGGGCATTCTTACTTGGTCTGGCGGCAGCGTGTCTTGATAGAGTTTCATCTTATTTGCGGTTTTGAGCGTATCGTCGCCGCCAATACTGACCAATGCATCAACGCCCAATGAGCGGAGGGCTAGATAGACGCGATGCAAAGGAGCGGATTTTTCCGCGTCCAGCAGATGTGCGGGGCTTGAGACGCCCTTGCCGGGATTGGATCGAGCGGTTCCTATTAAGATCCCCGGTTCCGTCCGGGAAAACTCCAACCGTTCCATCGATAACTTAAGGTAATGTTTGTTTTCGATCAGCGGCGTCTTGGCGTCGAAATCAATCAAGTTCGAATAGCCATGTTTGATTCCAACGACCTCGATGCCCGCATTCAATAATGTGAATGCTGCGGAGGTAATAACCGCATTTGCCGCCGGAGCAGGCCCGCCTGCAAACAATATTGCTACTCTCTTTATCGCTGACATTGATGTTCGCTCTGAATTTGTATCTACGTAAACAAAGTTAAAACGTCGGAGATTGTAGCGGCGTTAACTAGATTGTCCAACTGACAGGGCAAGGCTGGTAGTATGGAGAATCTATTCTCGATTTCCGGTTTGTACGACGACCAAAAACATGTTGCTCTGTTCAGGGGGCATGATGATTGAACCGCGAACACCAAAAATACCGAATGTAACGGCTGTTGCGTTGAGTTTAAACGCAGCGTCCTCGGATGAGTTTGGAGTTGGAAATGTTTGCGCCCATAAACAGGAAAGCAATTGAAAAGCGTAGTGCCAATGCGATCCCTAGTCGATTGCTAAGGCAGACGTTTGCAATCACCTTGGGGGTCAGCATCTCAACCGTCGCAATGAGCCGTGAGGCGACCGCACAGTTCGCCTCAGGGGACCTACCAGCTTCCCCTTGGTCCAATCAGAAGGAGATGTTATCTACCCGTGATAATCAAGAGGGTAGCCGATCACAAAGCAAGCGACTGCGTCAGCCTGCTCTCGATTCTCCCGCTTCGAAGGACCCACATCAAAACGTAAGTGCGGGACGAGTCATCGAATTGGGCTCAAACAACCATTCGCGTCCTGCTCCGGTGACTCTAATGGGGCCAAAATTACCTCTCTCGTCGATGCAGGAAAGTTCTTCCTCGCAAGAAAGCAGACCCGAGCGAATTCAATCAACTCCATTTGGAAGACTTCAAGAGTTTTCTCCCATGGACGTTCCGAGTCAACAAGTATCCAGTTCCGATGTCTTCACCGCCGCGCCGTCCCATGCGTTGACCCAGAAAACGCCAATCGCAGCACAATCCGATTGGCAACGCTTGCCGGCCGGCGGTCAGGTATACGCATTGGAACCAGTTGCTGATGCTGTCAAGTTAGAACTCGAACGGAACCGTTATCGGGACCAGAACACCCTGAACGGGCGAGGCGCTATCGCGCTGGGGCTACCCGATCGTGTCGAGACCAAAGCCAACAGCGTCGTTCCATCCCAAATGGCATCTACAGCATCCACATTAGATCGCGATGAACCAATGCAACTGCATGCAACGTCTCGGCCGGGACGAACCGAAGCACCAAGCTCTGAATTCAAGTCGCTCAGTGAATCAAGTTCTTCAAGGTTGCAGCAAGCTCCAAGCAATACTGCCAACGGAATCGCCGAGCCAAGGAAGCAGCAGTCCCCACGACCGGCACAGGTCCAGAGTAGCGACAAGTCGCCTATCGTATTCCCTTCGTCGAATGCGTTCGACGCTGGCCTGGAAAATCGAGCGATGGAAATGGACCTCGCACAAGCCCGAAGTCCAGAGTTGGAGTCGCGTGTTGACGAGACTCAAATGAAACGGATCGCTTTGGCTGAACGCGTAAGCCACGAACTCCTTTCGAGTTCTACTGCGGATTTCGCAGGTGCACCTCAAGTGCTTGAAGCATTGCCGGGCTGGCAAGCGATTGAGCGAGAGTTACGGCAACGATTGGATCGATGCGACGCGCTGCTGAAGCGTGGAGCCGTATTGAGCGCACGCGAGGAAGCTAGTGAAGGTCTGTTGCGGCTCTTCCGAACCATGGACTTGCACAGAGGCAAGATGTTTAGTGAATCCGCATTCGAACGGGCTACTACTGCGCTTCGGGAGGAGTTAGACTTCCAAAAGACACTTGGGGGGCGTCGGAGCTCGGGGGTGCAATCGATCGTGAATACGCACAGTACCGAAGCGTTAAGAAACCGACCCTTGGATTCAACTTCCCCCGAGATGGCAGCCATGCACTATCGATGGTACGCTCGTTTTCAACTGATCGAAGCATCCAACGGACATCCCTGGGCTGCCGATTTGCTTTATGCATATGGGAGGACCATTGAAAAGGAAGCGGAGCTAAATGTGTCAAAAGCGAATCAGTTTCGAGGTCAGGCGGTCGTCTTCTATCAGGCCGCTACACAGGTCAAACCATCGCACAGCGAAGCGGCAAGCCAACTCGGTTTTGCTCTAATCCATCTCGATCGTTTGGAAGATGCCTATGCAGCATTGAGCAATTCGATTCATCACAAACCGAGTGCGAATGCTTGGAATAATTTGGCTGAAGTTTTTCGACGTCGCGGTGCAACAACCGAGGCGGAATATGCAGTCGAACAAGCCACGACATTTTCGCAATCCGTTCCACTGTTTAGTCCCGAGAATCCCGAAATCATCGACGTGGATCCAGCTACCTTTGCCAAGTATAGTCCGATGCCAACGATGGCCTATCCTGCACAAAACAATGGACCTGGCAACCGATACGGCAACGCAAATGCAAACGACATGAACGTCCGCAGCGCAAAGTCAGGGAACAGTTTTCTTTCAAAGATCTTTAGATAATGAAACTTCGAACTTGGAACAACATCACAAGCTTGCACGTTGTGTTTGCGGCTTGCATAACGGCCATTTGCATCCCTTGCCATGTACTGAATGCTCAGTATGCGGTCGATCCCACACCTTATCCAGGGATGGCAATGCGATCCTGTGGATGTGGTGGCTCGTTCGGTTGCAATCTTTGCGCCGGAAGTAGGATTCCGGCAGCGGTACGAATTTGCCCACCTCAGCAACCGACTGGAGTTACGTCGGGTGCGTGCCAGCCCTGCATCCAAGGCATCGATTGCGCCCAGGATCCGAATGGAGAGAAGCGATGGAGCGACGCGCGGTCTATCGACTTCCAACCATTGTGGCATGGTGAATACATCGGCCCAGTTCGGCTACCATCGCTTTTAGACTACCGCGTTCGCATCAACGATGAAATCACATTTACGTATGTTCCAAATCGGAACAAGACGATGGAAGAGTACAAATTGATGGTGGGCGACGAAGTCAGCCTCGACTCCATTTCGGACGAGAAAATCAAGCAAGCCCGCGTACCGATTCAGCCTGACGGTTCCATAATTGCGCCAATGCTCACGGCCCCGATGCAGGCGTCAGGGAAGACGATTCAGACACTTCGGAAAGATCTTGAACTTGCCTACAAAGTGTACATCCGTTCTCCCGCCATCGATGTTTTGCCCGTCAAAGTCAACACGGCGGTAGAGGATTTGAAGGACGCCGTGAACGGTCCGTTTGCAGCAGGCGGGCGAGCGCTAACAACGGTTGTCAACCCAGACGGCAGAGTCCAGTTGATTGGGCTCGGGAGTGTCTTTATTTTGGGGATGACACTCGAAGAAGTAAAACGCGAAGTCAATTTGAGATACCGGGAGAACTATGTTGGAATCGACATTGAACCAAGGCTGTCTCGAACCGCCACGCATGTTTGCTTCGTGTTTGGAGAAGTAGTTAGGCCGGGCCGATTCGAAATGGATCGACCTACGTCCATCACTCAGGTTTTGGCTCAAGCGGAGGGGCCAAGAATAGGTGCGAATATGCGGCAGGTGGTCGTATTCCGACGAGCGGAGGATTGGCGTCTGATTTCGACGATGCTCGACCTCCAAGGAGCTCATTTAGGCAAGCGGCCGAACCCGTCCGACGAAATCTGGCTTCGAGATGGCGATACGGTCCTGATCCCGAAGAAGCCAATTACGCGTGTGGATCAGTTCATTCAGCAGTTCTTTACCGACGGATTGTATAGGGTAGTGCCATTCCAAGGAGTCTCCATTCAGCGACAATAGTGAACCTGACCTTTCCATTATGCTTTTCCAAAGCCCAACTAACTTTTGACGTCCACATCCATGAGTTCCCAGTACGAAGTCGTTCGCGTAGAAGATCGCCGCCAAAAACGGGAGTTCATTGACTTTATTTGGAAGCTGCATAAGAACGACCCAAATTGGATTCCACCGATTCGGATGAATCAAGAAGAGTTGGTGAACTTTCGAAGGCATCCGTTTTACGAAAATGCCAAATGCCGAACCTTTCTGCTCCGCAAGGACGGTGAGGTGGCGGGTCGTATTGCGGCCATAATCAACAATGGCCACAACAAACGTTTTGGCGAGAAACGTGGCTTCTTCGGCTTCTTTGATTGCATCGACGACCAGCAGGCCGCCAACGCACTTTTCACAGCGGCATGTCGTTATCTAAAAGCTGAGGGAATGGACGATGTTCGCGGTCCCTGCAATCCCTCGCTAAACTATGAGATTGGCGCTTTGGTCGAGGGGTTTGACACTCCACCGACCTTCATGATGACCTACAACTGGCCCTATTACGACAAGTTGATCAAAGGCTTCGGATTTGAAAAGACGCAGGATCTCTACGCATACGAAGGCAATATGGAGATGCTCAAGACGATCGACCCTAAGCTGCAGTTTGTTATTAACGAAGTCAAACGCAGATTTAACGTTACGGTTCGTCCTGCCAACAAAAAAAAGTTTGGCGAAGAAGTAAAGCTGTTCTTGAATATTTACAATCAGGCTTTGCAAGGAACTTGGGGGTTCGTCCCCTTGAGCGATGCAGAATGCGTTAGCCTCGGAGCTTCACTAAAGCTACTGATCCATCCCTCCCTAACCTCCTTTGTGGAAATAGACGGAAAGCCGGTCGCAGTTGGCGTTAGTTTGCCAGATTACAACCCGTTGATTAAGAAGATCAATGGCCGCTTATTCCCGTTCGGCTTCCTGACGCTTCTCTTTGGACGCAAAAAAATCAAAAAAGTACGGGTAATGAGCACAAACGTGGTTCCTGAATACCAGCGATGGGGACTCGGATTAGTGGTTCTGGACCGAATGCTCCCGGATTGCTTGGCTCAAGGGATCACCGACGCAGAATTCTCCTGGGTTCTCGAGAGCAATCACCTCTCTCGAGGTTCTTTGGAGAGAGCTGGTACGACCCGAACCAAGACCTACCGACTTTATGATCGTTCACTTGGAGATATTCAGGCGTAAAAATGGAACACAGTAGGATGTTCCTGATGTTGCCTACGAGGATCCCAATCCTCGTTCGGCTTTGCTATAGTGCATTGATAGTTGATTGTGAAGCAGTCGAAATGAATCCTTCCCAGAAGAGTTCCAACCGTACAGGAATGATATGAAAGACACACTAGCAGTGATCTTGGCCGGAGGAAAAGGAACACGTCTGGAACCGCTAACGAGGGATCGGGCCAAGCCGGCCGTCCCCTTTGGTGGCAACTACCGCATCATCGACTTCGTCCTTTCGAATTGCCTCAATAGTGGTCTTCGGAAGATGCTCGTTTTGACCCAATACAAAGCAATGAGCCTTGATCGCCACATCAATCTAGGTTGGCGCGACTTCTTTTGCCGAGAATTGGATGAGTTCATAGATATCGTCCCACCGCAGCAGCGCATCGACGAAAACTGGTACCAGGGGACTGCGGATGCGGTCTACCAAAACATCTATGCCATCGAAAAGGAAAGACCAAAGTACCTTATCATTTTGGCAGGTGATCACATCTACAAGATGAACTATCACTCGATGATTCAGTACCACAAAGACATGCAGGCCGACCTAACCATCGGTGCGCTTCGAGTTAACTGCCAAGAGGCCAAAGAATTTGGAGTTATGCAAGTCGACGCCGATCAGCGAATCGTCGGCTTCCAAGAAAAGCCTGCGAACCCCCGCTCTATCCCAAATGATCCGGGCCACGCGTTGGCATCGATGGGCATTTATGTCTTTAATACTCGTTTCCTGTTCGAACAGTTGTGCCACGATGCGAACGATCCGAAAAGCCATCATGATTTCGGTAAGAACATTATTCCTAACATAATCGATCGTCATCGCGTTTTTGCATTCCCATTCAGGGATGAGAACCGGAAACGGGACGCCTATTGGAGAGACGTAGGAACTTTGGATGCGTTCTACGAAGCCAATATGGATCTCGTTGGCATCGACCCGCTACTCAACCTCTATGATGAAAGTTGGCCAATCAGGACGCAACAAAAGAACCTGCCACCACCGAAGTTTGTTTTCGGGTCGCGAGGTGACGGCGATCGAAGCGGTTTGGCATTAGATTCAATCGTTTGCGCAGGCACGATCGTTAGTGGTGGCCGAGTCGAACGGAGCATTCTGGGTACCGGTGTCCGAGTTAACTCCTACGCTCAAGTGTCGGATAGCATCCTGTTCGAAGGGGTTGAAGTAGGCAGACGGGCAAAAATTCGAAATGCGATCATAGACAAAGGTGTTCGTATCCCAGCAGGATTCGAAATAGGCTTTGATTTGGAGTTGGATCGCAAGCGTGGATTTACCATTTCTAACAACGGTGTTGTCACGGTTGCTAAAACCGAAGACCTATCCTCACTGTCGATTTCATCGCATTCGAACAACGCGCGTGCGGACGCAGGCTCGAACAACGTTGTTTCCCCAAAAGTGTTAAACAATCCACTTGGCTCAAAACCAGTCTATAGTCGTATCGCCGACTCTGAACGTAACGAGGCAACTGAATGAACACGATGCCGTTACTCTACTTGTTGATGGGACTGTTATTTGGCACGACACTCCTCGCAATCGGAATCGCGTTAGGACTGTGGATGGGCAAGCGTTTTGGCTTGGCGAACTCGACTCAATTCGCGCTCGAACAACAGCAGATTGCGGCCGCCCTCAAGAACATGGCAAATTGGACATCGGATTTTGCCGGCGACTTTAGCCGATATCAAAACACAATGCAGTCCTTATCTCGTGATGCTGCAGACAACAAGAAAGTGCGGACCAAAGAGGAGGTTCAACGCTTGCTTGAAAGGATTGTTGAGGCGAATGGCCAACTGCAATCCCGGTTGGATTCGGCCGAAGAAAAACTAGAAGTCCAAACCAAGCAATTGGCTGGTTACCTTTCCGAAGCACGAACAGATGGTTTGACAGGGCTAGCCAACCGCAAAGCCTTCGACCAGAAGTTGGATGAGAGTTTTGCTAAATGGCAAGCATCAAAAAAGCCGTTCTCGCTAGCTATCATCGACATCGATCATTTCAAAAAAATCAATGACACTTACGGACACCCAGCAGGCGATGCTGTGCTCCGCGAGATGTCCAATAGCCTAAGAGAGGTGAATAACGAAGCCATCATCGTCGCAAGATACGGGGGCGAAGAATTCGCGATTATTTTCGAAGGTGAATCTGCAAGTGCGGCAACGATCATCGAGAAGTTAAGGTTAACAATTGCCGGAAAACCGATCCTTACCGACGGTCAAACTATTTCGATTACCATCAGCGCTGGTGTGGCCCGCATCATGAGCGATGAACGTATTGGAAAACTGGTTCGCCGCGCCGACGAAGCTCTGTACAGTGCCAAAACGGGAGGACGCAATCGAGTATGCGTACACAGCGGGGCGATTTGCGAGCCGTTTGGGAAGCCGGGGACAGGTGCCGTGGCAACCGAATCACACGCCGTGAATCTTGCCGAATCCCCTCCCACCACGGATGAACTCGAACATCGAATTCTTTCTCGACTGGACCGACTCATTTCACAAGAATCGCAACACAAAGAGTAGCTGGTTTTGGATCCGGAGTTTTTTTGGATGGATTCGGGCAGCCGAGTCGGGTGCTCTTGATAGTGGTGACAAACGTCCTCGGCGAGCGTGGTGATTTGGAATAGCCCAACTTCTAACTTGCGAAATACCGGAACGATTACGTCCCAGATTTGCCGCTAGCGCTAACTTCCGTGGTTTGTCCAACCTTGCCTAGAACTGGAATTGAGCCAGTCGTACCTGGCACTACTCTTGGACCGCCGATGCTCGCATCCATAATGCTCTTGAGATCATCTGAGTCAACAACTTCAACTTCGATCAATCGCTGAGCCAAGGCCTCAAGCGCGCCGCGCCGCTCTCCCAGGATGATCCGTGTTTTTTGGATGGCTTCGTCGATCAACCGTTTGACTTCTTGGTCGATTTCTCTCGCCGTTTGTTCGGAATGCTCTCTGCCAAACGAGTCGCCCGCCGCACCGGCTAGAAATGGGGATCGATTGCTTTCCCTGTAGTTTACTCTACCCATTCGGCTCATTCCGTATTCCATTACCATCCCTCTGGCGATGTTGGTGGCGCGTTCCAAATCGTTTTGAGCGCCAGTGCTGATATCGCGAAAGATAATTTCTTCGGTAAGAGTGCCTGCGACGAGCACTTGCATTTGCGCTTCAAGTTCAGGTTGGGTCATCAAATAACGATCCCCTTCGGGCCGTTGCATTGTGTATCCAAGCGCCGCGATCCCCCGAGGAATAATGGAGACTTTGTGAACAGGATCGGTGTTTGGCAACGAATATGCGACGAGTGCGTGACCCGCTTCGTGGTATGCAACCCTTCGCTTTTCGTCTTCACTCATGATGCGTTTTTTCTTTTCTAGGCCCGCAGTGACTCGCTCTACACCGTCATTGAACTCTTCTATGCCCACGTTGCTTTTGCCTTTGCGTGCGGCCAACAACGCAGCTTCATTGACGAGGTTGGCTAAATCGGCACCGACAAAACCGGGAGTGATTGCGGCAACCTGTTTGAGCTCGACGTTGGAACCCAGCTTGACTCCTTTGACGTGGACCTTGAGTATTTCTTCCCGACCTTGTTTGTCAGGCCGATCGACCAAAACGTTGCGGTCAAAGCGCCCTGCTCGGAGCAGTGCAGGGTCAAGTGTTTCCGGTCTGTTGGTCGCAGCGATTACGATCACTCCGACATTGGCGGCAAATCCATCCATCTCAACAAGCAGTGCATTGAGAGTTTGTTCTCGTTCGTCGTGCGAACCTGGAACGTTTCCAGCGCGACTCTTTCCCAAAGCATCGAGTTCGTCGATGAAGATAATTGAGGGTGCTTTCGCAGTCGCTTGTTGAAACATGTCGCGAACACGAGCGGCGCCGACACCAACAAACATTTCAACGAAGTCCGAACCGGAGAGGGAGTAAAACGGGACGCCAGCTTCGCCGGCTATCGCTTTGGCCAAAAGCGTCTTGCCGGTACCTGGAGGTCCTACCAAGAGTACGCCGTGTGGAATGCGTCCACCTAGTTTTTGATACTTTTCGGGATGCTTGAGGAAGTCAACGACTTCGCGGACTTCTTCTACCGCCTCATCGATGCCTGCAACATCGTCAAAAGTGACTCCAACCGCTTCGTTTGCATACAACTTGCCTCGCGATCGGCCAAATTGCATTGGGGATCCAATGCCACCCATCCGCCGCATGGCAAAAATCAAAACTGCAGTCACTAATAGCAAAGGCAGGATAAAAAACCAAAAAGACTGTGTTAATAGACTTGGGCCTGGTTTGTATGACCACGAAATATTGGCTCTGTCTAATTTCTCGCGAACTTGACGCGTCGTGTCGTTGGAATTGTCCTTGGTGGTCTCAAACTGGACTTTAGTGCGCTGCGTACTTGCCTTTCCTTCATTAGACGTTTTGACGTCGACATAGCCGTTGATGGTGTTGTCATCCACTCGCACGTCTCTCAGGTTGCTAATCTCCGTGGAAGAATTGCTTGTGTTCAACTTGATGCTTCCCGAAAAACCAGCTTTCAGCTTGTTGCCCCCTCCTTTTTCGTATTCCGTATTCTCAATCAAGTCGATCAATTCCGGATAGGGAATGGGTTGGATCATTGAGCTGGAGACGATACTGAACGCACCAACAATGAATAGCGATGCCAAAACCACATACATCAACCAAGAGTTGTTCGGAGTTGAGTTGCTGGAAGAGGCTGGTTTTTTTTCGGGTTTGGTTGGTTCAGACATT
This sequence comes from Pirellula sp., assembly GCA_031374515.1. Lineage (GTDB taxonomy): Bacteria > Planctomycetota > Planctomycetia > Pirellulales > Pirellulaceae > JBKCUI01. Next base: position 19,552 of record JANMGH010000121.1, on the reverse strand, counting down.
CTTTGATCGCCATGGTTGGCGGTAGGTGGTGGAGCTAATGACTGCATTTCTAAGACGCAACATATGCAATTATGCACTGACTGGAAGCTTTGGGCAGGGTTTGAGGTTGAGGTTTTCTTGGGATGGTCCTAAAATTCGAACGATAAGTGTAGAGGACGGAACGTTTTGCGACGGTTGCAACGACTCTACAGGATTTAACTACCAGGGATAGACTCCCGCTGGAGAAGCCCTATTGGAGAAGCTCCGTTGAGCCAAAATCGCAATGTTGCCATTCTTGGCTCGACCGGCAGCATTGGACGAGCAGCCCTAAGCGTGCTTTCCAATTCTGAGCTCCCGTTTCGTTTGACAGCAATTTCCTGTCACTCTCAGGTCGAATTGTTCGAAGAACAGATCAAAGCCTTTTTGCCGAAATACGCCTACGCAACCGGACCGGTTAGTGAACCGATCCAGCGTTGGCAGTCTGGGAGTTCAGCAAGCCACGGGGCTATTCGCGAATTGGGAATGGAAAAATTGGTGTCGATGGTGCAAAGCCACGAGGTCGACATTGTTGTGGCCGCAATTGTTGGTATCGCAGGCTTGGAGACGTCGATCGCAGCAGCAGAGGCTGGAAAGCGACTTGCGCTTGCCAATAAAGAATCATTGGTAGTGTCTGGTTCATTGATGATGGAGGCGGCGAAACGTAGCGGAGCCGAAATACTACCTGTCGATAGCGAACACAGCGCCGTATTCCAATGTTTGCAGTCCGGGCGAGAAAGAACGGAGGTCAAAAGGATCATTTTGACTGCGAGCGGCGGTCCATTGCGGGATTGGCCCATCGATAGACTATCCTCGGCGACTGTCGCCGACGCATTGTCGCATCCGACTTGGCAAATGGGCCGAAAAATCACGGTGGATTCGGCCACGATGATGAATAAAGCACTCGAAGTGATCGAAGCAAAGTGGTTATTTGATCTCGATCCAGACAAAATTGCTGTCGTGGTTCACCCGCAATCCATCATCCACTCCATGGTGGAATTCAACGATGGAGCTGTTATCGGGCAACTGAGCCCGCCTGATATGCGATTGCCGATTCAATATGCGCTGACGTATCCTAAACGGCTGCCCGGCCCGAGTCCGGTAATGGACTGGTCTCAGTCGATGAGGCTCGATTGGAAACCGGCCGATTTAGACAGATATCCGGCATTGCAACTGGGCTTCGAAGTTGCAAAAAAGGGGGGGACGTGCGGCGCGGTGCTGAACGCAGCCAACGAAGTTGCCGTAGAGCTTTTTCTAAGCGGTAGAATAAAACTTACAGACATCGCGACGATTTGTCGCCAGGTTCTCAATCATCATCATTTTTCTCCGTCACCCACACTTTCCGAACTACTGTCTTTGGATCGGTGGGGGCGCCAAGAAGTTCAGAGATGGATTCAATCAGAATGTTAGATTTCCTTTCAATGCAAGATTTATCTGTTCCAGCGATGTCGTTGTTGGATCTGATGTCGCCCATGTTTGCCGCTGAACCAAGCTTGGTTCAGCAATGGGGCACTCGCCTTTACAACATCCTGCTGGTTGCCTTAGGGCTCGGCTTTGTGATCTTTGTTCATGAGCTTGGTCACTTTCTGGCGGCGAAAGCCTTCGGCGTCAAATGCGAGAAGTTTTATATCGGGTTTGACGTCCCTATCAAAATTGGCCCTTTTCGACTGCCATCGAAACTTGTGCATTTCCAGTGGGGTGAAACCGAGTATGGAATCGGAGCAATTCCCCTAGGTGGCTACGTCAAAATGTTAGGACAAGACGATGACCCGAGGCGAGCCGAAGAAGAATTGAAACGTATTCGCAAGGAAAATCCTAATGCCACCGCTGACGATCCAGATCGGATCAAGCTGGACCCGCGTTCCTTTCCAGCCAAGAGCGTTGGCGCTCGGATGGTGATAATCAGCGCTGGAGTGGTGATGAATTTGATTTTCGGAGTGCTCATGGCTGCTTGGGCATTTCATTCTGGTGTCGACTACGACCCAGCCATCATCGGAGAAGTCATACCAGGTGATCCTGCGTGGAAAAATGGGGTCGTTGCGGGCGACAAAGTGGTGCAGGTCGACAAAGTTAAAGAACAGGAACTCTCCTTTAGAGACATGTTCATGTCCGTGCTTTTTCATGGATTGCGAGATCCAAAAAAGGAGGTCGAGTTGGGTTTAGATCGGCAAGGCACCACTCTTGTCAAAAAGTTCTGCGGTACAACCTCACACTCGGATCCAAAAAAGGGAATCCAACACCTCACGCTTGGACTTCGTAGCGCCGCCACTACGCTCATCGGCAGCGAAACGGCCGTTGCAAAGCAGATACGACTCGGGTTCAAGGATTCGTCAGGCATGATTCCGAAACTTGAGAAGTCAGACGTTATCGTGGGGGTCAATGGCGAAATGCTCCCTATCTCGATCCACAGCGAGAACCCTATGGAGTATTCATTGAACGAAAAGATGCACCCGAGGTTGAACGAAACGTTGACATTGCAAGTGAAGCGAGACGGCAAAAACGTCGATGTGGATTGGCCCCCTGTTCCCATGAAAAGTTTTGGACTGCGATTCAAACCTGGTCCTGTCGTTGCAGTTCTTGAAGACTCTCCCGCATCGGCCGCTGGCATCGTAGAGGGGGACGAACTTATAGAAGTGGACGGTAAGCCGATTGAGGATGCGTTTACACTACCGCTAATCGTCTCATCGCGACATGGCAAGTCAGTGTCTTTGACCCTGATGCATTCTGACAAGACGCAATTCAAATTGAATTGGCAAGTACCCGAGAATTTCGTATTGAGCAGTAGCGAAGGCTCGTTGGCACCCACCGGATTCGAGTTGCCAGGTTCGGGATTTGTGTACACACCATCGAACGTCGTCAGCGCAGTTGAACCCACATCGATTGCTGCCAAAAGTGGTATCGTGCCAGGAGACACTATCAAACAACTTCGATTTGACGGCAGTGGGAAAGAAGATACTGAGTATATGACGACAGTGTTTGTTTCTGGCTTCAAGGCGTTGTTGGAAGAGATCCCGTTGGACAAGAGTCGCAATATTCATTATTTCCACAACCTAGCACAGTCTTTCCGAGCAGGGATGCCGGTGGAGGTTAGTTACGAGCATGACAACAAAGTCGAAAAGACACGTGTGGACATCTTCGCGGAAACAGAATGGTTCTGGCCCGAGCGTGGAGTTCTTTTTACTCCATTACAATTTTCACACAGCGCCCCCACGATGATGGCCGCAATAACCATGGGCGCCGGCGAAATCCGCAGACGTATGGGGAACGTGCTCGAATTTCTTGAGTTGCTAGTAAAAGGGCGCATGCCGTTTAAGGTCGTAGGCGGCCCCGGAATGATCGCTGTCGAGGCGACGGACGCCGCTTCCAAGGGCATATCGCCATTGCTGATGTTCTTGACTATGCTGAGTGCCAACCTGGCAATCATCAATTTTTTACCTATCCCCGCTTTGGACGGTGGTCACATGATGTTTCTGACCGCAGAAGCAGTGCGGGGCAAACCAGTGGACGAAGCCTGGCAAATGAGGCTTACTATGATTGGTGTTCTGGGACTGCTCTGCCTAATGGGGGCAGTCATAATAAACGACACCGTCAATCTGACCCGAATGTTTGGTGGTTAGAGCAGCTGTTCTACACACCGATGATGCACCAATCAAGCCAGTCGAAACCATCATGACGGGAGTAGACTGATTAGATTTCCCGGGTGACGGTTCCAAGGTAGAACGGTTGCTGAGCAACCAATTCCGTACCGTCGTTCAAATAAAATCGAACGCGCACGCACCACGAAATCTTGAGCAACCGGCCTTCATAGGAAAGTGGCGAGTCAGGCAGTGGCACTTGAAGTCGTTGTGGAATTGACCAATCGGATGCAGCGATAGAGTTCCCGGTGAGCCGCTGGAAAAAATGAACTCCTAGGTCTTCGGTCCCCTTGCCTTCGGTAAGCCATACGACAGACACTTCGACTGCCGAAATGGTGCTCCTCTGGATGTTGGCAATGCGGTATTCAAATTCTAGAACATCCTGCGGCATGTAAGTCGGCTGAAGGCCGAGCAATCGAATCATGACGTCTGACTGGACGGATTGATGCGAGCGTGTGGGTACACGACTACGGGAAAACTTCGGGAGTACGATGGCCATCGATTCGCCTCTCCTTCGACAATAATTTTCCAGTGAATTGCATTGTGAAGGCTTTGAAAAGAGTGCATTGCGTCGGAGGGAATAGTAACGAGGCATTCAAGCTCAAGAGGTCGTCCCCAATCGATTCTAGAACGCCCCTGATCCAAGATATTTTGAAGCCGCACAATCTCCCGTTCGGTTCTAACGTCAGTCCCAAAATGATAGGTGCTTTCCTCCTCGCATACTAGCCTAATTGATAGTTTCTTAATGACGAGTCGACCGTATTGGACCAGAAGCAGCTTGTAGGACTTGCCTGGCACGAGTGGCAGGTCCTCAATTTCAACTGTGGTGGAGCCAATTCCAATCTCCTTGATGTAGGACTTGACGAATAATTGTCCAGCTCGCAGCCCCACGTAGATTCCCGGGATGAGAAGCATCAACAATCGGTATTGAATTGCGCCCTTCAAGAAACCGCCGATGGCGAATACCGAAAATACCGCAATCATGGCATTCCAGGCCATGGCGAACAATCCAATCGAAATCAGAGCGCCTGTACCAGGCCACTCGCCAGGTAATCGATAAGCTAGCTTTGCACCAGGACTATCTGTAAACGGTGCCAAAATGGGCACCATGGGTGGCAACATGTTTTTGACATAAGGTCTATTCGGGCGAGATACCAGACCGTGTTTGGCGATTACCTCACGGTGTTCGTCGCTGGTTGCAACCTTGAGCACACGATACCAAAAGCCTACAGCTCCCATGACAATAAAAGATGCCGTCACCGATATCAACAACCAAAAACCATATCCGATCGGGAACACTTGAGTTGTTGGCGACAAGAATTGCCAACCCACTAACGTGGTAAAACACATTACGCCAACAAGGAAAAAGGATGCGAAAAACAGCGCTTCGCCCAGTGACCCAACGAACCACCAGCCAGACATTCGCCCGCCACGCTTCTTTCCCCATAGTCTAAGTCTTGGCCTCATATGCAGCAGTGTATTCACAATAGGCAAGGAGACCAAGCGGTTTACTTGTGATATCTGCCGGGCTTGGTTGGACGGATTTCGCAAACTACACTTATCCTGATGACAAACAAAAATCGTGAGCTGGAAGAAAAACCCTGGTATGCTGGCGGCCTTGCATTTGAGTGCACACAATGCGGGGACTGTTGCAGTGGGCCCGACGAAGGTTATGTTTGGGTCACCCCAGAGGAAGTGCTTGCGTTAGCTGCCAAAATGGAGATGGCAGATAGGCTTGAGGAATTTGAGAACCAATTCACTCGCCAAGTTGGCACGCAGCGGAGCTTGGTTGAGTACTCCGATGGCGACTGTATCTTTTTAGACCCCAACACACGAACATGTTCCGTTTACCTAGCTCGACCCGTTCAATGCCGAACATGGCCATTCTGGAAAAGCAACGTCAAGAGTCCAAAAGCATGGGCACAAGCAGCCAAGAGCTGCCCAGGTTGCAATCAAGGGCGGCTCTATAATTTGACTGAGATCGACCACAGTTTAGCCAAAGATACCGGCGACTTCTAATTTGCTGGGGAACGCTCAGCTGTACGCCGCATACTGCAAACACGAAATCTCTATTGGAAGTGCGAGCCCATGCTTCGATTCATGGCTGCCAACACGCGTCTGCCGTTGGAGCCACACATTCCGACCGAATGCTGATGCGCCGAACGTTTCGCGATCGCCAAATTTACTGCCGTTTCGCGCACCTTTTGCGGTTGGCACGTTGGGGGCACCGAATTGGAATTGGTACTGCTGTTTTTGCGGACCGCAATGTATTTCAACATTCCAGTAGTCTCCCTCGATTGTCGATCGATTCGAAATTTGCACCGAGAAGCGATTCGCGACTCGGGATAGCAATCACTACACTATCATCGGAATCGTTCTGCGCGCAGCGGTTAGGCTCAGGAATCGCAAGTTTACTTGCAATAAAGTTCCACAGAGCTCGATTCAGCGCCCCATTCCGTCAAAAACGGCCCTTTTCAGGGTTTAGGTGAACGGAAGTACTTGAATTATTCTCGATTCCCCCCCAGCGAAGCTACTTTGACGCCCCGCCTTGGATCAAAGTCGATTTCCGATCCACCGGAATATTTCGGAAGACTTCCTTGGTGCCGCTATGCCATTGAACCTCCACAAAATCGATGACTTCCGAGTCCCCCAATCCGAAATGCAAATCGTTGCCATAATGACTTTGGTAGCCTCTGCCGCGATGCACTTCTTGGATCTGCTCTCCACTCTTCGTGTGAACCCTGACTTGCGAGCCAACGGCGTCTCGATTGGAGGCTAGCCCCACTAATCGTAGCTCGATCCAATGTCTACCTTTGGCTGATGTGTCGTTGCGCAATATGTCTGGCGTCGAATTTAAGTTGAGTATGACTAGGTCCAAATCACCATCTTGATCCAAGTCCTCGCATCCAACCGCTCGACTCGCTTTTTCGATCTTGAGTCCGTTGCCGGCCGCGGACGAGACGTCCACGAATCGCTTGCCTTTGATATTGCGAAGCAAAAAGTTGCGCGTTGCAAATTGGACCGAATTATCCAGCAACCCCACCGTGTCAATCAGGTGCCCACAGGCAAGGAATAAGTCGACAAACGAATCGTTATCAAAGTCGGATAGTGCAACTCCCCATTTGACGCTGCGAGTCGCAACACCAAGTCCATATGATACACCTAGGTCGTCAAAGAACTTGCCCTCTGCGTTGTGATAGACATTAGGGATCTCGTCTTGGAAATTCGTAGAAACTAGATCCAAAAAACCATCATGGTCGATATCGGCGCAATCGACCCCCATGCTCGCCTGACGCAGCCCTGCGTAGTCATATGCAACTCCAGCAAGCAACCCGATCTCGGTGAATTTTCCAGTGCCGTCATTCTCCCACAAGAAATTCTCGGCCGAGTCATTGCAGATAAACAAATCGGTATCACCATCACGATCGAAATCCAACGACACGATCCCCATCCCAGCTCCTGGTGACTGACCTATTCCCGATTCTATTGAGATATCCGTAAAGGAACCGTCGCCATCATTGCGAAATAGTTGGTGGTTGTCAGGCTCATAGTCCTTTGGCCCAGGCGCAGCGGGGATTCCAAAGATCAGGCGATTGACATTCTTCTCGTACGAAAATTTGATGTAGTTGGCAACATAGAGATCGAGATCGCCATCGGCATCGATATCCAGGAAAGAAACACCAGCGCCGACTCGATTAACTGCCGTGCCAGGCGCGTCCTTGATCGACGTGAAGGTACCATCCCCATTGTTCCGATAAAAGACTTTCGGACCGTAGTTGCTGACATATAAATCTGCGTCGCCATCGTTATCAAAATCTCCAACGGTCGTTCCGAGACCGTGACTCGCATCGCCGACACCTGCTGAGTCCGTAACATCCTCGAACCGCCAGTTACCCATGTTGCGGTACAGTCGGTTCTTAGGATGGTCTTCGGGATTCTTTCCTTCGTGGTAGGCCCCATTAAGTAGGTAGATGTCCATCAATCCATCGCCATCAAAATCAAAGATCGCGAGACCGGAGCAAATGGTTTCAACGATGTAGTGTTTACCGGTGCCACCATCGGTGTGCAAGAAATCAATCCCGGTTTTTGAAGAAACGTCTTCAAATCGGATCTCGCTCATTGCATCGCTTTTCGTTTGCGCCAACGTTTGCGAGATCAGCAGAGAGGTATATAGCCAAAACCACAATTGGGTCATCTTACCCCCTGGGACTTGATCAGCTGTTCTAAGATATTCTTGAAGTTTTGACTTTCCGGATCTTTCAATGAAGCGACTCTCATCACATCAATCGCTTCCGAGATCTTGCCGTTCATCGCAAGCGTCTGGCCATAAGTTGCAAAGTCGGATGCGGTTCCTCTCAAGTCCGTGACCGTTTTCGCAAGCTCGATCGCCTTCTCCATATTCTTGCCAGATAGAATCGACAGCTCGACCAATGCTGCATAGCCTTCAGGCCGGCTAGGCATCGCCATGACAACGTATTCAAAGCACTCTTGAGCTGTTGCCCAATCTTTCAAGCGTTGGCTGATCGTGCCGATGGTCATCCGATAACCGAGGTTGTTTGGTGAGATTTCGGCAAGCTGTTTGGCGATCTCAATAGCTTGTTTGGGTTTGTTTACTTGCTGATAGAGTTTGACCAATAGCCTCCTGGACTCTTCGTCACGCGGTTCGTTTGTGGCGGCCGTTCGAAGAACTTCAATGGCCAGATCGGGCTTCTCATGCTTGAGATAAACATGCGCGGCGTAAGTAAGTCTTGCCGCGATGTCTGCGCGCTCTGCGGCTTGAGCAACGCTCGAATCCATATTGCTAGTGCTGCGAGCTGATTTCTGTTGCATCAGCCATTTTTTGGCTTCCTCGCGTTTCCCAAGCCGTACCAAGGCCGCACCAAGTCCCTGTTGCGAAAGGTGATTATCGGGTGCTAGGTCTAAGGACTTTTGAAACGCCTCGCTAGCTGCCGCATACTCTCGGTTTGCGAGCAGTGCTTGACCAAGTAGCTGCAACGTATCGCTCGATTGCGGCTTCATCGCGATTTGCGCCTCCAAGACCTTGATGGCTTCGCTGGAATCCCCATTCTTCATGAGCGCGTCCGACAATTCATGCACTGCCGTTGAATCACCTGGCATGGTTTTAACAGCTTTCAAAAAGGACTCGACCGCGCCTGCGTAGTCTGAGTTGCGAATAGCAATGCTCCCGAGCCCTTGATGCGCATAACCATATTCGGGTGCCTGCTCGATCGCGTGATCCCAGCAAGCCTTTGCGACGTCCAGTTTTCCAATCATGCGATAGAACCTTGCCTTGGCCTCCATTGCGTCTGGGTCGTTAGGGAATTGGCTTGCCATCGCATCGACGATCGTGGCGGCCCTTTCTTTCAACGCCGATATGTCCAGCGGTTGGAGGATCGTTATGGCATCTAAACTGGTCGATTTAGTCGTAGCTTCGATGTTCTTTACGGTTCTCTGAGCACTTGAGTCCTGCTCTTGAGTCGGAGACGGAGAGGGCGCTTCGAAACGCGGTAAAGCCGACTCCATCGCTTGTGGTGTTGCCTTACTTTCAATTTGTTCGTTTGGTTGAGGAACTGTTTTTGAACTACAGCCAAAAGCAAGAACGCAAGCGAGACAACCAGAATTACACTTTGCAAACAGGGCAATTAGAAAATTGCGAGCCGAGTTGTTACGATTCAAATCGCAATGAGTTGGGACTTGCATTTACAGAATTCTTGAAGAGAGTCGAAATTTCTGCACACAATATTGCGACGATAGTGGAATAGTATGATGACAACGCAACATCCCCTTGCTTGCAATGTCAAGCTCTCATGTTGGAAAGCCGAATGGCAAGTTGGCAATTGGTTTGTCATCCCCCAAAGGCTAGTGCGATTTGCCTGATCGAATGCATTTGTGAATTGCACACCGTTTCTCAAGATCGTGCTACATGTATCCGTCTGCAGCCCAACAAGTTGAGCTGCAGTGCGACTAGCTTCAACGCAAGGAACACAACTATTTTGATTTCAATTCTATATCAATCGGTGGACACTTTTCCGTGACGTCGAATTTCAATCCAGATGTATGCGCTTGTTCGTATTTCTTTGGCAGTTCGTTTTTAGATGCGGGCTGCTTAACCTTGCCTTGTGCTTCCTTCGGGGTGCCTTTGTATGCATTGTTGTAAGCGGCATACATGTCGTCTAGCTTTTGGTCCTTGCCGTCGGACTTTGCCACAGGAGCGGGTGCTTGGTTCGAAAGCTCATAAGAGCTTGTACCAGCCTCCGTCTGTATTTTGGTGACCGTAACTCCATAGTTGCCTTTCATGGCTCCATCACCACCCACGAATGTACCAAGCAAGTATTTGCCGTTGGCGTCCGTTGTCCCGGACGCTGTTTGGCTACCTTCTGCAGGATGAAACATAACCATGGCACCGCTTACAGCTTTTCCATCGAGGGTTACTGTCCCCGAAACGGGAATGGTTGGGGGGTTGCTATTTGAATTGCAGCCTACCACAAATCCCAAAGCTGCCAGCGAAAAAAGGGAACAAACATGACGAATGGACATGACATACTCCGGGTAAAAAAGACCAATGAGTTTAAACAAAAAGAATACACCTAAGGAAAGAGCGAGGCCAAAAGACCTCGCTCTCGATATTTTACACACGAACAGTCAGTCGACTACTCGATATTAGCAGATACTTCACCGCCAGCCTTGGAACCTAAAGCACCCCAAACGCCATATGGGCTTTGTCCGCCACCGCCATCAGCAATGGTCGATGGAGCAGCCAAGTTGCCTGTGTCGATGCTTTGGCTAATAAAGCCGACGGAACCGTCACAGCGTGCAGCATTCACACCACCGGTGTGATTGCTAGTTGGAGGCAAAATTGCTGGGTCGCCGTCACCCCAAGTTACCACGTGTACGCACGATGGTGCATTGGGTGGAAGAACGGTATTGAAAGCAACGTAGGTCGGGTGACCGTCGTGCCAGAATTTACCACCGTTGCCTTGGTGGATCGTTCCTGCAACCAAGTAAGTTCCGTCTGAAACCAACTTGCACAAATTCGGGTTGTTGAACAAGTTTGGTACTTGTGCAATTGTTCCCTTATGCTGAACCGATTTTGCAATGGTTCCTGAGTTTCCAGCTTGCGAAGGATATGGAGCCGTTGCAATGAGTCGCTCGCTGTAGCACAACGTGTTGCTTGTACCGTCAGACAACGCACCGATTGGAACGTTCTTGTTCTTGGAGAACACACCACGATTGTTTTCGTTGTTGTTCAAATCCCACTGCCAACGACCGATCGAATCACCCATGCTCATGGAGTAGGAATTCAATCCGCCGCCAAGACCTGCCGATGGATCCGAAGGGCACTTCATAAAGCCCGGCGAAACTCGCCAGAAGTAATTGTTGTTCCAGCCTTCTGGACCACCAGGAGGAATGCTGTTCGCTGGATCGCCCGCTTCAACTTGAGCGAACTGATTGTTGCCTTCCAGGAAAGGAAGCACAGCGATGAAACCGCTTCTTCGTCCTTTGTTGTTCAAAGCGGGTCCGTCAGATCCACCTTGACGATACGGAAATCGCTTGTGAGCGCTTTCGTAGTTCAGTGCACCCAGGGACAGTTGCTTCAAATTATTCGAGCACTGCATTCTTCTCGCAGCTTCGCGTGCTGCTTGGACTGCTGGGAGCAAAAGCCCGACCAGGATTCCAATAATGGCGATAACAACGAGTAGTTCCACCAAAGTGAAACCCATTCGTTTAAACCGTTTCGTCATAAAAACCTCCGACAAAAAGAAAAGTCAAACATGAAATCCGCGATCAAAAGCCACACGAACGGCACTCAACTCGCAAGAATTATATCGATTGTACTACCACCCTTCCTTTAAGGCAAGCGAACGGGGACCAAAATACCCTTGCGTTGAATTATTCGTTAATTATCCAGTTTTCCTGTCGTTTTTGTTGTTGATTCTTATGCCGTATTACGACGCTGCGGAGTTCCGTTTGCCTTTAAACGTGGGGTCGAATGGGTTGGCCTGTAGCGAAAGCCCTCAAGCCGCTGGGAGCCTATGCAAATGGTAGTTTTCATTCTGTAGCTCGCCTTTGCATGTCGGGCACATTTAACTCCAACGCGTTCTTCGCTCAGGGTTCACGGATAAGCAGGTTCTGTCCCGTTTTCACGGGCGAGAGCACTTGCGCACCCCCTCCAGGCCACCGAATTTCTAATTGGCAGTCATCCTCTTTTTGTTCGAAGCCAAAGTACAAACACGGTTGTTGGCTTGAGCAATAACTTGTCCCACCCACGACTTCCTGATAGAGCTCGCGACCTTTGCAGCGAACCGTTACTTGGCACCCGAGACCGGACCGATTCGATTTCGTGCCGACAAAGGACAGTGACAACCAATTGCCTTGCACTGAATCGTTCCGGAGCAAAGCCGTTGGAGCGTTTTGATGCGTTACGACTAAATCAACATCGCCATCCCCGTCGAAATCGCCTTGCGACACGCCGCGTCCCACATATCGGCCATCGAAATAGCTGCCGGATTCCCTCGAGCGATTCAGCCATTTTTTTCCGGCCCACGAAAAGAGTTGAGGGCGCATACGCTGATTGGGGTTAGTACCTGAGTTGTCGATGTGGCCGTTTGAAACAAATAGGTCCATGAATCCATTCGAATCAAAATCTTGCATGACAGTCCCAAACGCCAAGCGGTCAAGTGTCGGCTCATGAAGGCCCACGTTACCGGTCACATCCTGGAAGCCGGCCGCACCTAAGTTCGCATAGAGGGTATTCGATTCAGCAAAAAAGTGTGTTGAATAAATATCCAAGAAACCATTGCGGTCGTAGTCATTCACCGCGAGCCCCATGCTGGCTTGTGATTGTCCGAAACGATCAACCGCACAGCCGAGCAACTTGGCTTTGTCTTGAAAGGGTCCTTTTTCGTCACGCATGAAAAGAAAATTGGGTGTCGCATCGTTGGCGACATAAATGTCGATCTGTCCATCGCGATTGAAGTCTGCGGCTACGACCCCTAACGCGCGGTTCTCGGGGCCGAACAATCCCAGTTCCTGGGATTGTTCGCTAAATGTGCCGTCCCCTTGGTTGACAAAACAAGCGTCCGCCTCTGGCGCGAATCGATTTGGATTGCATACGACCAATTCCCCCTTTTCATTCTTGCATTGAAGAGGATTGAGTGGATCATATTGCACGTAGTTGCACACATAGAGGTCCAAATCTCCGTCTCGGTCCAAATCCAACCAAGCAGCAGATGTGCTCCATCGAACATCATCCACTCCTGCGACCTTGCCTACCTCTTGGAATGTTCCGTCGCCGCAATTCTGCCAAAGCGTATTTGCGCCTACATTGGTCACGTAAATGTCCTCAAACCCATCGTTATCGAAGTCAGCAATGGCAACACCTTGGCTATAGAACGCGTCTCGAATGAGGCTTGGCTTAGTCACATTTTCAAATATTCCGCTTCGATTTCGAAACAACTGATCCAATGGATTATGTTTTGTGTCTCTTTGAGTTGCATCACCTCCTTGGTTGAGAAACAGGTCCCAATACCCATCGCGATCGTAATCAAGCCAACCGCTGCCGCCACCGAAACTCTCAAAGAAAAGCATATTCCCTTGCTCTCCGTTTTGGTACGTATGCTCCAACTGGGAAGCCACTTGGACTTCCTCAAAATGGACCCTCGATGACGCGTTCACCACAAGGTTATTTGACGTCGAGTCGTTCGGTGAGGTTGCGCTCGACTTTGCTGGAGACACTGCGGCCTCTTTATGCGTCGCAGGCGTGCAGCCGAAACCAATCGTCCACAAGAAGAACACCGCGTAGCCCGGAATCCAAAGACGCTTGCTCCACTCACTAGGGCGAGACCGGCGCGGGTTCAGGTACATACGAGTTGAGTTGAGCTCGAATACTCGATGCGACTTTGGGCTGGTCACACAATTCCGATAACGACGCGAGCCTCTCATAAAAAGTCCGTTCAAGTGAAAATACTTTCGGTGACGTGTTCAGCTGTTTAGTCAATTCACTGCCGAGATATCCAATTTTTGAGTCTTTCTCAACCTCCGCGAGTTTACCTAGCAATCGATACACCGTGGATCTGGCAAGGTACGCTTGCCAATCCAGTGGCTCAATACGAATTGCTTGATTGCAGCACTCGTGGGCTTGGGGATATTCCATGCGCACGCTGTGGAGCCAAGCTTTGGCTCGCCAGTATCGATTGTCCCGCTCGAAACCCGGGGTCGCATTCTTTAAAAGCACTTCCACAGCCTCTTCATCACCTCGTTCCATTTCCCGTTCAAGCCGAGCGGCAAACACCTCCATGTTGGCAGGGAAATCCATCGACAGTTTACTCAGATCGCTATCGATCTTCATTCTGTTTTCTGCTTGTTCTAAATCTTCCGTAGGACTCCCGGGCTCGATTCGAGAAAGCACCGAGATATGACTCAATACGGCGGGAACCAAGAATAGTTCTTCCTTGGGTGACGATTGGAGCCAACGGCGATTCGTTTCCAACGCATCGCGAAATCGAAGTTTCTCAGCACCGAAAAGATACGCGTAGGTCGCAATAGTTGCGCACCCATCGCGAATCCCTCGGTTCGCTTCGCTTCGGATTTTCAGGGTATTCCGGGTCATAGTCCAAAAGAAAAGTAGTCGTTCGTGAGCTTCTGAATTTTTAGGTTCACGATCACGAATCTTTTCGCAGGTTTGGATGGAACCCAACGGATCATTCAAGTCTTCGTATTGGATATAACTCAGTTTGAGAAGAGCACTGACCGGTGCATCGGATGGCATCTCCAGCAGATAACCAGCGGTTCGAACTTTTTCCCCTAGTTGCTCCGCCGCATGTGCAGCCATTAGGAACGGCTCAAACCGAGTGGGCTGCACCAACCCCCATTGAACTGCCAATAGCTCCAATGTATGCCAATCTTGAGAACGATTTGCGACCAAGCACGCACTTTCCAGCCTGCTTGCTTCGCGGACGTTGTACCATTGATATCCGACAACACCCACCCCGACACACCCAATTACCAGGAAGGCAAACCAAATCCAACGCCGAACACCCAAAAATCTGGCGGATGCCCTCTTTCGCTTCGCGTCCCTTAGGTTTTGCTTTTTCGATTTTGGTGGGAACGATTTCATGAAACAACAAGCCCTCGTAGAATTCGTCTTGCGAACTATGTTGCTACAGACCGTTCTAAACGCAACTGGGGCGGTATGATTGCATCTGCTTCGCGATATGGCATTGTAAAACAATTGGCTCCCGTTGTTCCCTTGTTGACTCGTACGAGCGCATAATTATCGCACATTTGTTCTTCGACCATCACATTTGTAATTTTTAAGGCAAACGGGAGCAAACGCTTGATTCCAAAACTAAAGGTCCTAATCGGCGTCGGTGTGTTTCTTTTGGCTGGTCTAGTTGTGTTTCTCCTGACACCACTGTTCTCGGGCAAGCCTACGATTGAGCAATTAAAGAAAGCCTTTGAAGCGGCCGACTATGCCAGCGCCCGCGAACTTGGCGTCAAACTGCTTGCGACTGAATTGAAGTCCGATTGGGTTTTGATGAAGACTGCTGAATCCTGCCAACAACTGCAAGAACTCGAGGATGCGCTCAAATTCTACAATCAGGTTTCGGAAGCCGACCGGGGCGTTGCTTCCATCGCTCGTTGGGCAGCTGCCGAAGTCCTTTTCTTTCAAGGCAAAATGTCCCCCTGCCTACAAAAGTTAGAAAAAAGTATCGAGCTAGATAGCATGAACGATCGAGCTCGCGAACGACTTATTGAAGCGCTGCATTTGGTAGGTCGAAGATGGGAAGCATTGGCAGTCATGGGCCATTTCGCCCGGCGTGACAATTGGCAATTTGACCGGATGCTAGCCCTTGGAAATCCAGTCAAGCCGATCGAAAATGAACGCGAACTGAACAGGTTTATAGAGTCCGACCCGTCGGATTCGCTACCTAAACTCGGATTGGCCAGAACCCGTATTCGCGAAGGAAAATTCGACGAAGCAGAAACCCTTTTAGGAGAAGTCCTCAGGCAGTTTCCGGAAACCGTGGAGGCTCACGTCCAACTCGGAAAAGTTCTGCTGGCCAGTCGTCCAAATTCCATACCCGATTGGGAAAAGTCGCTACCAAAGAATGCAGGCTCTCATCCAGACATATGGTGGATTCGAGGCGAATGGTGCAGGCACGACATGCAAATCGGCCCTGCAGCTCGTTGCTTCAGCGAAGCTTTGCGTCTTGATCCCGATCACGCTGCTGCCAATTACGGAATGGCTCAAGCACTTGTTCGTCTTGACCGCGAAGAAGAATCGTTATTATTCGCAAAGCGGGTGTCAACCATCGAACAATTGACGGTCGCGTTGGATCAAGTGAATCCGAAAACGAAATACTTGCCACCCATGGAAACGGTCGCCGAGAAAACATTCGAACTTGGCCGCCAAGCGGAATCTTGGGCATGGACTAGACTCGGATTAACGATCAACTCGCGTTCAAAAACTTTAATCGCTCTATCGGAGGAACTGAAAAAGAAATCCAGCCCCTTGATGGAACTGCGGTCCGCAAGCGGTTGGACGATCCGAGGTGATACGTATAGGGATCTGCCATTGCCAAACTGGGACAAGGCAGCTTCTGGAATCGAAGCAAACAGCGAGAAGTCCAAAGATTTAGGGCAACTGGGCGCTGGCAACTCTCTTTTTCAAGAAGTCAATCCTGGTCTCGATTTTGTATATTTTGCCTCACGCGAGCCCCCAATTGTAGGACGGCGCATGTTCGAATCGACCGGCGGTGGCATCGGAGTTCTCGATTTTGATCACGACGGTTGGCCCGATCTTTTTTTCTCACAAGGTACCGTTTGGCCAGTAGACGGAAACGATAGTGCGCATAGCGATCGACTGATGAAAAATCGCGGTTCTGCGATCAATGAAGGCGACGCTCGTTTCGAGGATGTAACCCTGCTTGCCGGAATCCGTGAGGCTGCTTTCGGTCAAGGTGTCGGCGTCGGTGATATCAACAATGACGGTTTCGATGACATCTACGTTGCGAACGTCGGTACAAACCAATGGTGGATCAATCAGGGTGACGGAACATTTCGAGATGGAAACAAGTTCATGGATTCACCCGATGACGCATGGACCGTTAGCGTTTTCATCGCAGACGTAAATGGTGACGGTCGAGCGGAAGTCTATGATGCCCGATACGTCGAAGGGAACAATGTCTACGAACGACTATGCAATGTGAATGGCCAACCGAGGACCTGTCCTCCAACTGTATTTACGCCGTCGAAAGGGCGTTTGATGACACCCAATGATCAAGGAATACTGACCGACATCAGCCAGGCGACCATGAGCGAGTCCGTGCACGAAGGCAACGCATTGGGTGTGGTTGTCTTTCGCGAGTTGGGAGAAAAATTGCCGAGCGTCTTTGTCGGAAATGACCAGATCGCAAACCTTTATCTTAAACCAATACCGTCTCAAAACGCTCCGCTTGGCTTCGTCTACGAAGACGAGGCACTGCCGCGCGGACTAGCCTTCGACGCGTTGGGGAGAGCTCAAGCCTGTATGGGGATAGCCTCTGGCGATGTCGACCAGGATGGCCGGTTGGATTTGTTAGTCACAAATTTTTTAGGCGAGTACAACACGCTGTACCTACAAAAAGAAAATGGCTTTTTCCAAGATTCAAGCAGCGCCGCCAAGCTGGTTGCGCCAAGTCTCGACATGTTAGGATTTGGAGCCCAGTTTTTGGACGCAGACTTAAACGGAACTTTGGACTTGGTGCTCGTCAACGGACATATCGACGACCTGACGCACGCCGACCGACCCTTTCGCATGCGTCCTCAGTTTTTTGTTGGAAGTCAAGCAGGGGTCTTTACGGAACAAATCTATCAGGACGATCCGTTTTTCTCCAAGCCGGCGCTCGGTCGCGCATTGGCGCTGATCGATTGCAATCGCGACGGACGTATGGACTTTGTTACGACCGACTTGGAAACAAATTCCAAGCTGATGCTCAATACTGGCCGCGATGGCCACTACGTTGATTTCACATGCGTGGGAACACAATCGCATCGCGATGCAATCGGTGTGACGATCACGATACACATTGGCGATTCAAAACGAACTTCTCAATTGGTCGCGGGTTGCGGTTATCTCGTCTCCAACCAGAAAGTGATTCATTTTGGCGTTGGTGCGAGCACGCAAATTGACTCCGTCGTTGTTTCTTGGCCGTCGGGCCAAATGCAGCGATTTGAGAATATACCAACCAATGCGCATTTCCAGATCATCGAAGGCACGGGGATCACTAGGCTTGAGGCAAGAGATTAGGTCGGCTCCTCTATGATGCTAGCGAAGCGTTAACGCTGACGTTGATACGCAGGGTGGGCGATGACGATTTTTATCGAGGGACGAATTCATCGTCTCCGCCACTCGTCGTTGCTGCAAGGGAGATATCCCGTTCGCGTAGTCTCTGTCGCGGGCTCCAGTCATGGCTGGCGCTAAATTGTCCAGGGTTGTTGGGTTCAAAGCATGCCACTTGGCTTTAAATGCCCCCGAGTTCATCTCGACTCTGCGGTTCGATGATGATGACGTCCCAAGCCGCTAAGCCCCGGTACTTCGTGCTGAATCGTTCACGTCCATGGACATGGGAGTGACAATTGTTCCTGAATACTTGCAGTATTCGCTTTCATCCTTGTAAAATCGCCTGCGGGCAGTTTCTAGATCAAGCTTCTCCGATCGATCGATGTGAGGTTGAGGTTGAGTGAGTATTCGCAAGAGTGGCGGCTATCGCAAGTTAGCATCGTTTCAATCGGCGACGATGATTTATGATGCGACATACTGGTTCTGTGAGAAATTCATGGACTCGCGATCGCGTACGGTAGATCAAATGGTACAGGCCGCCCGATCAGGTCGTCAGAACATAGCAGAGGGTAGCCGCGCTTCGGCTACGTCTTCGCAAACTGAGTTGCGATTGGTAAACGTGGCTCGCGCCAGCATGGAAGAATTGCTTTTGGACTACGAGGATTTCTTGCGACACCGACGACTACCAATGTGGACTGCCGATTCGCCCGAAGCATCTGCAGTACGGAGCGTTCCTCGACGTTTCCGTGAAGATCAGTCCAATCGGACTGATCTGTCTGATTTAACTGATCTTTCGGACCAGCAACGTTGGTCTCTCTACGCGAAATGGCTTGACCACAATGATCCAGCTGTACGAGCGAATACTGTCATCTGCGTGATACACCAGTGCAACTATTTGTTGGATCAGCAAATCGCAGCGCTCGAAAAACAATTTATCACGGAAGGCGGATACACTGAACAACTCGCAGCCGCACGATTTGCGGAACGCGCGAAGCAGAGAGATCGTGTGGATCAGTCGAAACCGACAAATCCGACCGATCTCATTCCGAATTGCCCGCAGTGCGGGAAGGCGATGGCGCTCCGCACGGCCAAGCAGGGACAAAATGCTGGCCAGCATTTTTGGGGCTGCATTGGCTATCCGGATTGCAAGGGCACACTGAAGGTATGATCTAGCAAGATCCGTCGGATCCGAAAAAATCGGACGGATGGGTCTGATCCGACCAATCAGACTGATCTGAAAAAATCGGACGGATCCGACCGATCAGACTGATCTTCTTTGAACTACAAACATAAAAAAAACCCGACTTAGTTTGCACTAAGCCGGGCTTCTCTATTTTGAAATCTGGTGGTTGTCACAGTGGCTGTTGACACAGCCAAAGCTAGATGAGTTTTTCCTGAAACAAGATTTATGCTCACTTATGTGCGAGGAACACTAGGTGTTCCAAGCTGTAATTATCCTTAGAAAGGAGGTGATCCAGCCGCAGGTTCCCCTACGGCTACCTTGTTACGACTTAGTCCCAATTATCAAGCTGACCTTCGGCGCCTGCGTCCTTGCGGTTCGCTCAGCGACTTCGGGCCC
>JANMGH010000117.1:0-14745 GCA_031374515.1 Pirellula sp. | reverse complement strand
GGGTGTGACCGGCTATTCGGTTTATCATGCTGCCATAGTCAGAAATGATTCTGAATAGTTCTTTCTTGTCTTTCCGTATTGGGCAAGACTGCATGCTCTGTGTTGTTCTGTAGTTACATCCCATAACTCGCTTGCCTCAATGCACCGCATGTGGAGCATCGATTGAGCGTTCTTTTCTTTCCAACGCATCCCGCTCTGTTCCATCCTGTCTTTGATCACATGCCGACACGCGCCTTCGATAAAGCCCGTCGCAATCGGGTAACCTTTGGCTAAGTACTCGCCGTACTGCATCCGAGACTTGTTCGCCTCCAAGAACTGAATGATCTTTTCCAGTTCGCGATTATCTGCTTTGCTCATGCCTTGTCGATGAAGACTTCGACGTAGACCGCCAATATACATCCCTATGCCTCCGCTCAAGATCAGCCAAAAATCTTTCTTTACCTTGTCCTCGACCGTGTCTTTCGCAACCAGGATGTGTGCTGCCGACCAGATCCGTTGCAGCGCATGCAGAATGTCTAAAATCTCTACCATCTCCCAGTTCTTTTGATATTCTTCGCACTTCTTCCAAAGCGAACGCTGACCATCGTGCAGGACAACGATCTCCTGTCCACGTTGGTGACGCCGAAGCGTGTTGGTTGTAAGCCATTGCTGTGCTTGATCCTCGGCAGTCTTGCCAATCACGTTGCCTTGATCATCATGCTTGGTCAATGCCGCGAAATAGCGAGGGTTGGTTCGCGGAGCATCGACGGGATGTCTTTCTTCTCGGGTCGGTATATGGAAGAGAGCATCCACGATTTCCTGGGCCGTACGCAAGTTTCTATCAACCGTGTAGACACCAGCCATGCAAGCCATTTGTTTTTGATTCGGCTTGGGACCTTTGCGTTCGTCCGGAGCGCCCACAGGACGCTTTTCTGTTTGGCGACGAACCATTGGAATCCCCTTACAGTCGCTGGTTTGTACCAAGATTTCAGCCTCGGAGTCTCGATCGACCGATGGGGGATTGTCGAGAACCAAGGCGGCGGATTTTCCCAGGCGTTGTTCGATCCTCTCTGCGCTGTCCAAAGGAACATGAAGCGTCGTGATGCGCTCTAACGTTTTGATTGCGCTGTGAAACGACTGTTGAGTCGATTCGATGCCTGTCCAAACCTCGAGTACCAAAGAGTAGTCGGTTTCAGGAAGCCCCAGATGTTCATCCAACGGAATGGCTTGTATGGCTTGCACCGGATCATTCCCATAGACGTATCGCTCGATCTGAAATTCACCGAAGATGGAACGGTATCGTCGCCGTCGTTTCGGAAGCCGCTTGTACATTCGTCCGTTTTTCTCGGTGGCTGGACCAACGTCTCCGTCTCCCGCCGCTTCGATGATGGAACCTACTAATGCATGTCCCAAAGCCAACAGTTCTTGATACAATTGTTGCTCGGTCTGATCCATTGCCTTGCCTTGTGCAAAAGCCTTGGATGCCATCTGCTTGAGTGCAGTTACGATTTGATCAGCACGCTCGAAATTCAAAGACTGGCTCATCTGAAACCCCTCCGAAGTGAACAGGAATCGAAGTGTTACGGCTACGCCCTTATTATCCACATCCTGAACGATCTGCAAAGAAATCGTGCTTCGAATAAATGCTGCTACCAAATGTTGCGCCAGCATTCAAACGCTAGTTACAATACCCATCTTGATTAGCCGGTCACACCCGAGAGCTACTCAAGGGCTTGATCGAGGTCCAATAACTTTGCGTCCTTGATGTCCGCAGCCAGAGATTCGAGTGGGATGTCTACATGAGGGCACCCAGAGCCGCGTTTTATTCTCTTGCGTCGTCTTGCATTGTCCACGAGCACCCGGCGCATGACTTCTGCTGCAACGCCGATGAAGTGGCCGGTCGATGTCCAGTCATTTTGCAGTTCGGATCGGAGGAGTCGGACATAAACTTCGTGCACCAAGGCGGTCGGTTGCAACGTATTTGTGGCAGGCTCTGAAACTAATTTTGCAGCCGCAATGCGGCGAAGCTCATCGTAAACCCTCTGAAATAGCTCTTTGGTTGAGTCGGAAGCGTGATTTTGAAGTCTGGGAAACGAGTTTTCCCGTTCATCGATTAGCGAAAATTGCTCGACTTTCATTGGATTTCCTTACGTAAACGTTGAACTAGGACTTGAAGTCACACAGCGGTTGGCAGCGTACCTAGGTCAATGCGTAAAGAATTGCGTCGGCGCCTCACAAAAAATTGAAGTAATATTGTTTAATCGATTCAGCCATCAACGATCCGCCTCGCAGCGCAGCCTGGGCTGTTGTCTGGATAAAAAAGAGCGCAAACAAGAACGACGGCCACCACCGCATCATCTTTGTAGGCATCAAAGTCGATGTCTAGCACGCCATTAGCCAACTGGCTTGAGACTGTCATCATCGATCGAGACTCTAGCGATTCAAAGCGAGTGCTTGTCGCAGTTTGCTTCTACTCGAGCTAGAAATTCCGGCGGAGACCGCCAGTAACACTCTAGTCGGACAGGTCGCTAGGCTTTGACTTGGAACAAAGCACACTCCGCAAGGTCGTCATCCAATCGAACGACTCTATAATCGGTGAAGTGGATTCCGGAACCTGCGACTAGGTCTTTTACGGTACTCGAGGCAACGACTAAATTTCGCAAGCCGAAGTCAGCAACTTTTTTTGCCATCGCGACGGCAGGGCCACTAACTCGCCCTTGGTAGATATCGCATTCGCCCGTGTGTAAGCCGATGAGCAGTTCAACACCGAGTCGTGCGGCCGAATTGCGAATGGCGATCGCGGCCCGAATAGCTCGAGCCGGCCCATCAAAACTAGCAGAAATGGACTGTTGCGTAGTGAGAATGGTTTGGCCGCGAAATAGTTCCATTTCGCGTGCGAAGTGCGACTGCGACAAGTTGAGTCGTTGCGGATCGCTGGTAGTGTTTTGCGACGGCGAGACCTCCGCGTGAAGAACGGTAGCGAGGACTCTATGGGCCATCTGATGCGGCTCCAGGCCCGTCAAGAATTCGGCGATCGCATCCGACATTTCATCTTGATTTCCAATGAAGGGCAGGTGATCGTTGCCAGGCAATTCGACAAACTTGGCTCCGGGAATTTGTTCGGCAAGATAACGGCCTTCGTCCACTTGCAAACAACGATCGCCGGTTCGGTGCAGTACAAGCGTCGGTACTTGTATAGCCTTCAAGATCGGGCGCACATCGAAGAGCGCATTCATTTTTGTAAAGGCCAAAGCAGCTCCGGGACTTGCACCCATTCGCAGATAAGTTGCCCACCAGTTGGAAAACTCTCGGTCGTTTGCTTTGCTTGGCGCACGGGCTTCGATTCCAACTGGTCCACCCCAATTCTTTGCGATTTCGTCCAGGAAGACGCGATGCTGTTCTTCGGTAGGCCCCCATGGATAGTCGGTTGCTCGCAATCGTCTCGCATAGGAACCAATCATGACCAGGGCGAGAGTTTTCTGTGGATACGTCGCCGCAAACAAGCTGCACATCGGTCCACCTTCAGAAACGCCTAGCAGGATTGCCTTTTCCGAACCGGCTGCGTCCATAACAGCCCGAACATCATCCATCCGTTGTTCGAGCGATGGCAGTTGGTCATAGGGTACTCGATCCGATAACCCCGTGCCCCGTTTATCAAACAAGATCAACCTTGCGAAAGATGCAAGTCGAAGCAAAAACCGCGCAAACGAAGGCTCCTTCCAAAACCAATCCAAATGGGAAACCCAACCCATCACAAAGACCAAGTCAATTTCGCCACTACCAACGATTTGATAAGCGATGTTGACATCACCACTTCGCGTATATCGCACTTCGGGGATGTCTATCGTCGTCTCTGTAGAGATCGAACGATCTGTGTCGGAATGTCGCGAAACGCCCAATTCGCTAGTGACCGCTTCGCGGTTGCTGCCTAGGTCGGCGAAGCGGTCGCATTCACGTCGGGCGTCCTTTAGATCGACAAGCACTTCTTTTGCGGATTGGTACCTTTCTTCTCGATTTTTGCGTAGGAGCTTCTTGATACATAATTCGAGAGGGCGGTTCTCAAGTGACGAAAGGCGATTCAGTGGGAGCGGCTCGTCACTCATCAGCGAAACTAAGATGCTCGCGTCTTTATTCGACGCATACGGCAACGCGTCTGTGAAAAGCTCGTGCATGAGGACACCTAAACTAAAAAGATCAGCCCTAAAATCGATCGGTAATCGCCGAGCTTGCTCGGGCGACATGTATCGAATTGTACCCATTATCGTTCCAGGATCTGTATCGGATCGTGAACGGGCCGGTTCGCTGGTGGATTGCGATGGCGAACAGTACTTGGCAATGCCGAAATCGAGAACCTTGACCAAACCGTCGGGCCGCACCATAACGTTTTCAGGTTTGATATCTCGATGGACAATGTTGGCCGAGTGAGCTGCATGGAGGGCTTCGGCAACTTGGATGACCAGAGCCAGCTTTTTGTCCAAGGACACTTCTGAATGCGATACGTTTCTAAGCGATTTGCCGTCGACGAATTCGGAAACGATGAAGTGATTTTCACCCTGTCGTCCGATTTCGAAGATTGTCAAAATATTGGGATGGTTTAGTGCACTTGCCGATTTCGCTTCTTGTTCAAATCTCTGCACCCATTGCGGTGTATTCACATATCGCATTGGGAGGATCTTGATCGCAACTTTTCGGTCAAGTCGATCATCTTGTGCAAGGTACACCTCTCCCATCCCCCCCACGCCCAGACATCGAACTATTTGATACGCACCCAATCTGTATCCGATCTGCAATGCGTTCGATGTCGCCGCGGAGAGTGATTCTCTTTCGTCCCGATGCTCGACGGCTAGTTTTACGAAGTCCTCTGCCATTCGGTCGGAAAATCCATCCCAGGCTCCGATCCATTTACCGTACTGCTCGATTCTTGCTACAATCCGACTGAGTTGATCAAGATTTTCATTGCAAACGGATTTTAGGAATGCGGCTCTGACCGTTGGATCTTCGATTTGTACTGCCGCGAGAAAAATATCGGAGTCGTTCATTTGGAAACTGGTTTGCCGAGCCACTTTGTTCGAACAACGCGATTGGGAAATGTCTTCCCGCCATTGGATCCCTCCATAGCAAATCAGCGATCTTTGGTCGCTTTCCATGGGCGCGGGAATGGTATGACGGGGGAGTCTATTGTAGCTTGTCTTCGTGATTAGGTTCGTGCGATGTTAGAACAAAATGAAGTAACTCGTATCCTTAGAGAGATTCGAAATGGCGACCTCAAATCATCCCACGAACTCTTGCCACTGGTTTATACGGAACTCCGGAAGTTAGCGGAATCCAAGTTTCGACACGAGCGTCCAGGCCAAA
The DNA here is from genome assembly GCA_031374515.1 of Pirellula sp. GTDB lineage: Bacteria > Planctomycetota > Planctomycetia > Pirellulales > Pirellulaceae > JBKCUI01. The sequence goes on along the minus strand of JANMGH010000117.1, from coordinate 9,411 downwards.
CGCTTCAGCCTACTGCATTGGTACACGAGGTCTTCCTCCGCTTGATCCACAGTAGCGATCAACAAGACTGGCAAAGCAAGTCCCATTTTTTTGCGGCTGCAGCGAATGCAATGCGCCGCATATTGATCGAAAATGCAAGGAGGCGTGGGAGCCAAAAACGGGGGGGCGATCACGTACGGGTTGAGGTTGAAATCGATGCGATACCAATCGACTTCGATCATTCTCACCTCATCCGTCTCGACGAAGCACTTGATAAATTAGCGAAAGAGAATCCTACACAAGCACAACTGATCGAATTGCGTTTCTTCGGCGGTATGAGCATCGAACAGTCCTGTGAAATTCTAAAAATCTCGCGAGCAACCGCATCTCGATATTGGAATCATGCACGCGCTTGGCTTTTTTTGCAACTGACGGATTAACGTTTTACGTAGCGTGCTCAAGCGAATGGTTATGCAATTTTTGTTTTTCACAAGCTGCGCACGTTTTATCGATACGAATGCGCGAAAGCCGTCCGATGTCTATAGCACCGATTGCAGACGTCACCAATTGGATGACTGCGTGGTTCTATGTAGCCGTGAGTGCCTTGGGGCTCGCGTCGACAACTCTAACCGTATTCATACTTGGATCTACTGCGCTGATCGGGCACCGCGACCGCTTGACAGCTTCAAGGAGTTTGATTGTATCCCGATTGAACCGTTCGCCAGGCATCATCACGGGAATCCCAGGGGGATACGGAGTAATGACTTCGCCGGAAACGCGGTCGATTGCTTGGGAGAACGGTATCGTTTTCTGTTGCGAGTAAAATGCTTCGCGCGGCGTCATGACTACCTCGGGAAGCTGTTCTGCCACGCGAACGGCGAGGTTGTTGACTTCGCTAAAGTCTTCGTACTGCGGCGGATTGCGAACGCTCATTTCCTTTAGACCTTTGATGAGTTGATCGACGTCTTCTCGAACACTGCCCAATGTAAGAATGCAGAGCAAATGTCCCGAACCGGAGAGTTCAGGCTGTACGCCATATTCGCGATTGAGAAATCGTTGTGCGTCAGAGCCTGACCATCCGCATCGGCTTGTGTCTATCAATAGCTTAGTTGCATCCAACGCATAAAAGCCACTCTCCTTTCCAATGCAATGTTCTGGACCTAGGATATGAATCCCGTCGATCGAACCAATGCGAGTCCTCGCAAAATCAGCAAGTTGCATCATGGACGCGAGTCGCCATTGTCCCTCTTGCATCATCTGGCGACGTGCAAGGTCAATTGACGCCATGATGGCAAAATTCGGACTCGTCGTCTGAAGCGATTGCAGTGCGGATTGAACTCGAGCATGTTCAACGCGATCGCCTACGACGTGGAGGACGGCCGCTTGACTCAGACCAGACAAGATCTTGTGAGTGGATTGAACAATGATGTCGGCCCCGGCATTCTCAGCCGCGATCGGATAGCCTTGACCGAATCGAAAGTGTGGACCATGGGCTTCGTCAGCAATCAACACAATATCGCTTCGTTTGCAAACATTGGCGATGGCCGAAAAATCTGCCACCGTGCCAAAATAAGTCGGATTGAGGACAATCAATGCCTTGGCATTCGCGTTTAATGAAAGCGCGCGTTCTACCGATGCGACTGATAAACCATGACCAATGCCAAATCGACTATCCCATTGAGGCAACAGCCAGACTGGGGTTGCGCCCGAATGGATAATACCTGCAATCACCGACTTGTGTGCGTTCCTTTGCACTAAAACCGTGTCGGTCGGTCCGGCCACCGACATGATTGCGGCCATGTTGCCTAAGGTGGAGCCTCCAACCATCAAAAAACTTCGGTCGACGCCATAAGCATCCGCCACGAGCTCTTCCGCTTCGCGGATGGGGCCCGTAGGACAGTGAAGAGTGTCCGTATCCGGCAAATTGTTAAGATCGAAGGCACCTAATGAACCTTGTAGCTCCGGTGGCAGGCTTCGACCACCCTTGTGGCCAGGGCAATAGAAGGGTGCGATCAAGCGTTGGCGAAAGCTCTCAATGTTTTCAAAGAGAGGTGCGCGGGCATGATTGCATGCAGAAAGCGATCGTAGAGGCTGTTCGGTCAAAATCATTTTCTCAGCATGCTCCCTTGCTTGCTTTGGAAATATCTAATTCAACAAGAATAGCCTGCTCTAAGATAGCCAATCCCTCTAGAAGGTGTTCTTTTTGGATATTCAGGGGCGGCAGAATCTTCAACGTTGTATCATCGCGCCCACACCGCTCAATGATCAGGCCCTTCGTAAAACATCGTTGCGAAACCCTCTTGGTTGTTTCAGGTGTTCCAACTCTGGATAAATCGACGCCCCAAAGGAGTCCAATACCGCGGAGTTCAATCGAGGGGTCGAATGGGGCAATGCGACTCGTTAGATAGTCCTCGACAATGCGCTCGCGCTCCTTGACTTGGTTCACAAATGTATCATTCTTCCAAAGTTGGATCGCCGCAGTGGCTGCCACAAATGCTAACTGATTCCCCCGGAAAGTCCCTGTGTGTAGTCCCGGTTTCCAGCAGTCCAGCGAACGTCGCATCAGAACAAGCGACATGGGCAATCCATATCCACCAATAGATTTGGAGAGACAAACGATGTCCGGGACAATGCCTGCTCGTTCGAAAGAGAAGAACGCTCCGGTGCGTCCGCAACCGGCCTGAACGTCGTCGACAATTAACAGAATATCAAACGTATCGCACAACTGCCTTAAGCGTTGAAGCCACTTGGTCGGCGCAACGAAAATCCCCCCTTCCGCTTGAACCGTTTCCAAAATGATGGCAGCGGGCAACTCGACACCTGAACTAGAGTCGCGGAACATGGACTCCAACACTTCAAGTCCATTGGTTACAGCGAATGGACCGACAGGATACGGGCAGCGAACGACATTCGATAGCGGGACCCCTGCGGCAGCCCGATGCTCTTGATTCCCAGTGATCGCGAGGCAACCTGCGGTCATTCCGTGCCAGCCTCCAGTGAATGAAACTACGTTGGTTCGCCCGGTTGCTAACCGAGCCAATTTGAGTGCCGCTTCGATTGAGTTGGCTCCAGTCGGACCGCAGAACTGAACTTTGTAGTCGAGCCCGCGAGGCTGAAGGATAATTTCTTGAAACGCTTCCAACAATTGCCGCTTGGGCGAGGTAAAAAAGTCTAGCCCCTGAACAATGCCGTCATTCTGAAGATAATCCATGAGCAATTGTTTAATGAACCTGGGATTGTGCCCATAATTGAGCGCGCCAGCGCCTGCAAGAAAGTCGATATATCTCCTGCCCTGTTCATCAAAAAGCAATGAACCTACCGCTCGAGTAAAGACGGCTGGAAACGAACGGCAATACGTTCGCACGTTGGATTCTACGCTTTCAAAAATCGACGTATCGGAGTCCGAACTCAGAAAGTCTTGGCTGCTGGCGAGTACAGAGAGCGACTCAAGGGAAGACATGGTGTAGTCGGTTTCAACTTTCATGATGAGGCTATCCTAATGAAAATGGATAAAGAGAAGTAAGCTCGATAGTCAGTGCGTCTTTGACTCGCATTTCGGATCACAAAAAACCTAAAAAGGGACCAGTTCCGATGAGATGCTATGGTCCCGCGCCCTGCAACACAACAACGGCGCCAAGCACCATGGCGAACCCAAACCAACTGATGCGTTTGAATCGCCCGCCAAAAAAGACTCGACTAAAAATCGCTGTTCCAAAAATACCTGTGGCGCCAAGGATTGCATACGCAACAGGGAGGTGCAATCCTTTGGTTGCTTGTGCAAGCAAGCCGAAGGCACAGAGTACAAGTAGGATGGAAAGCATCCCCCAAGCGCGTTTGGTAAAGCCCTCCGATTTGGTTGCTGCCAAGTTGGCGCCGATATCCAACAATCCCGCCATGAAGGCATACAGAATAAAAGGGTTAACCATGGTGCACTTCTCCCGCTTGGATCATCCAAATGCCGGCGACAGCCATCGACAACCCAACTATCTCACGCAGTGTCAGGAGTTGTTGAAAGGCGATTGCGGAGACAAGTGTAATCAACGCGACACCGGAACCCTCCCACACGGCGTATGCAACTCCAACGGATATCGACTTCACCGCCTTGGCAAGAAAAACATAGGAAAGAGCAACCAGAAAATATAGGACAACCAGCCCCTCAACCCGTCCCATCGACACGCTGATCTTCATGATTACTAGGCCGCAAACTTCCGACGCCACCGCCATCGCAAGGTAGATCCAAGCGGTTCCGACGGGCGTAATTTTCGGTACGCTCGTACAGTCAAATCGCTGTTTCTCATCTGCGTTGACGAGTGAATGATCGGTTGTCATATTTCTATCGCACAATAGTTAGGGGCAGCATTCCAGGAACACGACTCTTGATTCCGCCATGATGTAGTGCGTGAAAAGCCGCCAGCGCGCTTCAGTATTTCTGGAAAAACACCGAAAATTTTTGTTCTTGCATAGGATTGGCCCGGGTTGACCCCACTTGAAACAACACAGGTATCCATTGGTACAGTGAGGCCTGTCCTGACTCGTAAAGCATCGCTAGAGCAGGTTGGCAGGGATGAAGTGATTAATGAATCCACCGTTTTGCGCGCGGATTTTGCGAAATCTCGACGATGCCCAATCGATAATGAGGGAATGGAACTTAGCTAAGGGCGTGCCGTGCAGTTTCAATCGGGTATGGCAAAGCCGACGTAAAGCAGTCGAATTCATTTATTCGGACTAGACCCCCAAAAAGGAATGGAAATGGCCAAGGTATTTGTTGACCCCACCGCACACCGACCGGAACGTGGCGGCGGAGCGGATTTTGCCACTAGGTGGTATCGATCCTGTACATCTGAACCGGCTAGCCCAACGCTTAATCTCAATGTCCAAAGCGTCTTTTCCTTGAACCCGGTATGCCTGGACGCTTTACTCGACGGGATCATTGCCAACTGCACTGCTGGCGATGATATAGTCATTGTTGGGCACGGACAAGAATTTGGCCTATCGATGAGTTTATTGCCCGGTTCCGCGACGCACGCCCAGGCACTGGCTGTCAGCGCGCTAGGAACGATGACAGAAACGGTCGACGGAGGCTTTCGTATTCCGCCGGTATCGGTTTCGGAAGCGGCTTCACTTTGCCAGATAACGGATAGTCAGGTATCCGCGTTTCGAAGTAAGATCACACGCGTTCGCGCATTGCGTCTAAGGCATGTCGCCATTCGTGGCTGCAAAATTGGTAGATGGCCCGATGTGTTGAGAATGTACAAGCCCTTCTTCGGCTGTGGGGCCGTAAGTGCGCCAACGCATAGAGACGTTTACGGCGTTTGTCCGTCGTCCATTGAAGGCGATCTCGATGCTTGGACTCGGCATTGGTTGCGTTTGCATCGACACAATTCTCACTCGCATAGTTACCCTGCGCAACAGGTAGTCGTTGGGACCGCTGGTGGCGGTTCGGACGAACATCGCATTCGAGTTGCATTGGCTGCGGCAAGCGAAACGGCATGTTCAACATGGCAATCCCAATACATCGGTAGAGCATCCACGGGTGAATTCTCCTTTCATGGACAATGGCTAACACTCATTGTGGCAGGGCAGGCAAGGATTATTTTTACTGGGGACAGCAACTACGTTTCGCAACTAGTTGTGGTTTGATTTTCAGGAGCCGCATGCTAACTCCGCGCTTCATGATGGCGATCATCATTTAGGCATGCGTCATTGGTTTGATTGCCGTCGTTGATTCCACGCGCATGTTAATCGAAACCCGTCAGGCTGGCTAATTGGACTGGCGCTCAGTCTCGGCCACGCCTCATTCAAATCGCATTTTGAGTGCTTCGCTCCGGTGCCTAGCAGGAATTGGTCATTGTGTTAAGGCCAATTGCGATGATTGCAAGCTAGTTTTACCCTGTTATTTCATTGCTATAAGCGAATATTTCGCCTTGCCAAAGAACGCCCTGATCGACGAAACTAGTGGACTTGGCTTTTGCGGATCTAAAACACGGGACGGAACAAAACGGCATGACGAACCTGGCACAACTGGACCCTCCCAAGGCGACCGGATTGATTGTCCATATACTCGAAGCAATTGCTCTTTTAGAAAAAAAGATTCGACCTCAGCAGCTACTAATGGCCCGCTATTACACAGCGCAGGACCAGCCTCGACTCAAGAAAGGCGAAAGCAGTTTGCAATGGGATTTCGAATTGCAAGGGGTCGCACCCGTCCGTGGGCAGTTTAACACTAGCATTCTGTTCGAATTGGATACCAAACAACTTGGTAATCTCATGGACGCAAGTGGGGGTCGCGTCATCCGGCAGCTTAACGCTCAGTGCAGCTGCGTCGAAACCGTTAAGCCTTGTGTTCACCAAATTCATTGCTTGCATTACATTCGAAGGCAACTGAGCGGAAAATCGGCCGAGGATGCAATTCAATGGATGCAAAGTTGCATAACCGACGGTCGGCACGCAGGACGGAAGCTGATCGAATCGCTCAGTTATCTCAAAGATGTACCTGTAGCCGCCGATACACCGCCCGACGAAATGGAACGCGATCGACTGATGCGTATCCAATGGAGGTTGTCGTTCTCGAACAGCACTGTCAAAGTAAACGCGTACCTTCAAACAATGCGTAAAAAAGGTGGCTGGAACAAAGGCCGCCACCTGCGTGACGGGCTTGATACGGTCGAGGAAGCAGCGTTGGTCCATCCATCGGACAGAATGCTGATCTTGCTCTTGCAATCGGCGGAGGAATCGTATCGTGGGCAGACGCCCCGCATTGTTCGTGAATGCCTCAAGCTACTCAAAGACCATCCGCATTTGACTTTGGATGACGAGCTTCAGACCCCCATTCGAATCAAAGAATGCCCTATCGAAGTACGTATCGACGAACTCGAGGATATTTACAAGCCGAGCATTTATCAAGGCGAAGTTCAAATCGTCTCGTTGCGAGATAATCCAGACTACTTCATGGGTACCATTAATAATCATGAAACTATGATGCTGCGATTGGATCGCGATCAGCGCAACATCTGGGTTAGTAGTATCGACAATCGCATGAAGCGATTGATCGAAGACTTGCACGCCGCCGAACGCCGAGAAGCCGTACTCGATCAGGAGTCCGCCGAACAGTTTGCTGATTTGGTTGCCGCCGCTGCTGATCCAAAGTGGATTCAAATTAACCTGCCAGAAAGACTCGCCGGTCCAGAACAACCGCTCGAGCCGAATATCGAGGTTCACCTTTCACCCTTTGGAAAAGAGAGCTTGCTCGTCGGATTGCGAGTCGCTTGCGATGTCGTATCGGAACAACCGGTACCGGGCATGGAGCCAGATCGATTGCGAGTCGCAACCCCTGCTGGTCGCTTCCAACTGTTGCGTGCGCTTGAGGAAGAGTCCATTCGGGCTGACGAGATCGCCGGTGCACTCGAATTGGGGCAATTATTGTATGAAAGCCCTTATACCTGGATTGCCGAGAATCCCGATTTAGCGCTCGATTTACTTACTCGCATACAAGCGCTGGGCGAAAGCGCTCCCACCGTATGTTGGCCAAAGAGTCAGCCGATGAAGATCATCGGCGAGATCACTCCGCAGCGATTGCAGGTCCGCTTGACCAGCCAGCGCGATTGGTTTGGTGTCGAAGGGGTTGCGAGACTCGAGGGACTTGAGATTCCCCTGGCTGAATTGCTTACCGCATTGCGAGGTGGACGAAGGTTCGTTCCACTCGGGGATGGCCAATTCGCGATGATTTCCGAACAACTTCGCCAGCGGCTCAATAGTATCCAAGACGTTTCGCAAAGCGATTCGGGTGCCATCCGTGTTTCGAGAGCAGCAACAGCCGTTGTCGAAGAAGCGCTCGGCAGCGACATCAGCTATGAATCCGATATGTCGTGGCGCGATGCTCTCGATCGGCTAGCGGGCGCCAAGGTGTTGAAGCCAGTTGTACCATCGAATCTGAACGCGGAATTGCGAGATTATCAAAAGACAGGTTACGCTTGGTTGGCAAAGCTGGCGCACTGGGGTATCGGCGGTTGCTTGGCGGACGACATGGGTTTGGGTAAAACAGTCCAAGCCCTCGGCGTATTGCTCGATCGCGCTAGCAAAGGTGCTGCTCTCATCATCGCCCCTACGAGCGTGGGTGTGAATTGGCAAAGAGAAACCGAAAAGTTTGCCCCCTCGCTCAAGGCAAAACTGTATCGCGAGCATGACCGTCAGACATTAGTCGATTCGGCAGGCCCGGGTGATTTGATCATTACGAGCTATCAGTTGCTTCAACGGGACGTCGATCGATTCACGGCTCGTTCGTGGCATACGCTCGTATTGGACGAAGCCCAATTCATCAAGAACTTCCAGACAAAAACTGCCCAAGCAGTACGGCAATTGGATGCCGACTGGCGAATCGCCCTTTCGGGTACACCTTTGGAAAATCACTTGGGTGAACTCTGGAGCTTGATGAGAACAGTCAGTCCCGGTCTGCTCGGATCATGGGATCGATTCCGGAAAAGCTTTGCGGAACCGATCGAACGCCAAGGCGACAAGGATCGTCTGAAAGCACTTGGGCGTGTCGTGAGACCCTTCATCCTGAGACGGACAAAAAAGGAGGTGCTTTCTGAACTGCCGGATCGTACCGAAATCGTACGCTTAGCCGAGCTATCCGAGGAAGAAAGACAAAAATACGACGCGGCTCGGATGGCGGCGTTGGCCGAGATCACTAAGCCCGGCGACGGTGAACATGAATCGCAAATGCGCATCCGCGTGTTGGCTTGGCTTACGAGATTGCGACAGTTAGCTTGCCACCCGGGATTGGTGGACAAGCGATGGGACAAATCATCGGCCAAGCTCGACTTGTTTATGGAAATCGTCGACGAACTGCGAGAAGGAGAGCACCGAGCATTGGTCTTTAGCCAATTCGTTCAGCATCTTTTGCTGATTCGGGGAGCGCTCGACAAACTGGGTATCAAGTACCAGTATCTTGACGGTTCTACGCCTGCTGCTAAACGCCAGGAAGCGGTCGATAAATTCCAAGCGGGTGAAGGTGAACTGTTCTTGATCTCGCTCAAGGCGGGTGGAACGGGTCTCAATTTGACGGCTGCAGATTACGTGATCCACATGGATCCTTGGTGGAATCCAGCGGTCGAAGATCAAGCGACCGACCGAGCCCACCGAATCGGTCAAGAACGAGCGGTGACTGTCTATCGAATCGTTGCCAAGGACACGATCGAGCAACAGATACTTGCGTTGCATGCTGACAAGCGCGAGCTGATCAGCGGAGTGCTCGATGGTGCCGATCGAGCTGGCCGCATGAGCACCGACGAGTTGGTATCTCTTATCAAGCTGAGCCAAGCGGAAAGTTGAGTGACGCGACCGACGCAGCATTCCAGTGAGGTTTCGTCGGCAACAACCGATTGGACCCTATATAGTGGACTTCTATTGCCATCAACACTTATTGGTCGTCGA
>JANMGH010000191.1:0-14156 GCA_031374515.1 Pirellula sp. | reverse complement strand
CTTAAGTTGGGATGAGTCGGTCACTTTTTGCAGTAGACTTTCTGAATTGCCCGAGGAGAAAGAAGCTGGACGGGTGTATCGATTGCCAACAGAGGCGGAGTGGGAGTACGCTTGCCGCGCCAATAGCGGTTCGGCGTATTGTTTTGGAGACACTGCGGAATCACTTGGGGAATATGGATGGTTTGCTGAAAACTCTAACCACAAGACCCATCCAGTTGGAGAGAAGAAGGCAAACCGATGGGGCTTGTATGACATGCACGGCAACGTTTGGGAGTGGTGCCAGGACCGGTATGATCCATTCCTGTCAAGTACGGAAACCGATCCCAAAGGGCCTAATCGTGGGCCATATCGCGTGATCCGTGGCGGCAGTTGGGAGCAAATGGAGGTACGTTGCCAATCAGTATATCGGATGTCGATGGATCCATTTACCAAGTCGGACGACATCGGCTTCCGCGTCGCCATGAGCCTGCCGGTCAAAAAGCCAGCCCCTGCCTCAACCAAGTAAGTGGTACGCGTCTACTACTTCGACACCAACGCAAATAACCCCCGATCAACCTTCCTAAACTTAGCCATCGAAAGAAAGCCATTGGACTACTACGACTGGCGAAACGCCGTATTTAATCAACCGATTCAAGAACTGGAGAAAGCAGACTATGAAAGTGAAGCCTTCAATCTTGGACTCGACGAAGCATTCGACCATATTGACCGAGCCTTGATGGATGATGGCTTGTACGCGTTTAAAGAGGAACAACTCGTTATTGGTTTTTCGCTCATCTTCGGCAAGACTTTTACCGACTATCCCTGGTGCTACTCACGCTTGCCAAACGAAGAACGACGCATTCAAGGCATACTAAATCTGCGGTTGCTCTACTCAAGATATTTTTTGAAGTATTGCTCGAAGCGATACATTGACACACCAGGTTACTTGGTGGCCCCGTTATCGATGGATCATTTGTGTTTCAATTTTTGGGATCGCTTTAGCCTTTGTCCATCGGCTGAGATCGGCTTTCGGGCAACGCATGCACTAATTGATGTGATGGAGAGTGCGTTGGTTCTACCAAATGACATCATTATTGTCTCTGCGATAGAAAGTCTATGTTTTTGGTCATTCGCATGCAAAGGCCAAGGAATCGACCGCCCTGCATCTGTACTCCGAAACTGGATCACCAATCCGACGACCAAGAATACCCCCGCTTTGATCATCTGCAAGCAAATGATCGATTCCCGGCTGTCTTAACGCCAATACACTCTTATCGCATATTCCGAGGCGGCAGCATCTTCTTTGGTGCGAACTTTTGCCGTTCGGCGCACAGGACAAAGGCGCAGTGATCATACAAAAGTTTCGACCTTGGCTTCCGCGTCGCCCTGAGTCTGCCAGCCACAAAACCGAAGTCAGCATCAACGAAGGAATGGGGCAATGTAAGCCATCCAGTCGCCACTATCCACAGTGATGTGCTGGCCAACTTCTGTTAACCAGTTTGTAGTCCTCTCGCTAGAATCCGCCCCGTCAACGACAGCACCCCACTGTGGACATGTAGCTAGCCGAATCCTGCCGTCACTGACAGATTCTCCGTCCACAGTTGGACATCTTCCTACGCCTCCCGTCGCCTCTGTCCACAGGTATGTGCTGACCAACTTCTGTTAACCAATTCGTCGCGGTCGCACAAGAATCCGAACGAACAACGACTGCATCCACTGTGGACGTGGACTTAGCCGATCCAGCCGCCCTGGAACGCTTCACCTTGAAGGGCAAGCGACCTCGCAAAAGCATGCTCCGTCTTCATCTCACCTTTCTTCAAGCTATGCATTGATTAAGAAACGCGTTGGTCGCGAGCAACAGTCCTGCAGCGAGAAGCCGGTTCCTGTATTCAAAGTATTTGGTCTCGCCTCACCGACAGAAGCCCAAATAACCTGGATCTAAACTTAGCTGTGGAAAAGCAAGATAAGTCATTTCCTTCAATTCGTGTTATTTTTGTAACATTTTACCTTGCCCCATTGCGGATGGCATATGGCAGTGTTATTTTCATAACATACGCTAACGCAAGGGGAGCAGCGATATGAGTGAAGATGCAAGCCGACGTGAGCGGCAAATATTAAACATTCTGTTTGAGCTTGGCGAGGCCTCTGCGGACGACGTTCGTCAGCAATTGGATACGTCGTTGGCGAATCCAACTGTTCGCACAATGCTTCGAAAGCTGGAAGCTAAAGGGCTTATCTCGCATCGCACTGATGGCAAGAAATTTCTTTACAAGCCTACGCAGTCGCGGCGAGTTGCGGGAAAGTCTGCGCTTCGGAGTGTACTCGATGTCTTCTATGACGGTTCTGTGGAGCATGCGTTGGCTGCTCACCTGCTCGACAGCCGAAAGAAGATTGATTCAGCTGAGCTTGCAAGATTGCGGAACTTGATCGATAGCCTAGTAGCAAAGGAAACCAAAGATGACTAGTACATTTCAATTGCTGGCTGGATTTTTGTTATCCAACTGGTTGCTCGCTGGGGTTGTGATCTTATCGGTCCAATGCTTTGCGATCGTTGCAATCACGCGTTTGATCACCAGCGTTGGGCTTCTATCATCTGCTTGGAATCACCGCGTTTGGGTTTGCGCAATCATCCTGTTGATTGGTCTCGTTCCAGCTTGTTTTTATTTGCCAAACGGACTCATCGCCAAGATACCAATCCCGTCACCTAGGCAACCTCAAACCGAAACGCCAACACAAGACCTTCCTAATCGAACGCCGTTTCCGGTGGTAGGTCAGATAGAGAACGAACTAGCAAAGGATCAGCTTGGCGAGGATCGCGTGTCCGCCGCGAATGTTGTGTCGAACGACCAAGCAACACGCACCTCTTTGGATAGTTCTTCAGCAGCGGTAAGCCAACAGCCTCATGCGGTGATCGCCAGTACGTTCAGTAAACCCGTCAGTCAATCGTTTGGGCTATTGCTTTGGATCTACTTCGGAGGTGCTGCATTCCTGATCTCGAGGCTCGTCGTGGGCTGGGTGCGATTGAAGTCGTTGGGACATGGCGCGGCGTCTCTGGAGCGATCAAGTCTTGAGATGGCGAGTGAACTTGCAGAGAAGTTAGAGCTAAGGAGATTGCCGAAGTTTGCGGTATCTTCCAATGTTGTTGCTCCGATGTCGTGGGGGATTCTAAAACCCCAAGTGCTTCTCCCTGAATCCTTCCATGAATGGTCCCAGGAATGCCGACAGGCCGTACTTGCGCATGAATTGTCGCATATTGTCAGACGAGACTCACTCTTTGATTTGCTCTCGCGAATCTCCAGCACGATCTATTGGTTTCACCCCGCCATTCATTACGCGTCTCGGCAACTGGATTCGGCCCGCGAAGAAGCGACCGATGAGCGAGTACTGGCCTGTGGAATATTGCCTGAGACGTACGCGAGGCAACTGATCGCAGTGCTCGAACGGTGCACGCTGTCGAATAGGAGCTTCTTGCCGACGGCTGTTGGTATGGCAAAGAGCTCGACGCTTGAATCGCGAATTCGGCGAATTCTTGCAAAGCGAAACATTCGTTCGAAGCCTTGGCCCATCACCCGTCGCTTCGCACTGGCTCTAACCGTGGTTTGTCTTCTCGTCGTTGCGATGCCATTCCGATTGGTTTCCAGTTTTCAAGGGACCGTTGACGCCGATGAGAATCCGTCATTCCAAGCTAATGAGTCAGTGTTCGGTCAGACGCAGTCGATGACTCTATTTGAAAGGTTTCAAAACGCGAAGGTGGAAAACTTAGCTGGAGCGACAGAGACAATCACCATTGAAGGTGTGGTTTTCGATCCGAGTGGCAAACCAGCCGCAGACGCAATCGTGGTGGGCTATTTGCAATCGATGGAAGATGTTATAGAAATAAGTGGAAAGACTACCACCGATGCGGCAGGAAGATATACGTTAACATGCACAAAGCCCACGATGGACCGTTTTGCGCTGCAGGTGGTTGCCGTAGATTCCCAAAATCATCTGGGCTGGTTTGATCATTTGTCTGACTGGAAGGTGAGTAATCGTTCAATTCGACTCAAGGAATGGGTAGGTCACATAGAAGGCGTCTTGATGGAACCAAATGGCAAGCCGCTTGCAGATGTTGAGGTGCAAGCGACCGTATTCTTTGTAAGTCAAATCAGACAAGAAGGGAGTCAATTCAGACCAAATGGGTCTTACTCCCCTTTGACATGCAATCGCAAGATAATCGATTTCAATACGAAAACCAACGCCGACGGCCGGTTCGAACTAAACGGACTTCCGGCCGATTTCACTGGCCTACGATTGAAATCGGATCAATGGGAAGTCTTGCCCACATTAATTGACAATTCCGAAGTCCATTCGAGAGACAAAGTGGGTACTAGGCACGGGTTGGTAAATATTCTGCACAATCCCGCGGTTCTGAATGCGTTTCCTATCATGCGCCAGTCCGTTCGAGTTATTAATTCCGGAGGGAAACCGATTGTAGGTGCACGAATTGAAAGCCATGGTACATCCGATGCGGAAGGGATAGTTTCATTGAGGCTACCCGATCTCGGTTCATGGGAAGCAAGCGAAGATCGCACGTTTAGCTTCGAAGTAAAGCCGCCAGCTGGAAGTCCATTACTAACGACACAGCTCTTGATGACAAGGGAACAAATTGCGAAGCGAGAAGTGCAAACGGTCGTGCTCGAAGGGGAATGGGTCAGCGGCAGGATTCTATCTTCCCAAACCAAGCGACCGCTCCCGAACATTTGCGTACGTACGAAGAACTTTACCCATATGGATAAAAAGGTTCTATCCGATGCCGAAGGCAAGTTTCGTATCTTGGTAAAGCCGGGGCAACTCGATCTGGATTTCGTACCCGATGGATTGCTTCCTGAGGAGGAACGGCGATACATGTCGGAAACCGCGCAGCGACGAGCGTCTCGCCAATTTGATATCCTTTCCGGAGAATCGGTTGACATTGGAGTCGTAATGCTGAACTATCTTCAGAGCGATACTAAGCGAGTGTCAATTCAAGTCGTGTTGGATGGGAATCCAGCAGCAGATTGTTCGCTACAACTTTTCCATACCGAAGGTCCCGGCAAAGGAACGTTTCATGCGAGTCTCCGGGTCGATGACAAAATTGCGAGCAGCACAAGTACCGATCAAAATGGATTCGCAGACATCCAACCAATGTTAGGATGGGAGAGCAAGAGTATGATCTTGGCGTCTTATCCAGCCAGCAAACCAACCCACTTCGGCGTAGCAAAATTGGAGAGCGGGACGCTGGAAGTTAGTCCACCATTGCGTCTAGAAGAGGCTGCAGTAATCACCGGCAGAGTTATGCTGAACGGTAAGCCGCAGTCAGGCTCTTCCGTTACTGCATCCTATGACACGACCCCACCGCGATTACAGATGCCAAACACTCGTTTCGAATCGAGCCAAACCGATGCCGACGGGCGCTATGCGATCAATGTGCTTCCAAACGGATGGTACCACCTGAGTCTTAATTGGAATGGACAATACTCTGGAGAATTAGGCATCGGAAGAAACATAATGGGACCGAAAAAGGGATCCGAAACAATCGTCCACGACATTGCTCTCGTTACTGGCGATGAAGTCATTAGCGGTAAAATGGTCGACGAGGCTGGAAAACCGGTTCCTGGAGTCGGGGTGAGTTTGGTATATGACTTTGATATCGGTCAAACACTGTTGGGGGTGAACAACGGTGTCACTTCACGCGACGGGGCGTTTCGGGTGACGGGATTGCCCGCTGGTACTTATAGGCTGACAGCAATTTTGGGTTTTGAAGACAAAGAAAGGGTTGAGAGGGTGAGGGCACGGAGACCTTCGCATCGCCAAGCCAAAATCGAAGCAACCACCGGTCAGTCAGATGTCATCGTCGTGTTGCCTGACTGAATCGCGTATGGTTTGCTTGGTTCGATAATCGAAGCTGGGAGATTGGTACTTGGATTCGCGTGTCGGTTTGCATCGCGATTGGAGCGGTACAAAGCGGGGGGGATCGACAGTTATCTGCTGGCCAACCTGTTAATTACAATTTCGAACTCCCTCTGGGAACCGTACTCTCAACGATAGCACCCCCTGTGGACACGTTGCTAGCCAATCTAGCCCTCCTAGACCGCTTCAACGCCCACATTTTGGCAAGTTGAATCCGTCCTAGTTCCTATCCCACCAACGTTTTCCCGCGTTCACAGGCTGCCAGTGTTAATCCCCCTGTCGTCATTCGCTATCGGGTTGCCTCCGAACCCCGATCGCATTTCCACGAACTGCTGGCAGGCTAGTTAGTGCTGTTAATCCCTCTGTCGTCGTTCGTTATCGAGTTGCTTCCGAACCCCGATCGTTTTTCCGCTAACTGCTGGCAGGCTAGTTAACAGCTTTGTGCGATATTTGAAGCTGGCCGTAACCGATAGCTCTAGAAGTCTTCGCTACGCATCGCATGCGATTTTGCTCCGACCAACGAATTGCCAGGTGCTACGACACTTTCGCTGTTAACTAAAACGCCTTTCAGTATTTAGGTTGCTTCCGGACCCCGGATGTCGCCAAATACTGTTAACTAAAACTTTTGACCGGATTGAGAGTCTGAGAGTCCGTCAGAATCGGGGTACACTCGGGCTCAAAACTGGTCCAAAAAGGCGATCAGAGAAAAAACAGAGAGCGCTCTCAAAATTGCGCCAATTTCACTAGACCAATGAAAACACTGGTGAAAAAACGAAGAAAGCCGGGAATGGTCGCTCCCGGCTATCTTTGTTCACTGGTGTGGCGGCTTTTCCGCACGTTTTAAAATCAGCTCCCCGAAAGCAACCCAAATACGTAAAGTTCTCTGTTTGCAAAAGCATGAAATCCCTGGGAAAATCGCATATCGGCATTTTTGGCTGTTCGAGACGTAAACGATTTTGGACACCGGAAGCAACTCAAATACGGAAAATGCGAAAGGACAATACTCGTTGTCTATCGCGTCACCATGTGGAGGGTAAACCGCATCGGCGGACGAACGTGAGACTGCTCCGAAGGGGGGTGACCGGAGCGACTTCAGGAACCGGTAAATTCCTAGTTACATGAGATCGCGACAGGTGCGTAATGGAATTCCCCCACCAGAGTTGTGACAGAATTCGAAGCAGGTCTTGTTTTTAGGCGTTTCGCCTAATACATTAGGCAACGTGCCTAGTTTGGTCTCGACAAACGCGACCTCAATCATTCGGAATGCTCTATGAAACCATCCAGCGGAATTACAGACACTGAACTCGACGTCCTGAAACAGCTGTGGGCGGTCGGTGCTCAAACGTCGCGCCAGTTGGTAGATGCTCTCTATCCTTCCGGTACAGCGTCTGATGTTGGGACGATCCACTCAATGCTGCAACGCCTTGAGGCAAAAAAACTCGTGGACCGAAACAGGAGTCGACATCCGCATTTGTTTTCGGCCGCGGTTTCACAATCTAAGGTGGCTGGCCAACAGTTAAGAACGCTCGCGGAAAAGCTTTCGGACGGTTCTTTGTTTCCTTTCTTGACTCACCTAGTTGAAACCAAATCTCTCTCAGACGACGAATTGAGTTCGCTTCGCAAACTTATCGATGAGCATCGAGTCTCCAATGTTAAAAGGAAGAAATCATGACTCAACCGAATTGGATACAGTGGGTAATTGAAAACTCGGTCATAGTTATTTTGTTGGCATCGATCGCCGAGTTCGTATCGCGGTGGACAAAGAACCCTCGCATCGCCAATTTGCTGTGGATTGTTGTAATCGCAAAATTCATGATGCCTTCCTTTCTGTCGTTTGAGCTTCCTCTGCTACCAGCGGACAAGTCGCTGAAATCGACCGCTCCCATGACGGTTCGGCAGCAAACTGATGTTTACGCGGTGCCCACGCTGACACCTAGAAATCGTATCGAATTGCCCATTGCGTCTTCACCAAATAACGATATCTTTCGCGATACTGAGCCAGCAACGATAAACAATATGACGGAAGTGCGGACATCCATAGACAAGAAACCTGTTAAGATATCTTGGTTTTCGATTTTTGGCATAGCTTGGGTTTCAGGCTCGGTAATTTGGTTTGTAATGCTCGGGCTTCGACTACGAAAGTTTCGTCTGGGATTGCGTTCTAGTTGGCACGCAGAAGAGTCGCTTCAGGAACTTGCCAAACAAATTGCAATGGAGTTTCGGGTTTCTCGCGCGCCAGAGATCCATATAGTTAGTGCAGAGATTTCGCCGATGCTCTGGAGTCGCGGTTGGAACTCGCAGATCTTGCTACCCGCCAACATGCTTGAAACAACTTCACGCGATGGGATGTCCGCAGTCTTGGCCCACGAGATGGCCCATCTTAAACGTCGAGACCAATGGGTTCAACGATTTGCGTTGCTGGTTCTTGGATTCTATTGGTGGCATCCGGTTTCTTGGTATGCGGTAAAGCGATTGCGACAGACTCAAGATGCATGTTGTGATATGGATGTAGTAACATTTGCTCCTAAGTTGCGTGTCGAATTCGCTCAAACTCTGGTGGATGTTGCGGACAAGTTAAGAACGAATCCGCCACCGTTCGCGTTAACGTTTTTTGATCCCTATTCACTTCGTGCCCGCGTCCAAGCGATCCTGCAAGAAACCAATCATGTGAGATTAAGTATGTTCAAGACATGTGCGCTGTTGCTGATCGGATTTACGCTCGCCAATGTTTCAGCCAAGATCGTAGCAGAATCCCCACATCAGCAAGTGGCGAATCAAATCAATGACGCTTCGGAGACTAATGACACAGACGAAATTCTCGAATTCGTAGATGAAACTCATTCGAAATGGCAAGAAGAAATCGAAGTAATTGAACCAGACGGATCGATCGCGTCCAACGCAAAATATATAACTGGAAGAAGACACCAGCAATTCCAGTTGGATGATTTGATGGAGGCCGTTCAGTTCTTCCCGCCCGGTAAAGCCTGTGTTACACGACAGGTTGAACAAGGCAAGATCGTACAAGACTTTGATCCCGCAGATGAATTCATCGCGGTTTGGAGTGAACATGGCTTTCTTCAAACATCCATTCCTCGGCTGGCTACCGCGAAATCGATCCAACTTCAAGGTTGGGTTACTCTTGAGATTGATCTGCGAACTAAAGATCGTCCAGACGATGGGGCAACGGTTTCGGTTTCAAACCGCCACACTTCGGATGGTAGGAATTCAGCAATGACGTTTCGAAATGAGAAAGTGATCGCAGACAAGAATGGCAACGCAGTCGTAAAGCGAGTCGCTCCAGGAGGAATTAACATCCAAACAAACGTGGTGACCGTAATTCGAGGTAACACTGGTTGGGATCAATACGAGCGAAGCAGGATAGTCGATGGAGCCCCTGGTAAATCTTTGCAACTCACGTTTGGAGGAAGCGGCAGAAACATAATGGGGAGCATAGAATTTCCAAAAGATTCCGAAGAAAACGATTTTGAAGACCTCAAAGGTGAAATTGAGTGCTTGCGGACTAATGAGAGAATCCGAATCAACATTGCAGTCGATGGGAACTTTGATTGCGACGAAGTTCCTGCCGGTCCTTGTAAGATATCGATTCGATCCATTGCAAATTTCGATCGCCGCGGTCTACGGGGAGGGTACTCAGGAGCCAACTCCTTTGATTGCGAAGCAAATGGAAACGACGCACTGTCGATCGGGACAATTGCGCTAGAACGAACTGGTCAAGTCGCCAGAAATTCGGCATCAGTTGAGAGGAATGCAGTTGACGATAATTTTAATTCAACGACAAAAGTTGCTGTTGTTGCGACCGTGAAACTGGAGAGATCCCACTATGTCTTGCTAGATGATCGAGGTAGGATGATTCGGTCGCTCGACAACATCGAAGTGCCTGGCGCGTGGGCTTTCAACCAACAGTTTGTTGCTTTTGATATCAATCGCGATCGACTCTATTTGCTTTCGGCGTATGACCGCAGCACAAACTCGCAAACCATCTTTCAGCTGAACCTTTCTGGAAAAATCCTACAGTCGTGGTCCCAACGGACTTCTGGCGAATGCCGCCTTGCAGTGGATGCAAAAACTGGAGACCTTTGGGTACTCAACATTGAATCGATCGATAAAGCGAAAACGCAAGTGTTCGACCAGAATGGTAACTTAACCAAATCCTATTCTCACGCTGCATTTTGCCTGTGCTATTCCCATGTCGATAATGCCTTTTGGTTTGCTGGTTCTCGTAGCGTGTTCAAAGTTGACCCGGCTAATGGTGAGTCTATTGCTGAGTATGCCTTGCCACGTGGAGGATTTACGGTCAGCAATGTAATCCCCGACCCGGAGGCTGGTGTTTGGGCCTTCGAACAAATGCATCCAGATATGCCTAAATCTGCCAATCGAGTATGGCGTGTTGACTCCAATGCAAAACTTGTCGCGAGCGTAGATGTAGGAAATGTGCTAGTGCATTCTGCCGTCTGCGTTGGACATGAGCTTTGGTGTAGCGGTATTACCATCGAAGGTTTATGGATTGCGAAGCCAAAGGTCACGAATGCTTTCCTAAGTTTTAATCGGAGGTTGGAGACACTCCCTGATCGAAAATTTGACTATTCATTTCTGGGCGCCGAAAACAGTGGCAAACAGATTTGGGCCCTCCAGGGCACGGAACTTTACAAGATCACTAAAGATCAAGATGGCCCGATGCAAATTCACTCCGTTGGCTCTATGGGCATTGAAGCACCGATTTGGGTTAGTGGGCATGGAGTGAAGACATCAACCCCTAAGAGCGACGAACCGGCCATCCAATTAACTATTTTAGCGCAGCCGAAATCGATTCGACCTTTCAATTGGAAAGATGGTGAGCTGGTTACCATCGGCGCCATATGTGTGTCCGCAAAGAACACGCGGGTTGTTGGAATAGCTGCTGGCATCCAACTGACAAAATCTGAAACATTTCCTAATCGTGTTGAACTAAAACTACGCGGCGAAGAGTCATCAATCCAAAAGCTATTCGAGGTCGCAAAACGCAGTGAGTTGTGCTTTGAAGTTATGCCCTTCAATGAGGAACATCGAAAAACCTTAGCCACTGAACAGAACCTCCAAGAGTTTCTTTTGGAGAACTCTGAATACCGTCTAGCGGGTTCGGATGATTGGGGGATTGGTGGGAACGGAAATCGCTTACGTCCCCCGACTGATGACGAAATCCCCCAACGCTAGAGAGTCAGAATTCGAGAAAGGAAGCTCGTTTGCGGGTTCCCTCCCAAAATACCTACTTGGCCACTAAAGCGGTATTGCGAAGTCTAGCAATCTCACCCAACTCGCACCGCTTTGACACGCCGGGCTGACCTTAGGCCATGACGTTAATTGCCAATTGTACAACATTTGTGAGCGCAGTTGCGTCACTGAATTGGTCGTTTGGTATACTGCACTTTTCGAAATTCCAATCTCGCAAAGGCGACGTGTCCACAGTGGGCAGCCCCCAATAACCATCCGTGTTCGGTCACAAAGCAGATGAAGCAGTTTCATAACGATTTTGGAGGGCAAACACTGTGTCTTCGAGGAGATGATGCATCGGAATTTCTTCGCGGCGTCGGTCCGATCGGCAAACACAAAGGGAGAGAAGCGAAACCGCTCAAATTCGGGTTGGCTCATCACCGACACACCGATTAACAGTCGGTTTTTGCAAGGGTAGATTCTCCGCCGTAAACAAAGAAACTTGCTTGGAACCGGCGCGTTTCTCGAAATGGAATGATGAGGAATTTTTGGTTAGAAGATCGATCTACATCCCAAAACGCGAACCGAATACAATTGGTCAATCCAAACTCACATTCCCTTTTTGCTTTCGAAGGATTCGAAATGGATTCCACTGTCGACGCGCCACTTGAGTGGGTTGAAAGCATCACTATGCTGCGCTTACCCGAACACGCTGATCGACGCCTCCAGGATCTTATGGATCGCAACAATGAAGGCACGCTCACGGACCAGGAACGGGGCGATTTAGCGGCGCTCGCAGAACTAAGCGAACAGCTTTCCCTGGTTCGGGCGGAGGCACTTCATCTGCTCGGCCGGAAACCATAGGGGCATCCCTTGTGGCAACGGAGTTGAAGGAAGCAGTAATGTCGCGCGCAGGCCATCGCTGCGAATACTGCCTGATGCATCAATCGCTGCAAGGAGCAACATTTCACATTGAACATGTTTTTCCTCGGTCAGCTGGCGGTACGAGCGAAATGGACAATCTGGCATTTGCTTGCCCAAGTTGTAATCTCCATAAGTCAGATAAAGTGGCGGTTGCGCTAGATGGTTTCGATCAGCCGATCGCTCTTTTCAACCCAAGGAAGGAACAGTGGCGGGATCATTTCGCATGGGACGACTACACCGTCATTGGGAAAACGGATATCGGAAAAGCAACCATTGTCGCTCTTAATCTGAATCATGAACGGCGGATCAAGATTCGAAAGGCGGAGCAAATGTTCGGTCTGTTTCCTTCTGAAGTAACATGACTTGTTGATCCATCATGTCGACTTCACAAAACTCTTCGGCTGGGAAAAAGTTAACCGCAATCTACGTTCGTCAATCCCGGGCTAGCACTAGCGACTACAGTTCTTGTGAGAGTCAAGCGGCGATATGCTTTGATTTTGCAAAGGCTCACCATTGGCCAGTGCTGGACTTCTACAAAGACGAGGGGCAATCGAGTGAGTCACTTGATCGTCCAGCCTTCAAAAAATTAGCTGCAGACATCGAAGCCGGAGAGATTTGTAGAGTAATCGTCTACGCAATCGATCGGCTTTCGCGACGCATAGTGCAGTTGAATCAGGTCTTTGAACTGTTTGACAAACATAACGTCGAACTAACTGTCATCAAGGATCCCGACTATGGCACATCAGCGGCGAGTCGACTTGCTTCCAATATTATTGCTGCCGCAAGCGAATTCCAATTGGAAATGACTCGAGAACGAATGTCCGAAATGCGCGCAGCATTGAAAGCGAAAGGCAAGCGAGTTGCTGGTCGAGTGCCGTTCGGCTACACAGCCGCTCCCATTACGAAGATGCTCACGCCACATCCAGATCAAGCGCCGATAATTCGCAACATCTTTAAACTTGCGTCCGACGGTTGCCGTCCGAGTGAAATTGCCAGTACAGCTAATTTGAGTAAATGGAAGTACCACGATGGAGAAGTTGGACGCTGGACAGCAAGCCGGATCACCAAACTACTATCAAACCCGACCTATGCAGGGCTGATACGCAACGGAAAGGAAACTATGACGGGAGAACACCAGCCCATCGTAAGCATGAAGGAGTTCGATACCGTTCGACAGAATCTAAAATCTCGGCAAACGTGCAAGCCAAAGCGCAACAGTCCTGCGAGAACTCGTAATCCATTTCGATGCAATTTGCTAGGCTTGCTAATCTGCGCTTCATGCAACCGACCAATGTCCACAAGTGTTTCACACCGCGGTCCTTTTCGATACAACTATTATCGATGTCGATCGAATGCGCAAGGACGTCCGCCATGTCCGGGTGTCAATGTTTCCGTTTATCAACTCGAGCGTTATGTCTGCAAGCGTTTGGGTGACGTTGATGACTCATCCTCAGCAATCCCACTCGAATTCAGAAAGCGATGGAAAGAGCTTGATAACATGCAACAGCGCCGCAATCTTCCGGATGTGATTTGTCGTATTGAATTCGATTATCATGGAGGCAGCATTACGATTGAAATGCCGGATGATCCGGGGAGTAGGCTGAGCCCTTCTACCAAATGAAGGAGGTAAACCGATAGTTCCCAATGTGGACATGAAGCTAGCCGAATCCGTCATCTTCGACTGATTTGCAGTTCACAGTTTGGAACAGTTCTAAGCCTTCAATTCGACGATTCCCAACGTCCACAATTGATTGCCTTCCGCCGTCCGAATAGTTACAACAACAAGCCACCGTCCATCATCTCCAGACCACTACCGCCCTAGCCTTGGGAGACATCCAATGCGTCCAGTACTGCTGTGCATCTTGCTCGTGTGTGGATCAGCTATCCCGGCTAGCGCTCAGCAGCTCAAGGAGTTTACCAACAGCATCGGGATGAAGTTGGTGCTGATACATGCGGGCTCGTTTACTATGGGATCACCGGGGTCCGAGCTAGGAAGGAAAGAAGATGAAACACCTCATGAGGTGACGATCAGCAATTCCTATTATCTTGGCGTGTTCGAGGTGACGCAGGGACAATATGAAAAAGTGATGGGAGAGAATCCAACAAAAATAAAACCA
>JANMGH010000182.1:0-3963 GCA_031374515.1 Pirellula sp. | reverse complement strand
CGAAGCGGCGTCGTTGCAACGCGACCTGCGTCGAGCCGAAATCGAGCCATACGCTTGGGTCATCAATCAATGCTTGTCACCTCTGACAATTCACGATCCACTTCTGCAGGAACGCCAACTGCACGAAGAACCTTACATTCGCGAAGTCATGGAAAAACAGTCGCATCGTACGGTACTCATTCCTTGGCAAATTGATCCACCGGTTGGCAAGATCGGACTCGAACACCTATTGCAGAATACCGACCTGTCGATCGCGAGAGCGTAGATAACTAGAAAGAAGTCGTTCGATGGCGGCAATACAAGTGCTTGGAACTGGGTGTGCAAAATGCACTCAACTCGTTAAAAATGCCCAAAAGGCGGTCGATGAATTGGGCCGTGGAGACACGGTCGAAAAGATCATTGACATTATGAGGGTCCCACAATTCAAGACGCCGCCAAAAAGGCCGATTGCCTCGCACCACTCGCTACATGGCACTCGCGATTTACTACGAAGATCTCATCCGCCAAGGCCATGTCCATGACTATGCAGAGATCGCCACACTTGCGCACGTCACTCGTGCCAGGGTAACTCAAATCATGAACTTAAGGTTGCTGGCACCATCCATTCAGGAACAACTCCTCAATTTGTCACGTATCGTAAGCGGCCGCGCTGGATGGTCACTTCGTGAATTGCAATCGCTTGCGCTGGAGCAAGACTGGCGAAAACTGCGAGAGCGATGGGGTGAAGTACCCAGCCTTTTGCCTCCCTGCCTCAAGGCTACGCAGAAGTATTCCCTTTATACCTCCTGTACTGCGACAAATCGCGAGCGATTATCCCGACAAAGTTTCAATCTTGTCCCTTATGGCGGATGACACGATCGAAGCAACACGGGATGCGGTTCGTACTGGGAAGATGACATGGAATGTTGCGTGGAACGGAAAGGATGGTCCGCTTGCAACCCAATGGGGAATTCGCGAATTCCCAACCGTTTATATCTTCGTCACAGACCAGAAATTTCTCGGTAGCGGTAATATCCCAGCGGAGTACTTGGCTGAGATCGTGAAAGCGACTGTGAGTCAAGATTCGAAATAGAGATGCGCAGCCGCAAGGTTGCGCGATCTGGGGCGATTGTTAAGCAGTTTCTCTGAAAGGACGTTTAAGCTACGGTGTGAGAACTGCTTTCCTCTGCGAATCTTCAGGTCGTGTCGCATGACGATGACCTGCTTTATATTTGGGGCTTGCGATTCCTCCATTGACTGTTTCTCCGCTTAGCTTCTATGCATCAAATGACCACACCCGCGAGTCGGAAATTCGACCCGCGGGTGTTGAGTTTCAAGAATACCGCTATTGGACCTGAGTCCAAAGCGCGTTACAGTTCGATCGCTTCAACTTCAGCGACGAATCGCTGGTTGTTGTCGGCGACATACGCACTGATCACGTTGAACACGGCGTCACCGAAGCCACCGATGTTCATAATGTCAGCTCGCTCGCAAGCCTGAACCGTCTGGTACGGTCTACCATATGGTAGAACGATTGTCCCAATCGTTCCTGCTTGGAAGACTAAACAGTTGAGGACAACTGTTCTACACTGAACACATTGTGTCGCAGCAAAGTATTGAGATTCATACGCAGCGCTTGCGGACCCATCTTACGAGCCAGTGTGGCCCAAACCTTCGGTCCCTTGGCGGCCTCATACAACAAGTCAGCCTCCGCGGACGAGCTCGAACATTATTCAACTGCGTCACCAATTTCTAGTCGCAAGCGTTTAAGCACGCGGGATTTAGCAACGCGAACGGTTCCAGGACGCATATTAAGATCCTTGGCGACATCCTTTGCTTCGCGACCATCAATTACGACCATCCAAAAAGCCATCCAGGTTTGTTCCGAGAAACTGCTTCGCACGTTCGATAACGCTTCGCAGAGCATTGATTGATGGATTTCGCTTTCGTTCTGCGCAAACCTACCGCGCGAACGATCAGGGCTGTTTTCTGTTGAAAGTTGTTGTGCAGCCGCCGGAATTTGATCGAACAAGTTCAATGCATCGGTACCGCCGAATGCAATCGGTTCTAGGCCGGATCTACGGAAATGATCAATCACTTTATTGCGTGTGATGGTTCTAAGCCATCCGCGGAATGAACCGCTTTCGATGTGGTGAAATTTATCAATGTCGCGAGCCAATGCGTAGAAGACATCCTGAAAAACGTCGTGTAAATCTGCTTGCGGCAATCCCGACCCCTGACACCAGAAATAGACTAAGGGAGAGTACAGTTTGGCCAGCCGCTCCCAAGCGGCCGGCTCCCTCGCCTTGGCCTTTAACATCAGGTTCTGCGAAGTCCGACCTGTATCTAGGGCGTTCGCCCGAGCATTTGGGCTAGTCGTTGCCATGGAACGACACTCCCATCTTGCCCAATGAGCGACTCTTTGCCCCCAAAAACACAAAGAGAGTCAGCCCCATTAATAGAGTTGCAACGAAAGCAATGATATTAAAAGCGCTCCGCAGGCCTGAGCGAGTTAAAGCGATATCTCGATGCAAGGGCCGGGTAATTGAGAGGACTCCGGCTACCTCGCCCTCGACCCAGTCACGTTTGGGACTCATCGCGTCATTGTTATGGCAGTGAACGCAGCTTTGTTTCATCATTTGAGCTCGGGCATAACGAAGAACGGGCTCACCATTGACTTCGCCAAACTCATGATAAGAGCGGCCGTCAATATTCACTTCGATCACGGCGGCTGTTACGGCATCGCTTTTTTTCGAGATCTCCGTGCGACAGCCAAGACCTAGCGCCTGAATGGCCCTGGATTCAAACTCACTCTGAAGTATAGTGTTTTCGCGCCACGGGTAGTCGCTGTAAATTCTGACTTGCATTCCCGATTCGTCCTCCGTAATCCTCTTCCCCGCGTCGATCATGAAAGTGAATGGAAGCGGTATCGAATTCGGCGTCGTTGCATACTGGTGTGTAACGGGAACTTGATTTTGATCCAGGCGACCGACCACACTTTCGCTGTAGTACTCATTAATGTCCTCCAGCATGTTGGCTTCCATTCGCGTACTCTCTAGGGCAGTGCTGCGCACAAAGTGAGTCGACAACCAGGAAAGGTAAGCAAACCCGCCGATTGAAACCAACGGCACCGCAACTATCAGGCTCGCTGCAAGCGGATAGGAACGACACCACCGCCAAAATTTCTCGCCGAAACCCATCGGCCTTGCTTTGATCGGTCTGCCGCTCGTGAACCTTCTCAGGTCGGCAGCCATTTCCCCCGCCGATTGATAGCGCCTGCTTTGCGATTTTGAAAGTGCCTTGAGGCAGATCGTTTGCAAGTCGAGAGGGATATTCGCCTTGAGTTGTCGAGGTGATCGAGGTTCGTCTTCGATGACTTGCAAGAGCAACATTCTACGGTTGCCCTGGAATGGCCGTTCGCCGGTTAGCATTTCATATAACATCACCCCCATACTGAAGACATCGCTTCGCGCATCAACACTGGTTGACCTGCCAGCAGCCTGTTCGGGCGACATGTAAGCAGGCGTACCCATAACCCTGCCTTCCGATGTCATCGTGTTTCCGTTGTCCAGGACGCTTTTCGCAAGCCCGAAATCCATCACGTGCGGCCGGTCCGAAACGTCAAGAAGAATGTTGGATGGCTTAACGTCGCGATGTACGATGCCATTTTCGTGAGCGTACTGTAGCGCATCGCAAATGGAAGCGATCAACGTGGCACTATGTTCAAAGCCGAAATCGACTTTCTGCAATTTCGCGTCCAGCGATTCTCCATCGATGAACTGAGTCACTAAATAGCATATGTCTTCTTCGGATCGTACCGTATCATAAACAGTGACGATTCCAGGATGATTGAGCTGAGCGATGCTCCGGGCCTCCCGGATAAATCGTTCAGCATCTTCGTCCGTCGCGAACATTCCGGCGCGCTGGACCTTTATGGCAACGATTCTATCCAGTTGCGTGTCGCGCGCCCTAAAGACGTAACCA
>JANMGH010000179.1:0-47054 GCA_031374515.1 Pirellula sp. | reverse complement strand
TGAGGCAAGCGAGTTATGGGATGTAACTACAGAACAACACAGAGCATGCAGTCTTGCCCAATACGGAAAGACAAGAAAGAACTATTCAGAATCATTTCTGACTATGGCAGCATGATAAACCGAATAGCCGGTCACACCCGTTTGTTTCAATCGTCCAGATGCTACAAGTAAAGCCTGAGCGGTGAATGAGAGGAAAGAAACAACAATTTTCAATAATTTGGATGTCTTGTTTCAGGCTAGCTTCCTTTAACGCAGTAACATTGCGGGTAAGATAAAGTAATCGTAACCTAACGTTTCACCAATCAACGCAATGTTGAACCATGCTTTTTCGAATCGCGATCGCAGCTAGCTGCGTTGGATGGATGTGCTCATATGGCGTATCCGACACTCGTCCACCAGACATCGTTATCTTCCTCGCCGACGATCTGTCGGTAGAAGACACTGCGCCCTATGGGAACATCGAGATCCCATCACCCAACATGCAATCTCTTGCTCGCGAGGGGCTTACATTTGATCGGGCCTACGTTGCATCCCCCAGTTGCGCTCCGTCGAGAGCTGCATTGTTGACCGCTCGCTTTGGGCTTCGTAGTGGTGCCACCTTCAATCACCAAAGCCCTGATCCTCAAGTTAAAAAATGGCCGTCGTATTTCCATGAGCTTGGCTATGAGGTGGTGGCCATAGGCAAGGTATCTCACTACACCGACGTTACAACCTACGGCTTCGATCATATTGGCTACTTTAAGTATCACCAGGACGAGTGCATCGAGAAAGCTGTCGAATGGTTGGGTGCACGCAAGTCTGAGAAGCCGCTCTGTCTGTTTGTTGGAACGAATTGGCCTCATGTACCATGGCCAGCAGCCGGCAAAATGGATCCTGACAGCCTGACCCTTCCTCGGCAGCTAGCCGACACACCGGAGACTCGCAGCGCACGAGCTCGATACGCTCATGCAGTAGGAAACTGCGATCGAGACCTCGGACTCGTTCGTTCGGCCGTGAAGACCCATCTACCCAACAACACAGTCTTTGTTTTCACTTCCGATCACGGCGCTCAGTTTCCATTCTCAAAATGGAACCTCTACGAAAGAGGCTTGAGGGTACCGTTCATCGTTGCATGGCCCGGGCATATCGCTCCCAATCAACGTACTTCGGCGATGGTTAGTTGGATTGACATCATGCCAACCATGCTCGAGATTGCTGGCGCCGATCCAATAAAAGATGCCCCAGATATAGATGGCCGTTCCTTTCTCCCGGTTTTGCAGGGCTCCACGAGCGAGCACCGGGATCGAATTTTCTCCACACACAGCGGAGATGGTGAAATGAATTTCTACCCAGCCCGTTCGGTCCGCGCCGGCCCTTGGAAATACATCCGCAACATCGATTCCTCACTCGAGTTCCATACCCATATCGATCGCGCTCCAGATGATGCAGCTTACTGGCCTTCCTGGGAAAGGGATGCCAAAACGAATCCCGAAATCGCCAGGATAGTCCAACTCTACCTGCGCCGCCCAGACGAAGAACTCTACAACTTAGACTCCGATCCAGATGAGTTTGTCAATCTTGTGGGCAAACCCGAGCATACTGCGGAACTCGATCGCCTTCGCATCGCAGTCGATGAGTGGATGAATACTCTCGACGACAAAGGGATGTCCACGGAACTTGCGCGCCGACCTCCCCCTAAGCGTAAACCAGTAGTGGTCGAATCGAATGCTATTCAGCCAAAATCATGAACCGATGCAGTGCTGGAACCAAACAACATAAAGTTTCGGCACTCAAGTCCATAAAATTGCCGTCCACGGTGTAATACCAATAGAAAACCTACAGGACAATGACAACCTTACTTCTCCGATGCGCAACACTCGCTGCTCTCACCACTGCCTTGCTTTCGACGATCGTCCTCGCTGCGGAAAGGCCCAATATCATTTTGATTCTTGCCGATGACTTAGGTTACTCGGACCTAGGCTGTTACGGAGGAGAAATCAATACGCCCAACCTCGACTCGTTGGCAGCTGGAGGCGTTCGCTTTACACAGCTCTACAATTCGGCAAGATGCTGTCCTAGTCGTGCTTCATTGATGACCGGGCTTTATCCAACACAGGCCGGCATTGGTGATTTCACGAGCGACAAGCCAAACCCAACGAGAGGCCCGGGCTATCTTGGTCGACTGAGCGATCAATGCGCAACCATTGCCGAAGTTCTCAAGCCTTCTGGCTACGGTTGCTATTATGTCGGCAAATGGCACATGCATCAAGAAACGGGGCCAGTCGAACGCGGCTTTGATGAATTTTACGGCTACACCCGGGCTCACTCACACGACCAATACGACGCAAGTCACTACATTCGATTACCGAAAGGCCGGGCAAAGGAAATCAACCCACCCGCACAAGACTTTTACGCGACAGATGCTTTTAACGACTATGCTTTGGAATTCATCAAGCAAGGTCAGAAGAGAGAGAAACCCTGGTTTCTGTTCCTCGGTCACTCGTCACCGCATTTTCCAATACAAGCTCCCTCGGAACGCGCGGACAAATACGATGCCGTCTACCAGCGAGGATGGGATGTTCTGCGAGAAGAACGCTTCGCGCGGATGCAGAAGCTTGGACTGGCCAGCGGCCCACATTGGAAACTTTCTCCACGTTCCATCGTCCCAGTCGATCGCGACGACATCGCCAACGGTTTTCCAGGTACTGAGAATCCTGCATGGGATTCCCTCGACAAAGATCGCCAATTGGACCTAGCTCGTCGAATGGCCGTATTCGCCGCAATGGTAGAAGGCGTCGACAACGGTGTGGGCAAGATCATCGATCACCTCAAGGCAACGAATAGCTTCGATAACACTCTCATTCTATTTCTTAGCGATAACGGTGCTTGCTATGAGTGGGGGCCTTTCGGTTTCGACGGAGAGTCGCGAAAAGGGATAAATAAATTGCATCAGGGGGACGAACTTCGAAAGATCGGCGGTCGAGGCACGGATCATTCCTATGGAAGCGCTTGGGCAAATTTGGGGAACACGCCGTTCCGACTCTATAAGCATTTCACGCACGAAGGCGGCATCAGTACCCCCTTCATAGCACATTGGCCCAATGGGCTAGGTAAACGAGACCATTGGGTTCATGATCCAGCGCACCTGATGGACATCATGCCGACCTTGATCGACGTAACGGGAGCACACTACCCGGCCACACTTAACGGCCATACTATCACTCCCATGGAAGGAACCAGTCTGTTGCCAGCCATGCGCGGCGGTGCGTTACCCATGCGAACAATTGGGTTTGATCATCAAGATGCTCATGCTTTGCGGCAAGGGGACTGGAAAGCCGTTTATTCGAAACGGATGCCGCATGAATTGAAGTGGGAACTCTACAACTTGGCCGAAGATCGTTGCGAACTGAACGATCTTGCAGAAAAATTCCCTGAACGAATCAAGCAGATGTCAAGCGAATGGGAAGCATGGGCGCGACGAGTGAAGGTGTCAGCAACGAATGGTACTTAATCGGCGTAAGGTCCTAGCCTGAAAGAGCTTAACCGCTATTTAAACCAAATTGCCTTACATGCGATGCTCTTGGGTTTCTATCCGATTAAGTGCCATTCGGGTCTGACCCCTCTATTCCTTTCTGACCCCATATTCCTTTCTTTGGCACTTTTGGCTCGTAAACGTGGAATTCTACAAGTCTGTCTGAAGCAACAGATACAGGATCTTGCGGCCAAGTCCATCGACCGGGTTACTGCTGTTGGTCAGCACAATCACGCTACACGATGGAGCGGTCGTGAACGCGGTGTAGCTACACGATCCGCCTGCACCGCCGTTGTGCCAAATGATGTCGTGCGCGTTTTCAGAGTCGATATGCCACGCCAGCCCCATGCTGCGAGCAGAAGAATTGGATGCGCGACGTTTAATCTTGGTTTCAAGAGCAGCAAGGACAAGTTGGGGCGAAGTGTCCGGCAACGGATTCTGAAAGAGCGTCAGATACCGCAGCATATCGTTGGCAGTTGATAGGAACGAGCCAGCTCCTGGCATCGTTGTATCTTCCCAGATCGGTACCGGCAATCCTCCGTTGTGCGGTTCTGCAAGGTTCTCGCTCAGTTCCTTCGTCAAAGTCATCCGCGTGCGTTTCATTCCAAGCGGGGTGCAGATACGGTCAATGACAAGTTGCTCATAGGAAATTTGTTCGCGTTGTGCCAGAGCCTCTCCGAGGAGCCCGAAGCCGAGGTTGGAATATTCGTATCTGGAACCAGGCTGGCGGCTCAACTGAATACCTCCAAGGTCGGAAAACATCTTTGCGGTTGAATAGTGCTTGTACGGGTTGAGTGGTTCGCCGAACACGAAATTCGGTGGCAGCGATGGCAGTCCGGATGTATGAGTTACGAGATCCAACAGAGTTATGGCCCGCCCATTCGACGATGGCACTGTCACTTCATTCGGCAAATGCTTCTGCAACGAATCGTTCAGATCAATTCTTCCCGAGAGGTACATGTCGGCCATTAACAGCGAAGTGAATGTCTTGCCGACGGATGCAAGTTCGAACAAAGTGTCACCATCGGGTGGTTGAGAATCGTTGATCGACCGATGACCAAAGCCCCAAACGGCCGTTTCATTCTCGCGAGCAACGCCAATAATAAGACCAATATTAGAGCTGTCGCTCAAGTAGTCTTTGGCTAGTTGATCTACTAAAGCGCGTATTCTCGTAAGGTCCAATCGTCCACCAGGGACATCGAGGTCACCGAGAGGATTCATCGCTTCGTCGTTAGTGGCAAAATCCCACGCGAAGATTCCCAATAGAACGCCGACGATAACTCCGGTCAGAAGGCCGGGAAGACAACCGAATCCGAGGATCATGACGACTTGGCGACAACCAGTTGGGCGGGTGGTCGATTGCAGCAGTTGCTCCACGGACTCAGCTCCATAGCTCTCTATATTTGCATCAAATTGGTTCATTTCGCAATCTCGGCAGGATTAAAGAAGGCGATGGCCTCCATTACGGCAATTAGCAAACCGACGCCAATAATCAACGTTGCTGAGGTTGAAGCAAACATTCGCCAACACACCGCATACCACTTCATTGAGTAGAAGACCGTTCCCGCCCAAGTTGCGAGGATCAGCCAGACAACCGGAAATACGTTTAGCGTAAGGTATGCCGCAATTGCGACGTCAGTGAACGGTAGAAGAATCAACTCAATCCAAGCCAACTGCGCTAGAAGATAAAGGCCAAGTACGTAGTTTTCGACAAAGCTGCGATCGGATCCAACGAACAATTTCGTCCAGAACATTGCTAGAGGCACGACAATTGCGAACATCATAAAATTCAGTGCTTCATCCGTAAGGCCATCCAAATCTTGAGGCGTTGGCGTAGTCCACTCCGCCCAACGGAGTACTGTGGAGAGAATGATTTGGGCGGTCACGGCTACCAGCAGATACGCGAACGGATTCATATACCGTTTGCGCCGACCGTTGACATAGTCGAGACACACTCTGCCAGGATTAAGGGTCAACCCTATGAGTGTCGCTGGTAGCGGTGACTCGACATCCAAAAGCGCCTCGGAACAGTTTACAGCAATATCACGTACCCTCAGCCGGCGTGATCCTCGCTTTCGCTGTCCACATTGTCCGCAGTATTCAGCCAACTGGGGAGAACCGCAGTTGGCACAAACACAAACATGTGCGTCTGAATTCCTTGTTTCCCGCATTGGATTGGCCTGACGCAGCGAGGTTTTAGTTCATCTACAGCGTGGGATTATGAATTAGTTCAAGGCAATTCGCAAGTTCGAATTGCCGCGCAACCATGCACCGTGCAGCATTCGTCATAATGCCCTCTGCGTATTGTTAGAGTATCCGCCTTCCAAGCAACCCGCTGCAATCGCGCAAGTGACTCAAATTCTAGTCACATGGCGGACGGCCATCCTCGTACCTAACTGGCGTCCTCAGTCAATGTTGCTCGCACGAATTCGCAGAAAAGGTTCGTTCGTGAAGAAATAGTCAATATTTGGACACGCACCGCATGTGCGACGACAAATACGCTAAAAGATAACGCTGTTGGTTGTACCCAGTATCCAAGTTGCATGGTCCTTTTTTTCCGCATTCATTATGACCCACCGACATTTCCTATTCGTGCTTCTGAGTTTTTGTTTCCCCGCAATTTCGTCTTTCGGCATTTTGCAATCTCAAGAAGTGTCCGCGAGAAAGAATCCGATTCAACTGCCCGGCCTTCAAGCGGACGGGCTGACTCTCTTGCCCAATGGATGGTCGTTGCGGCCGGCGGGTGAACAGGTTGCTCTAGGTGATTTTCCAGCCCGGATGGAACTGTCACCGGATGGAAAGTTTGCTGCAATCCTTCACTCTGGATGGGGCACTCACGAAATAAAGATCGTCTCTTTAGCTGATCTCAAGGTGACTTCAGCGGTAGTTATCGACCAAACTTTTCAAGGGCTGCGGTTCAACGAGGATGGAACCCTTCTGTTGGTAAGCGGGGCGGAGGATGAATGCGTTTATGTCTATGGACATCGAAACGGCTACTTAACCCTTGACCGCAAGGTCCAAGTCGTAGATCCAAAAGCCAAGTTTGTCATTTCTGGAATTGCGGCCTTTGACGACGGAAAAAAGTTGCTCGTCTGTGGAATGGTCGCAAGTCGTTTAATTGTGATAGATTTGGCGACCACCAAAAAGTTGAGCGAGATCGAACTACCTGCGGGGAGTTTTCCTTTCGATATCGCAATTGCTCCCGACAAGAAACTTGCAATAGTTAGCTTATGGGGAAAATCCTCGCTCGCAGTTATCGATCTCGAATCAATGACACTCAAGGATCAATGGACGGTTCGAAGCCATCCGACGGAGATGGTTTTTTTAGATGATGGAAAGTACCTCCTCGTTGGATGCTCCGACGATAACTCGGTGGTTTTGCTCGAGACAGAAAAGGGGACTTCAAAGGAAATCATCCACACATCGCTCTTTGACTCAAAGAAAAATGGGAGCACACCCAACAGTTTGGCGGTGACGCCAGACCAAGGGGTGTTGGTCGTTGCCAATGCCGATAATAACAACGTCGCCGTCTTTGACATTCGCGAGCGAGGCAAAACCAAGTCGCTTGG
The DNA here is from genome assembly GCA_031374515.1 of Pirellula sp. Lineage (GTDB taxonomy): Bacteria > Planctomycetota > Planctomycetia > Pirellulales > Pirellulaceae > JBKCUI01. The sequence continues at coordinate 39,974 of JANMGH010000179.1, read as the reverse complement.
ATTCATTCCCGTGGGCTGGTACCCCACTTGTGTTCGATTCGCCGACAACGGGAATCGCATTCTAGTAACCAATGGGAAGGGGCTGGCATCGCGAGACAACTCCAAGGGACCGAACCCACTCCGAGAACTGCCGCCGTCAGTTCGCGAGTATATAGGTGGATTGTTCAAAGGAACACTCAGCATCATTGCTTCCCCGACCCCGGCTCAAATGGCCAATTGGACCAAGGATGCGTACGCGGTCTCACCGCTACAAAAAGAGGAACAACCCAATTTGCAAGCTCTCGCCAAGGATTCTATCATCCCGTCTCGTGTCGGTGAAGCTTGTCCGATCAAGCACTGCATTTACATCATTAAAGAGAACCGAACTTATGACCAAATATTCGGCGACATGAAACAGGGCAATGGTGACGTGAGCCTGTGTATTTTCCCTGAATCTGTGACACCCAATCACCATGCTCTTGCTAAAGAATTTGTACTGCTCGACAACTTCTATGTAGAAAGCGAGGTGAGCGCCGATGGTCATGAATGGTCCATGGCCGCTTATGCAACCGACTTCGTCGAACGCGTTTGGCCACTCAATTATCGAGGAGGCAAAGGAAAATTGGGCTACACATCCGAGGGTGGGTACGAGATTGCGTTCCCATCGAGCGGCTACATTTGGGATAAATGCAAAAAGTCCAATGTGACCTACTATAGCTTTGGCGAGTTTATCCAGAACGGACCATTGGGAATGCCGGGCAAGGCCCGCGCGATCAATTTAGAGGGCAACTTTGATCCCTTCTATCGGTCCTATGATTTAGACTATACGGACGTTGACCGAGCCAAACGCTTCGCCGAAAAGCTTAAGGAATTTGAGAGGGATGAGAACATGCCGCAGTTCATCGTTCTTCGGTTGCCAAATGATCATACGAATGCGACGCGTGTCGGGAAGAAAACTCCCACTGCGATGGTCGCCGACAACGACCTCGCCCTGGGGCAAATTGTCGAAACGATCTCAACGAGCAAGTTCTGGTCTACGTCCGCCATTTTTGTTGTCGAAGACGATGCGCAGAATGGGTCGGATCATGTCGATGCACATCGAACAGTGGCGTTGGCGATCAGTCCTTATATTCGACGAGGCAGCGTCGACTCAACCCTTTATTCGACATCAAGCATGTTGCGGTCCATGGAGCTTATTCTGGGTATGGAGCCGATGACACAGTTCGACGCCGCAGCCAATCCTATGTACGCGAGCTTCGGAAAGTCGGCAGACATGAAGCCCTATAGGCACTTGCCTGCTACAGTGGACATCAACGCGACCAATAATGCCTTAGCGTGGGGGGCGATCGAGTCCGAGAGTATGAACCTTGCAATGGAGGATGCGGCGGACGACTTACTGCTCGGAGATATCGTTTGGCGAAGCGTTCGAGGCGCCAGTTCTCCAATGCCGCCGCCGGTTCGAGCGGCATTCGTCTTCGCAAACAATTTCGAAGAGGAAGAGGACGACGACGAAGTCTCGGACCCAGTGATCGAAGCGAAGGAAAAAGATGGTAACGCAAAAGGAAAGCGTTGAATAAGCCAGTTCCCTAGCCATAAGGTGCACGCAACTTTGTGCGCGACGGGGTCATTTGTGCACGACGGGGTCAGGCTAGCCTTTCGGTTATGGGGCCTGGTTGTAGAACGATCGCCCCCGCCGATTGTTGCCCGTAAAAACCGAGGCAATTGCCCGAATCAACTGCTCGAATCCATTGAGACCAATGCTCGACACAGCCGACAAAAGAAGCAGGCACGCTCCGCCGTGCCGTATGCTTGCGTATATTGGCTGGGTTTTCAGGCGGACGGCACATGGAATGTGCCTGCTACTTTGACTTTTGTCGGCTGAGTCATGCTCGGAACAACGAAGACACTTGTTCAAGTCTCATGAAGGGCCCATGTTCATGTTATACTTGATTGGCCGCTCCGCACTGGCAAGATAGGTTACTGGAAGATTGCGATTCATAGTCCGTACGATGACAATTTTCACTGGACATCAATTTTATATACTGCGATTATTTTGCATCACATCTGTGCTTTTTTTAGCGATACAGCAGTTTTGTGGATGTCTTGTCGCTGCGCCAACGCCGACACAGGAGTCCAAACGGTCAGGTATCGAGCACTTTGAGAGCTCAATTCGTCCGCTCTTAGTGAGGCATTGTTATGAATGCCATTCCGGCTTGGAGGCAAGTGGCGGGTTGCAGCTCGACACTCGCGACAACACCGTTCGCGGTGGTGATTCTGGCGTCGTGATTCTGCCCGGAAATCCGGATAGCAGTTTATTGATTCATGCCGTCCGATATCGGAATCCCGAACTAAAAATGCCGCCAAAGCACCGTCTGACCGAAGCCGAAGTCAAGTCGCTTGAACGCTGGATAGCGGAGGGTGCTCCCGATCCTCGAAACGCCAACGCGTTCGAAAGTGCACAAAAACCTATCGGGATGAGTATCGAAAATGGACGAACGTTTTGGTCCTTGCGATCTGCAGTTAAGATTGAGGTACCTCAGGTGCAAAATCAAGCATGGGTGAGGTCACCCATCGACGCTTTTGTGCTCGCAAGATTGGATGCAGGCGGTGTAGAACCTGCTCCTCCCGCCGATAAGAGGACTTTGATTCGTCGCTTGAGCTATGACTTGATTGGATTGCCCCCGACACCCCAAGAGATCAACTCATTTCTCGCAGACGAAGCGCCGGATGCATACGAAAAACTGGTAGAGCGATTGCTGAGTTCAACGGCCTATGGTGTTCGATGGGGACGGCACTGGCTCGATGTCGTGAGGTACGCGGACTCGAATGGATTGGATGAGAATCTAGCATTTGGAAATGCTTGGCGATATCGCGACTACGTCGTTGATGCATTTAACAGCGACAAACCGTTTGATCACTTTCTGGTCGAGCAAATAGCCGGCGACCTAATCAAGGACGCAAACCGTGATTCGAAAACGGCAACCGGTTTCCTGATGCTTGGCGCCAAGATTCTGGCTGAGCCGGATCGAGAAAAGTTGGAGATGGACACAATTGACGAGCAGTTGGACACGATGGGCAAGGTGTTTTTAGGAATGACGTTTGGTTGCGTTCGTTGCCACGATCATAAATTCGATCCCATCAAGCAGACAGATTACTACGCACTGGCAGCAATCTTCAAGAGCACCAAGACATTTGATGGAACCAATATGGGGGCGATCAAGCATTGGCATGAATACCTCTTTGGTAACGACGAGGAGATCTTGGCGATCAAGGAAATCGAGAAGTCAATTGCTGAGAAAAAAGGAGCGATCGCTTCGTTCAAGAGCAAGGCCGTAGAAAGGTTGCAAACGGATTCGATGTCCAAAGCGGTCGATTACTTACTCGCCGCGGTGGCATTCGATCTCGAAACTCCTCTGACCGAGATTGTGACCATTGCAAAGCCCAAAGGGCTGCATCCGCATATACTCCATCATTGCCGTAGGCATTTGGCCAATCGCCGCGAGGATCCTGTCTTAGGTCACTGGCATGCATTTGCCGAGAAGAAAGATTTAACAGGATTGGAAATGCACTTCCGTCCTTTGTTCGCTGAAGCCCTTGCTGCCATGGAAGCAACTCGCAAAACGGATCCCAAGGCGAGTGCGATTGACGACCCACGCTTGCAAGCGATTCACGCGGTATTAGTCGACAAGTCAGGGTTTCTTGCGATACCGTCTCAGCCTCAATTTGCGTTTGATGCAGAGACGTATGCCCAATACAGCCGATTGTGCGAGGAATCGCGACTTTTTGAGAGCAATGCAGCAGACGTTTTCTCCGTGATGGGCGTCACCGATGGTACGATCACGCCGGAATTGCCGATCCACATTCGCGGTAGTCATCATAATTTCGGGAAGAGCGTCTCCCGCGGTTTTCCAGAAGTCATGCACCCTTCGAACGCTAACTTCGAGTTGCCCAACGATCATAGTGGCCGACTCGAATTGGCGCACTGGATGGCTAGCAAGCAGCATCCCCTGACGTCACGTGTACTTGTCAACCGCGTATGGGGATGGCATTTCGGAACCGCACTTGTCCCTTCGACCGAGAACTTTGGCACTCTAGGTGATCGACCGTCTCATCCCGAATTGCTGGATTGGTTGGCGCATTATTTCATGGATAATGGCTGGTCGATCAAGGACTTGCATAGGCTTATTCTCTCCTCCAGTACGTACCAGATGTCATCGTCGCATCCCGAAAATGCGAAATCGATGTTGGTGGACGCAGAGAGTCGATTGCGTTGGAAGTTTCCACTTCAGAGATTGGATGCCGAACAAATCCGCGACGCCGTTTTGGCGGTGGCCGGTCGATTGGATGAGTCTTTGGGAGGCAAATCGATTCCTTTGCGCAATCGCCAGTTCGTATTTGATCATACTTCGATTGATCACACCAAGTATGATGGTTTTCGCCGCTCACTGTACTTGCCAGTCATCCGCAACAATCTGTATACGCTCTTTGAGCAATTCGACTTTCCTGACCCAACGACGCCTACAGGCCATCGCAACTCCACAACCGTTGCGCCGCAATCGCTGCTCATGATGAACTCCGAACTGATCATGGATTCGGCAAATGCGTTTGCGGAGCGGTTGAGCAACCATTCGAATGACAACGTATCACGGATTCACTTCGCGTACGAACTCGCGTTTGGACGGCAACCCACACACTTGGAATTGCAGCGTGCGATAGCGTTTGTCGAGGGCGTGCAGGACACAGCGAATGGGGAACAGTCTTCGAAAAGCCTTTGGTCTTTTTGGTGTCAGGCTCTGTTGGCGAGCAACGAATTCCTTTATATACGTTGAGAATCATGAGTCTCCCTATTTCCTTTTCATCGCGACGCAATGCGCTCAAGTTCTCTGCGATCGGTTTTGGGCATTTGGCATTTTGTTCGATGTTAGGGCAAGAACTACGTTCTGAATTGGGGCAGGACCAATCGGCGTTTCCCTTGGCCGCCAAACCGCCACACTTTGCCGCACGCGCCAAGCGGATCGTCTTTCTGTTTATGAAAGGGGGGCCATCGCAAGTCGACACGTTTGATCCGAAGCCGATGCTGACCAGGGATAGTGGTAAGCCTGCGCCCTTTGAACTACCTAAAGTTTTATTTGCCAAAGCAGAAAACCTACTCAAGTCGCCATGGAGATTTAAGCAATACGGACAAAGTGGATTGCCGGTGAGCGATTTGTTTCCTCACCTCGCGAAGCATGTTGACAACTTATGCGTTCTTCGTTCGGTACATGGAACGAACCCCGCGCACGGCGGTGCCTCGCTGAAGCTTCATACCGGTAGTGATCAGTTTGTTCGTCCGAGTCTTGGGTCCTGGGTTACGTATGGGTTAGGAACTGAGAATCAGGACCTGCCAGCATTCATAACCATTTGCCCCACGCTTGCCCACGGCGGAGTAAACAACTGGGGCTCTGCGTTTCTGCCAGCATATTGCCAAGGAACTCCGATTGGGAATGCGAGCTTGGCAGCGTCAAAAGCCACCATAAAGCACGTCCACAATGAACGGATCGATCTTGCGACGCAAAGAAGACAACTCGATCTCATTGCCGAAATGAATCGCGGCCACATTCTTTCTACGGGGTACGATCAGGCGCTTGAGGGACGTTTGGACTCGTTCGAACTCGCCTACCGCATGCAGGGTATGATGCCTGAAATACAAGATCTGTCCAGCGAGTCTGCCAGTAGTTTGAGACTCTACGGGCTCGACGATCCGATCACTGAAAATTTTGGGCGACAGTGCTTGATTGCCCGCCGTTTTCTCGAACGCGGAGTACGCTTTGTTCAAGTGACGCACAGTGACAGCGAAGTCCAATGGGATCAACATAGCAATCTTTATCAAGGCCACACAAAGAACGCTGCGGAGGTCGACAAGCCGATTGCAGGATTTCTGTCCGACCTCAAGGCGAGAGGAATGTTGGAGGATACGCTGGTACTTTGGGGCGGCGAATTTGGCCGCACGCCGACCGCGCAAGGGTCTAACGGTCGCGATCATAACCCGCATGGCTTTACCATGTGGATGGCGGGAGGGGGTGTTCGGGGCGGAATCGCTTATGGCGCGACCGATGAATACGGCTATTACGCGGTAGAAAACAAACTCCATGTGAACGACTTGCATGCGACCATCCTGCATCTGCTCGGAATCGATCACGAGCGATTAACGTACCGCCATGCTGGACGCGATTTCCGCTTGACGGACGTGGCTGGACAGGTAGCGAAAGACATCCTCACTTAGGCAGAATGCAATAGGGATTACACGACTGTGAAAATGGATTGCATTCATGATGCACAGAGAGTCTTGCAGCAACATATCTCTCCAGCCCCACTGATTCGCTCCTACCCCTTGGAAAGGGAGTTGGGTGTCGCCGCAAGCCGACGCGTTTGGATCAAGGACTATGGGTGGACGCCAGTGGGTTCCTTTAAATTGATGGGGGCGCTCAACTGGATGGCCAATCATTTGCACGAGTTGCAAGTTCGGCCAGTAACGGCGCATTCGTCCGGGAACTTCGCGTCCGGGATTGCATATGCTGGCATGCGATATGGCAAGAAAGTCATCATTGTCATGCCCGAGTCCGCACCCAAGGTGAAGTTTGAGTTGACGCGTTCGTTTGGCGCAGAGATCCGAACTTACGATATTGCAACGGACCATCTGACAGGCGCTCGGGACAAAATGGCGAGCGACATTGCGGCAACCGAGAACGCCTTGCAAGCGTCTCCCTACGACGATTTAGACGTCATAGCAGGCAACGGTGTTGGCGGACTTGAAATTGCGCAGGAACTGTTGCATGATCGTCGCAACGTTTCGAATTTCGTGTGTGCCGTGAGCGGTGGTGGATTGATGGCGGGGCATGCGATAGCAATTGCTTCCAGTTTTCCAGATGCACGAATTGTAGGTGTCGAGCCAGAAGGAGCAGATGATTTTCGACAATCGCTCGCAGTAAACGAGCGGATTCGTGTTGCCAAGCCGCAAAGCATTTGCGATGGATTGTTATCCTATGACGTGGGAGTGAACAATTGGCCAATTCTGCAGAAGCTTGTGAATGCATCTGTAGTCGTAACCGATCCGCAAATCCAACAGGCGATGAAGTGGATCTATAATACACATGGGTTGCGCAGCGAACCCTCTGGAGCAATCACGATCGCTGCAGCGTTGTGCAACAAGATTGACCTGAGCGGCGAAGGGGACATCGTACTCGTGCTAAGTGGACGCAACGTCGACGTCGAACCGTTCGCTCGCTACATCCAATGAAGGGATTCGCCATTGTCTGAATTGAACTCAATCTTAGCGGACTTGATTCGCATCAACAGCGTCAATGCTTTTTATGAAGATGGGCCGGGTGAAGCGGAAATCGCTCGATACATTGAGAATTTTTTTCAGCGAAAGGGTATCGAAACTTGGCAACAACCTGTGTTGGACGCAAACGGGCAGATCGAAGCAAGATTCAATGTCATCGTTCGTTTACCTGGAGCGAATTCTAGCCGACGGATTTTGCTGGAAGCGCACATGGATACGGTATCCGTTCAAGGGATGTCGATTTCTCCCTTTGAACCGCGGGTGGACAATGGATATATGTACGGCCGCGGCGCCTGCGATACGAAAGCTGGGTTGGCTGGGATGATGCACGCTGTGGCCCAGTTGAAATTGCAAGGTATTGTTCCGCCATGCGATGTATTGCTTGCAGCGGTCGTGGATGAGGAGTATTCGTTTCAAGGAGTAAAGGCATTTTGCGACGAACTCGAAGCGGACGCTGCAATTGTAGCCGAGCCGACTGAATTGCGAATAGCGATCGCGAGCAAAGGCGTCCTCCGATGGCGTATCCGCGCACAGGGTAAATCCGCGCACAGTTCCAAAGCCCATTTAGGAACGAATGCCATTTACCATATGGCTCGAATTGTATCGGCGATCGAGCAAGACCATGAGGCACTTGCCAGCGAGCAACATCCTCTACTAGGGGCTGCCAGCTGCAGCGTTGGCAAGATTTCTGGAGGTGTTCAAGTGAACTTCGTTCCAGATAGTTGCGTGATTGAGATCGACCGCCGATTGTTACCGGATGAAGCGTTTTCAAAAATTTGGCAGCACTATCAGCTATTGATCGATCGCGTGAAGCGAGGATTCCCGGATATGGATGTTCAAATGGAAGAGCCTATGCTGCTCGACGACGCATGGACGGTTGACCCATCGAGTAGCATTGTTCGAGTGTCACGAGGAGTTTTGGAGGAGATGGGTGCGAACGAAGAACCGATTGGAGTTCCATTCGGAAGCGATGCTAGTAAACTGGGACGAGCTGGAATTCCTACCATAATCTATGGGCCAGGCAGCATCGATCAGGCGCACGCTGCGGTCGAGTATATTGAACTAAAGCAAGTCGCGCAAGCATCCGAATTCTATCGACGATGTTTGCTAAAGTTCGATGATTTGCTGTGCTAATTTCGAGAACAACGTAGCTGGGAATAGTCATGGTAACAAGACGCAAGTTTATGCAGGTGGTTGTTGCAAGCGGTTCCGTTTTGCATTCGCCGCATGCGAACCCCCAATCAAAGGCTGCTACCAGCAGTGAGGAAGGGAATTGGATTGACGCTCATGTTCACGTATGGACTCCCGACACCAAACAGTATCCATTGGCGGGTTCATTCAAGACGTCTGACATGGTCCCAGCAAGTTTTACACCAGAGGAGCTATTTGAGCACTGCAGACCGCAAGGTGTTGCAAGAGTGGTGCTGATTCAAATGAGTTTCTACCGCCATGACAATCAGTACATGCTGGATTGCATTGCGAAATACCCGGGCATTTTTTCTGGCGTAGCCATCGTCGACGAGAGCAAACCTGACGTAATTCCAATGATGCAATCGCTTGAGAAGAGCGGAGTTCGAGGATTTCGATTGGTTGCAGATCGAGAAAAAGCGGGGCAGTGGAAAGACTCTTTGGGAATAAATCAAATGTGGAGCCAAGCGGCGGATTCAGGGCAATGCATGTGCCTATTGGCAAATCCCGATGTGTTGCCGTTCGTCAACTCTATGTGCGAGCGTTTCCCCAAGACTCGCGTCGTCATTGACCATTTTGCGAGAATTGGGTTATCGGGTTCGATCGATCCAGTTGCCTTAGACAATTTATGCGCGTTGTCCAAATTCGAGAATGTTTTTGTGAAGACGAGCGCATTTTACGCTTTGGGCCAGAAGAAGGCTCCTTACAAAGATTTAGGTGTGATGATCAGACGACTGGTGGAAGTATTTGGATCCAAGCGATTGATGTGGGCATCGGATTGTCCATATCAAGTGGTGAACGGGCATTCTTATGTAGATTCCATTGGGCTTATTCGCGACAAACTGGATTTCTTAACTTCGGACGACAAGCAATGGATGCTTCGAGGAACTGCGGAACGCATTTTCTTTTAGATGTGCGTTGTGTCCGTGGCGCGATTGTGCGCGAAGCGAACAAAGAGCCGTGAAACGGCGGCAATACGGCGACAATACGTAGCTGTGGGGCTTGCCCCGCAGAGAGCCGTGAAACGGCGGCAATACGTAGCTGTGGGGCTTGCCCCGCAGAGAGAGATCGTCTCGAAGCAAACAAAGAGCCGTGAACCGGCGACACCTATCGTGCAATCTGGCGAAGTGTGTCGCCGTTTCACGGCTCTTGTATTTGGGTGTGCGCCGGAACCGTGGGGCGAGCCCCACGGCTAACAAATGACGCCGCTATCGCGGCTCAACAAAGCCGCTTTCGCGGCTCAACAAAGGCGCTATCGCGGCTCAGCAAAGGCGTTATCGCGGCTCAGCAAAGGCGTTATCGCGTGGTTCCGCGAATAGGCAGGTTGAACTTTCCTAGACGCTACTCGGCTTTCTTACGAATCGACGTCTGCAGCCAGTCCTGCAAAGAAAGCTTCAATTTCCCTTTTTGCTTGGTTATTTCGGAGTTCATTTTGACCACTAGTTTTTCTCGGTAGTCCTCCAAGCGATTGTCGAGCACGTCGCGAATCCCTTTACCCAAAAGCTCTGCAAATGGCCCGTGTATCTGACTGATGCTGTGTACCTTAAAATCGCGCAGAGCAACTCGGGCGTCCGTTACCACGGGACGGAACTCAACGTCGGGTGGGATTTTGAGGGGGTTCACAACCACCTGAATTTCACACGCAACTTTCAATTCGATGGTCGCTTCCGCATTGGCCGATAAACTGATCAGTTGAACATCGCGACACCATTCGCTCATTCGACCGAACAGTTTTAGTGGCGCAACCACTTGTGTCTCGACCCGAATAGGACCGGTTCTTGGGTATTCAATGTTTTCAATATTCACTTGTAGCTTATCTGCCGGGTCCACAAACTCGATGTAATATCGAGACCATGTGCCGTGTTTCGCGATCTTTGTTTTTCTTTTTGTTTCGAGCCTCCAGCCTTCGCGTCGCAGTTGAATTCCATTAAAAACTTCTTTTTCCCTGCCCCACTTCCGATTGTCTTCGAAGCTTGGGGGCAAATTGCGAAGCACCAACCAGCGCACCCAACTCGACATTTCCTGTAGCTCATTTGCTGAAATAGGGACCGGAACGTCCGCCAATGTAGCGGGCAAAACCAGCTTCGGTTCTGTTGGGCGTTCGTTTGCTGGAATCGGTTCTATATCGGTTTCAAATAGGCTGCTCAAATCAGGGAGAGTGGATTTCGATGGGTCTTGGGACCATGTAACTTCCATTGACAAGGGGAATTGCATGTAGAGCCAAAGAACAAATACGATGAATCGGTGTTTGCAAAATCGTTGGTCGAACAACATGAGCAGGTTACCGGATAGAATAATGAGTGCGATGATTTGCTATTCGCCGTTTGAATGCCCCCACTTTAGAATCTCACAGAATGCAAGCACAAGATCAATGTCGGTTACGACTTCGACGAACACATCCATGGCTAGCACTTTGGGTCCTGTGCCGATACCACTGGCCCATCTGTTTTGTCTTGATTGTCTGCGGCGGCCTGTATTTCGAGCCACTTGTTGCGACAGGTGACGATAAAAAATTTTCGCAAGAGCAAGTTGATGCGCTGGTCGCAAGGTCTGAGGCACAAGGTGATTTCAACAGAGGGCTTCGCGTTTATACACAAGCGAAATCGGCTTGTTTTTCATGTCACCGAGTCGGCCAGACCGGTGGAGTTATTGGCCCCGAGTTGACTCAGATCTGCAAAGAGCGAACCGCCAAGGAACTGGCAGAGAGCTTGCTTTGGCCAAACCGAAAGGTCGCCAAGGAATTTCAACCTATCAAGGTAGCGACGAAGGACGGGGAACTGATCAGCGGCTATGTTTCCGAATTGGACTCCACAGAAAAGATTTTGGCGATTCGCGACCCCGCGAGTCAAAAAGTAACGAAAGTAGTTCGCGAGGAGATCGAGAGCCAAGCGAACAGCTTATCGTTGATGCCGATGGGTTTGATCGATTCTCTGCCATTAACCGATCAAGCGGATGTTCTCCATTTCTTGATCGAAATCGGCAGAAACAAAGAGCTCGATCTGGTGTCGATCGAAGCAGCGATTCGAACAGCCAACACGCATGAACCTGCAACGTTTCCCTATATGCGTGATCCGATCCATCCTGAATTGAGGACGGCGTGGAGGGAACCGGTAAACCGAAACCGAGTGTATGACTTTTATTCCAAGCAGGCAGCATACTTTACGAAGCAAAGCAAAAGACCGGATTGGTTATCATCCTTCCCTGGCTTAGACGGTCCTGACTTTGGGCATTGGGGAAATCAGGACGAAGCGTCTTGGAAGGGGAACGAGTGGAACTCCGTTGTACCAGGTTTGGTTCAATGCGGAGTCTTTCAAACGGACAAAAAACCAATTCCGCGAGCGGTTTGCTTTCGCATGGGCACTGGAAGATCTTGGTCCGCTTGCTTCAACCCTTCTACCATGGCGTATGAGAAGTTGTGGACGGGTGGATTCCTCAGTTATTCATCCGTTCGGCATGGGTTTATGGATGGGATTCGGGTTGCTGGAAAAGAGATGGCATTACCCGATGAAGCAAAGTCGATCCGACAGCTCATACCCGAACTAGCCAATGCCAAGATCGAATACCAAGGTTACTATGTCCATCAAGACAACATTCTTTTTTGCTATGTAGTGGACGGAGTCGAGTACATCGATGCGCCGACCATGAAGGCGGGTCAGTTTAAACGTATTGTTGCACCGAAGCTCAAGCATCCTCTCAGGCAATTGCTCGCTGGAGGACCCAAGCAATGGCCATTCGCTTTGGAAACGAATATTCTCATGGGCCAAGGCAAAGGGTTTGCAATTGATACCATTGAAGTGCCTGCGAAGAATCCATGGAAAGTTCCTATCGCTTGCGGTGACCATGCATTTCTCAAAGACGGTACCGGAATTGTCGTAACGATGCATGGTGATGTTTGGAGAGTGGAGGGCATCGCGTTCGATGCAAACCCTAAGCCGGAACGTTTGAACGCAAAGAAACAAAGCCCAAAAGCTCGATGGCGGCGAATCGCGAGCGGATTGCATCAACCGCTAGGAGTTTGGGTTCACGAAGAGAAAATTTATGTGCTCGGAAGAAACCAAATTACCAAGCTGCACGATTTGAATGGCGATCAGGAAACCGATTGGTACGAGTGTTTTTCGGACGCTTACGAGACATCGCCTGGCGGTCATGATTTCATTTGTGCGTTGCAACGTGACAAATTTGGCAATTTTTACATTGCTTCTGGAAATCAAGGCATCGTGCAAATTGCAAAGGATGGCAAAACGGCAAAGGTTATAGCAACCGGGTTTCGCAACCCGGATGGACTCGGGATCCTGCCAGACGGAACACTTACAGTCCCCAACTCCGAAGGGGATTGGAGTCCAACATCGATGATTGCTCAAGTGATTCCCAAGGATCAATCGCTGGGTAATTCCGTTGACTACGAAACTTCACCCGCACCGTTCTTTGGACATCGCGGTCCCAAAGAGGGGCAAGCGGTCGAACTTCCATTGGTTTATTTGCCTCGCGGTTTGGACAATTCAAGTGGCGGACAAGTTTGGGTCGACGACGCGAGGATGGGGCCACTCAATGGGCATTTAGTGCATACTTCGTACGGTGCGGGGACCGCGATGATGGTACTCCGAGACAAAGTTGGCGATCGATGGCAAGGTGCGATATTTCCTTTGCCGGGTGAATACCGGTCCGGCGTCCACCGCGCGCACCTCAATCCGCTTGACGGCCAGTTGTATCTTTCGGGGATGATTGGGTGGGGATCCTACACGACGGAGGCGGGGTGCTTTCAAAGGCTTCGCTTTACGGGTGATGACATTCAGATACCGGTCGGTTTTCACATTCACGGCAATGGGGTCTCGGTTCGATTTCGAAAGCCGATCAATGCTGAACAAGCCAAGGACACAGCTTCGCATTTCGCGCAGTGTTGGAATTATCGGTACTCGCCTGGATATGGATCCAAAGAGTACTCTGTTCTGCATCCGCCGATGATTGGTCACGATTGCCTTACAATCGCTTCTGTGCATGTCTTGGATCAGGGATCAACACTCTTTTTGGAGATTCCCGATTTGCAACTCTGCAGTCAGCTTCATCTGAGGCTGCAAGTGGAAAAAGGTGAGGACGCACAAGACCTCTTCGCGACGGTCAATGCAATGGATACCGATCGTGTGGATATTCCAAACTATGTCGCTCGTTCTGGAAAAACGATGTTAGCCCATCCGATGGTAAAGGATCTCGAATGGTTGAAACGCAGCGTGCCTAATCCTTGGCGTAATCGAATCCCCGATGCGCGCATGGTCCGAATCGAGTCCCGAGATAATTTGCAGTTCTCGACTCGCACCCTTGAAGCAACCGCAGGCGAGACGATCAAATTGACTTTTGGTAATCCAGATGTTGTTCCACACAACTGGGCGTTGATAAGACCCGGGACGCTTGAAAAGATCGGGGATCTTACCAATCGTCTAGTGAACGATCCCGATGCCTTCCTTCGCCACTATGTGCCGGAAAGCAACGATGTCATTTGCTATACGGATGTTGTCGAACCGCAGGGTGAGGGGGCCATCTACTTTCAAGTACCTCGAGAACCGGGCCGCTACCCATATCTCTGTACCTTCCCAGGGCACTGGATGGTGATGAATGGGGAACTGATCGTCAAGCCGAGCAAGTAGAACCCCGGGCTTGCTAGGATGAACTGAATGGAGCCAAGGTTGTTGGCGGTTTTCACTCCCCTCGATTCGCTCGAGCTGTGCGCGGGATTGGTGACTGAACCGCACTCATAAAATCGAACACACAAAACGGAACGAACTAGTGCTCTGTCCGCATAGACACAGCCGACAAAAGTCAAAGGAGCAGGCACATTCCATGTGCCGTCCGCCTGAAAACCCAGCCAATATACGCAAGCATACGGCACGGCGGAGCGTGCCTGCTACTTTTGTCGGCTGTGTCCAAATGAGATTTTTGGGCAGCGAAACTCGTCGTGAGTTTCGGCAAGTGCAAATCGCCGAAAGTCTTGACGACTTTCGCCACGAGACAAAATCATCACCCCCAATTTCCAAGTTGTACAGAGCACTAGCTTGAAGTCGACGACACTTTCAATTGCCAGGGTAGGTGCTGAGCGCTTCGCTATCTTCCGGCAGTTCGAGCTTGTGGTTCACTTTGCCGAGGAATAGAAGAATAGAATGCAGCTTCGTCGATCCCGTCGCCATTGAAGTCACCCACGACCACTTGACCGTCTTCTCCCTCAATTTCAAATACGCGATCGGTCGCATCAAGATGACCGTTCCCATTGCTATCGACCAATAAGTCCCGGCCTCGCACGACAGCAATCTCATCTAAGCCATCGCCGTTGAAGTCGCCGACAACTGCGATATCTCCTTGTTGTCCGAAGTCAAAGAACGAATCATCTTCGCCATAGAACTGTCCATCGCCGTTGACATCGATTCGCCATTTGCCATTATTGAAAACGCCGAGTGTTGAAACGCCATCTCCATTGAAGTCACCTGCGACGGGCTGATCGGTGTCGCCTCCGAATCGGAAGACGTGGTCAATAATGTCCGAACGTGGATCTCCGCTGACGCTTCGCTGCATAAGTCTATCGTGTCCAACCACTTTGCCTCTCGGAGGCAAGTTTTTGGGTGTTGTAACCAGCCGATTCTCCGGATCAGGCAAGCCTGGTTCGGCAGCTAGTGCCGCTTCATCGGTGTCCCATTCAGGCCCAAATATTCCAATATCATCTTTTCCGTCGTTATCCCAGTCACCGACGACGGGCAGATCCCCTTTTTCACCAAGCTTTGCCCAAAGATCACCGCGATCCCAAATTCCATTGCCGTTGATATCCAACAACCATTCGCCATCTTTGAAGAGGGCCAATTCATCTCGTCCATCGCCATTGAAGTCTCCAGCGAGTTGCTTTGCGCCGTAAATATCGAACGCATCCCGAGACAGCTTTGCTAATTTGTTTTTGGTTGTCGAAACAATCACCCACTGACCACGGTCTAACGAATCGATCGTCCATTGGGTTGCATCGAGTAGTTTGGTTGCGTTCGCAACGCGGTCGCGCCCAACGGTTTTGTTATCCTGGTGTCCGCGTGGTTCGCCTGCATTGATGACACTGAGATGCCAAGTGTATTCGGCGGTATAGCCAGCTACAGGAATATCGGGGCGGCCAAGGACGAAGGGTGGAATGACCAGTAATCTTTCAAAAGGTGGGGAAACGAAACCATTCGTTGGTGGAGGATTACCAGGTGGTGGATTCTGAGGCGGTGGAGGAGCGGGAGGGTTAATTGTTGGCGTCTTCGAAACGAGTATTTCGCTGAAGTTGTTTTCGACAGAACGTGCAGCTGCTTGCAAGTTGACCATGAGGATTGCGTCATGGCCTGGGTTTGTCGAAGCATCGATCGCGAGCAACTCGATGATGTTTTGGGTATCTTGATCCGCCGAGGTGTCGTCAAAATTGATGGCAAAACCACCGATCGAACCGGCTGTATCGCGTCCGTCATAAAACCCATTGGGTTGAATTTGGTAGACGTGGTAGGCACCTGGCCGCAAGCCGCGAAACTCGTAGTAGCCATTGCTATCGGTGATAACACGAATGGTATCCCCAGCATAAACGCCTGGCATCGCGTTCTTGGAAGCAAGCCTTTGGCCGGTCCGAGTGCGAAGTTCGAGGACTACGTTTCCAATCGGCGTGTCCCCATCGGAACGCAGGCCATCTCGTAATCCTTTTAGTACCAGCGGTGGAAGTCCATTTTGAGTTTCGATCGGCGCGCCATCTTGGAAGACAAATCCAGAAATTGTCGCGGGCGGTACTTCGCAGAAGTCTAACTCGGACACCCTCTGGCCGGAGCTAAGTAAAATATTCCCCAATACATCGACGATACTAGTGTCCGCAACTCCCGCCGGTGCAATTTGGCCGCCTTGAAAATACCCTTCAGGCTGAATCTCCCTAACGGAGTAGATGCCTGGCTTCAGATTGATGAAGCGATAGTTGCCGCCGTTGTCTGTGAGCGTGGTCTCAATGACGTTCCCCTGCGCGTCAAGCAATTCGATGCGCGCACCAGCAATTGGCAATTCATTGGAATCAAAGATGCAGTCTTCGTTGAGGTCGGCAAAAACTTTGCCTTCGAGTGAGGCGACTCGTTGCTCGCAAAAGTCGTAGTCGGTCGCCTGAACACCAGCGGCCAATGCAATCGAGGAGATGATGTCGGTCAACAGCGCATTTCCTCCGGCGCTACCAGCAATCTGGCCCCCTTGGATATATCCTGCCGGCTGTTTCTCACGCAACGTGTATACGCCTGGCATCAGTCCTTCAAACTTGTAGTTGCCTTGAGAATCAGTCAATGCAGTTGCAACAATTTGCCCCTGTGCATCGAGGATCTCAATTACGACCCCTTCGAGATTGAATTCGCCGGGATCGCGTATGCAGTCGCCATCCGCATCCTCATAGACGTTGCCTGAAATGCTTGCAGGAAGTATTTCACCGAAATCGTAGTCGCTCCCGTCCATGCCGGAGGGCAACACGATCGATTTGATTGTGTCTGTCCCATCCAGTTCGCCAACAACGCGACCTGCAATTCGACCGATACTTTCTTTCCCGTCAAGGAATCCACTGGGTGTGACCTCATCGATTCGGTACGTTCCCTTTCGGAGTGAAGTGAATTTGTAGAATCCTTGAAGGTCTGTAACCACTTCGCCGAGCAACGCCCCGGTCGCATCCAATAAGCGAATTGTTGCACCAGAGATTTTCGGTTCCGTGCTTTGGCGGATACCGTCGTTGTTGTCGTCGCGATAGACATGCCCGGAAAGTGTCGATGGGGGCAATTCGCAAAAATCGTAGTTAGTGCCTTGTTGGCCGCCACCGAGTGCGATCTGTTGGATGCGAGTTCCGTCGATTGCACTTCCGATTGCGATGCCGTTAATTTTGCCTGCTCGGGAAAGGCCATCGAGCAAGTCGGCGGGTTGCGTTTCGATAATGCTGTAGATGCCGGAAGGTAGGCGATCGAATCGATAGCTACCGTCGGTACCCGTCGTGGTCGTTGCGACCACGATCCCAGACGCATTGACCAAGTCGATTTTTACGCCGGGCAAAGGCGAACTGGAGTTTGGTTCAGTGGAAAAACAGTCGAAGCCTGGCATTGCAACGCAGACATGCCCCGACAACGAGGATGGTTCAATCTCGCCAAAATTGAATTCGATGCCGCTATCATTTCCGTCGAGACGGATTTCGGTAATTTGGTCATTGACCGCGTTGGTTCCACGAAATTGGGCACGAATGGTACCAGGCGAGTCCTTGCCATCGAAAAAATCCGCTGGCTGAGACACTTCGGAAATGCGATATCGTCCAGGGGGCAGGCCGATGAATCGGTAGGAACCATCGGCTAGTGTTTTGGTGGATTGAGTAATGGAGCCCGCAATTGTTTCGATGGATACGATTTGGATATCGATCCCGCCAATGCCTGTTTCGCTTGCATCACGTAGCCCGTTATCATTGTTGTCCCGATAAACGAAGCCGCTAATTTGAGCTGGCTGGGCCTCAGCGAAATCCAATCGCGTACCGCTGCTGTCACCTTGCGTGATTTCGATGTCTGTCAAGACATCTTTGTCTCCCGGAACTGTGACACCGAGTTTAGTTTGGCCATTTAGTAATCCAGGCACGGCACCGACGCTCAGGTAACCGGCAGGCTGCGATTCACGGATTTGATAAGTTCCGGGAGGGAGACCGAGATCGAATCCAAATCGATAACGACCTTGCTGGTCCGAGATGGCAGTTTTTCCTGTGCTGACATAACTTCCGCTTTCTAGTCGGAACAGAGTCAGAGAGACCCCACCGATTCCAGCCTCACCGCTGTCTTGTGTGAGGCTAATATTATTGTCAACATAGACTGTTCCGGAAAGTTCGATCGGCTTGGCTATCTGAGTGGTCGTTGCTACAGCGCCTGCCGTGCGGTCTCGCAATCCAGCAACATTATCGGCGGGCAACTCCAAACCCGAAGGGATGAGGACAGCATCATAAAGATTGATGAAACTACCTTCTGCGGCCGCGTTCTCAAAATGGGGGGCGACGAACGACGCGCGAATCTTGGAATCAGCGAATTCAACCCCCGAAGTGATAGGGTCGATATTGGGGTTGATTGCATCGGGGCTTTGTTCATTTCGATAACGTTGGATCTCATCCACATCGATCGAAAATTTGACTTTGTCCCCTGCAACGAAGTTCTCAAAGGTCAAAACTATTTGCATGCCACCGTCGGTCACTTCGGCGTTCACGCGAGCATTGGATGCCTGAGTTGTCAGCGACTCGATCTTAAACGGGAACGAATGGTCGGAACCTAAGCCGCCATCCATCGTGTCGAATAGGTTATCTCCGCTCGAAAACCCGGGCAATCCTTGGTCTGTGTCGATGACCAGCCGGGTCAATTGTGTTCCGACGGCGCCTCCACGGAATGTAATGTAGAACGAATCACCATGCGCGTCCCCACCATTGTCTTCCTCAACGTAGACACCGCCGACCCAAAGAGGATCCACATTGAAAAGCAGTCTCGATTCGAGCGATTCGACAGTCGAATGGCGATGCGTTTTGTTGGTTTGTTTCACGTTATTTTTTTTGGCTGCGATGTTGTCGTGTGATAAGTTGCGGTTCATGGTTCTACCGAAAGTCAACGAGCGAACGATCAAGCTTCTGGTCCATTGATCTATGCTTCGTTTCCAAGTCACGGTGACGATCCTCCGCGAATCGCATGCGGCGTTGTTTTGCGTTTTTTGTCAGTCCAGACCAGCCATCTAGGTTGGTCTTGAAATCGAATTTATTTGACGTCAGCACCAGCGCCAGAGTCTTCAAACTGTGCAGCGACTGGGTGCTTGTATCGCCCTTGGTTGTCGATTGAAGAAGTGGCCCGGTCGATATCCCAGATGCGAATAGTTGTGTCGAAACTACCCGATATAAGCTGTGTTTTGGTTCGCTTTAGGATGCTAACCGAGCCGTCATGTCCTACAAGTCGTGCATGCACCGTTTGGTCTTTGTCGCTGAAGATACGGATCGTATTGTCGCTGCTTGCGATTGCGAAAAGGTGCGGTTCCAACTGACAAAGGCCGAGAAGCTTACCACCACCGATCTCGGTTTTTCCAACAATGGACCGAGAGGCTAGATCATAGTGAACGATGCGACGATCTTCGCCGACGGATGTGACTTGGTTCCCATCGTCGGAGAATTGAAGTGTTCGGATTCGATCGGAATGCAAAAGTACCACGATTTCCTTCTCCGTCATCGAATGGCCTGCTTGTCCATGCTCCAGGGGTTCGGCTTGTCCTACAGGATTCACCTCCCGTACTCTCAATACACCATCTCGGCCGCCAAAAGCAATCCGCGTTCGGTCCGGTGAGGCGACGATCGAACGAATGTCACGGCAATCGCAAATGTGAACGACTGCTAACTCTTTTTGAGACGCGTCAAAACGGTAGATCCGATTGCTAAACCCGGCGGTGTAGATGCATTGATCATTCAGGTAGGCTAGGGTCATCAAAGCATGCGGCACTGATCTGGTTGCTAGCATTTTGGGTGAAGGGCCAAGCGACCAAACTCGCAACGTCCCGTCGTTGCCACATGAGGCCAACTGAAGTCCGTTCGGCGAAAACTCAAGCGATTGAACCCAATCGAGGTGACCAATTAAAGTGGTTATCGTTTTTCCAGTGGACAGGTTCACAATTCGAATAGCATGATCGTCGCCAGCCGCTGCAAGGTAGTCACCTGCGGGTGAAACACTCATTGCTGTCACAACTGGCGGATCAACGTGCGATGGAAGGCTTTGGAGCCGAATGACATCCATCCAGGCTGCGTCAGTACCGTTCCTTGCAGATTCCCGAACATCCTGCGAAAGCGGGTTCGAACGCAAAGAGTTGGAACGGACGGACGACTCCAACCGAGTGTTTTCCGGCTGTTGTCCCATCAATAGCGCAGGGTTCACTGTCATGGCAACGAGCAGGATTATCTGCATTCGAAACTCGCGGCTAGAGGGCAACGCTAGCTTGGCACATCTGGAATTCACAAGGTGAACTCGTTGTTTTGGCATTATCGTGCTCCTCCGAAATCGACCACAGGGTGGAGGGAAAGGCGCGCTCCTCCAGGATTCTTCTTATCGACGGGAGACGGGTTCGTCTTTTGGGAATTTTGGTAATTTGAGACGAGAATCCGGGTTACGCTTAGTTTGCCGTAGGATTGTAGGGGCGACCCTGCACGGCGCCTTGACGGTGCAGCTTGACTGACTGTGCCAACCACATCCTCGCCTTAAATGTCCATGGAGCTTTCAGACAGAATTCAAGTAATATCGGTCCCGAACCCAGTTCGCAGACCAGTAGTCGCAGCTATAATGCGGTCGTCTCGTACCTGAGGCAATTACTATGGGATTCCTCGCCCCATTAAGTAGCGGCAGTTTACAGCGCCTCGTTGTCTAGTTTGGTCGCGATTCACAACCTTGGCATTGCCTAGGATGGAGCAATTGCCTACTAATCGGCTAGAGTGAGTTGAATCTCCCGCTCCATTTCCAACGCGTTGAAAGAAGTCCATTCACGACGCCGATTGGTTTTACAACTTTTGAGCAAGTGAAACGAAATGAACACCTACAGTCTCGATTACATCGATGACTTATACGTACGTTACATCCAAGACCCGAATAGCGTATCCGATGTGTGGAAGCGATACTTTGAGGAATTCTCGCTAGCGGCTCAATCCGAAGCGATGTTTTTGGAAACAGACGCGGTTACGTCCAAGAGCGATAGCAATCTCCAGGAGCCTACGCAGGACGTCTTGTGGCTTGCGAGGATGCAAGAGCGGGTCGATCAATTGGTTCGCGAGTACCGTGTCCGTGGTCATTTGATGGCACGCATCGATCCCCTGGGGCTCACGCGCAAAGGACCGCCAGAGTTAGATCCGCAATCACACGGGCTGACTGAGGATGACCTCAAGCGACCGTTTACTTCCCCTACGCTCGAATACTCCAATGGTCGAACTTTAGCCGACATTATTGAAAAGTTGCGCAACACGTATTGTCGTAGCATCGGCGCGCAATTCATGCACATCGACAATCGCAACATACGCGATTGGCTCCAACGAAGAATGGAGACGACTCAAAACCGACTGACATTGTCCCACGACGTTCAGACGCGGATCTATACAAAGCTTGCGGATGCAACTATTTTTGAGGAGTTCGTAAGAAAGAAATACGCAACCGCCAAGACGTTTTCACTTGAGGGCGCAGAGAGTCTCATTCCATTGTTGGATCGAGCTTTGGAAAAAGCAGGCCAACACGGTGTCCATGGAGTCCTTTTGGCGATGGCACATCGAGGTCGCTTGAATGTGTTAGCCAACATTATGGGCAAACGAGCCCAAAGTATCTTTTGGTCATTTGACGATCCGAAGCCGGAGTTGTTTCGAGGCGGCGGTGACGTCAAATACCATATGGGCTACAGCAGTGATTGGACGACTAGTACCGGCCAGAAAGTTCATATCTCTCTTTGCTTTAACCCAAGCCATTTGGAGTTTGTGAACCCCGTTGCTCTCGGTCGATGTCGGGCAAAACAAGATCGGGACGGAGACTCACACCGAACGGAAAGCATGACGATTCTGATACACGGCGACGCTGCTTTCATTGGCGAAGGGGTTGTGCAAGAAACACTGAATCTGAGCGAGCTCCCTGGCTACCGGACTGGCGGCACGCTTCATATTGTTTTGAACAACCAGATAGGCTTTACGACTGAGCCTGACGAAGCGCGAAGTTGCACTTACGCGACGGACATCGCCAAAATGCTCCAGATCCCGATCTTTCATGTGAATGGCGAGGATCCTGAAGCAGTGGCTCAAGTTGTGAACTTGGCCATGGATTTCCGCAAAGAGTTCGAGAAGGACGTTGTGATAGACATGTATGCCTATCGACGGCTTGGACACAACGAAGGGGATGAACCTCGGTTCACTCAGCCTCTCATGTACTCTGCCATCGACAAGCGCAAGAACGTGCGAGAAAGCTATCTTGAGCACTTGCTGGAAATGAATGAGCTGACGCGCCTCGAAGCAGACGCAATCGCGGAAGTTCGACATAATCGACTTTCTCGTGAATTCGAATTGGCAAAGACGGAGCCGTTTGTACACGACCTCCAAAGTTTGACTGGGTACTGGGCTGGCTATTTCGGTGGAGCTGAACCTAGCGATCCGCAAGTGGTAACTTCGATACCAAAACAGATTGCATGCGAATTGATCAAATCCGCTTGCTCGGTACCGCAGGGTTTCAACTTGCATAAGAAACTTGTTCGGCAATTCGAAGATCGCCGCGAGATGGGTAATGGTAAATTGCCGTTGGATTGGGCGACTGCGGAAGCACTGGCCTTTGCGTCATTGCTGACTGAGGGTCAACCGGTTCGCTTGTCCGGACAGGATTGCGAGCGCGGCACCTTTTCACAGCGTCATGCAGTGGTGCGCGATGTTGAGGACAATCGCAAATACATGCCCCTCGGGCATTTGGCACCCAATCAGGCGAGAATCGAGATCATCAATAGCCCGCTATCCGAAGCTGCCGTCCTCGGCTTCGAATACGGATACAGCCTTGACTGCCCCGAAGGCTTGATCGCTTGGGAAGCTCAATTCGGAGACTTTTGGAACGTGGCGCAATGCGTCGTCGACCAGTTTATTACGAGCGCGGAGGACAAGTGGAGGCGATTGAGCCGGTTGGTAATGTTGTTGCCGCACGGTTTCGAAGGACAGGGTCCTGAACACTGCAGCGCTCGACTCGAAAGGTTCTTACTTTTGACCGCTGAACATAACGTGCAAGTTACTCAGCCATCGACCCCGGCTCAGTACTTTCACTTGTTGCGTCGACAAGCCAAGTCGAAATGGAGCAAACCGCTCATTGTCCTAACACCCAAGAGTTTGCTAAGAAACAAAGCTTGCGTTTCGACCTTGGATGAGATCGAGCATGGTCATTTCCAAAGAATTGTTCCAGACAATCGCCCTGCGACTACCCCGACCTCTCGAATCATAATGAGTACAGGAAAAGCGTACTACGATTTGCTCGCGGAACGAACAAAGCTCAATCGAGATGATGTTGCTTTGATCCGAATCGACCAGTTCTATCCTTTGGAAGCGTCGAAGGTCGTCGAAGCATTGAGTGTTTATGCTGCCGGAACGCCAGTCTATTGGTACCAAGATGAACCGAGCAATATGGGTGCTTGGACACACGTCAAAATGCGATGGGGGGACGAAATCTCCGCAAGGCACAAACTGGATCGGATTTCAAGAGTCGAATCCGCGAGTCCATCTACCGGTTCGCTTCGGGCCCACCAACTAGAGGAGCGCGAATTGCTAAATGCTGCATTCGCGAACTAAAGAAATCGAACCAATGAGCAATAACATGCAGCATGCCACAAATGGCTCCATTTCGCGACCCGTCGACATCGCCTTCGACTGTATACCACTGCGGAGTATGGCGAGACTCGATCCGCCGCTGGACGCTTCGCCAGGTTTGGTCGCGAAGTACGCAAGGATTAAAGAGGCCATCGCAGAGCATGGTACCCACAACTCGTATTTCTTGCACAATGCCCATTGCCGCTTTTTCGTTACAAATGATCCGCTGAATGGAATGATCGCGTTTCAATTCGAGGGAGTTGTCTTCACAGATGATTCTGACATGCGAACTAGGCATGCTGCGTTGAAGGTCACCCTCGACAAAGAAACGTGCTCTTGGCTGGAGCAACACGTCGTAAACTGGTTTCAAGAGTCCGTGATTCATGCAGTGATTGTCGAGTTCAATCGCTACATTGGTGTCGGCGACCCTGAACAAACAAAGAAAAGACTACGACAATTGGAGAAGGCGGTTGACGACAAAGGTGGTTTTGTCGGAATGCATTTGTGATGGACTTCACTCTTGCCAGTTTCCGCACGCGATTAGAATGATGGCGGGCACCCTCCGATCGAACTTAACGACGGTACTGCGATGGTTGGCCGTATTGGAGTTGGCTACTGTTGGTTGTTGAAGGCAAGGCGTAGCCGTTGTTTTGCTGAACCGAAACGGGATACCCAGACTGCTGCGCTGGCCCTTGACCATAATACCCATAGCTTTGAGGGCTTGGTTGCGAATAGGCTGACTGGGCTGTATTGGAGGGTTGAAAGGCTGACTGTTGGTAGCCCGATGGCTGATACGACTGTGGTTGCTGATATGCCTGTTGTTGCTGATAAGCCTGTTGTTGTTGGTAGGATTGCGGTTGCTGGTAGGACTGTTGCTGTTGGTTGGACTGCGGTTGTTGGTAGTATGGCGGCTGGTTGTTTTGCGGAGGATATTGGTACGGTTGGTTCACTCGTTGGTATTGTTGTTGTTGATACAGCATCTGATCGTACGATTGTTGTTGCTGGTATGGCGAATGGTAATTCGACGATGCAGATTGATTTACGTGGGTCGAACCGGGCTGGTTGTGAGTGTGATTCGGATCCTGCACAGCATGCAGGACATCGGCGACCACGCCGAGATTTCGCTGTGCCGCATGATGTTCGAGTTCATTGAGATGCTGGCTTGCCGCTCGGTGCAACTCGGCCGTTTTCCTGCTGTCGAATGAAAATGTTGGAAATCCGTCCACAAACTTGACATGGAGTAGGCCGAATAGGAATAGGGCTGGTACGCCAACAAGCATTAACAAGGAGCCAAAATGAGTATCGGCAATGCG
The DNA here is from genome assembly GCA_031374515.1 of Pirellula sp. Lineage (GTDB taxonomy): Bacteria > Planctomycetota > Planctomycetia > Pirellulales > Pirellulaceae > JBKCUI01. The sequence goes on along the minus strand of JANMGH010000179.1, from coordinate 14,818 downwards.
TTGAATAGGGGCGGGCAATGCGAGTGCAATTAGCCCCGCAGCGCGTTGCGTGGTTGTCCGTCGCCTCCTTGATCGGGCCATGTGGTCTTCACTCCTGGCCGCCCAACAGTCTATTTTTCGGACCAAGTATCCAATAGCAAAGCAGGCCGCTATGGGAAACTATCAAATTGAGCAAAACAACGCGATAGCGCATTTTTCTCGATCGACGAGTCGACTACTCCGCCTCTGCTGCCATCCAGAAAAACCTGAGAGGGACAGACCCCTTCCAGCTAACCTTCACGTACGCATTTCATTTCGGCATAGCCTTATAGGTTTGCGTTACCTCTTTGGAAGACAGACACGAAGGCTGAAGCCCTCGGAGGATGAAGTAGGACTTTCATTGGTTAGAAGTGTTACGATTGCGATCAGGTGATGCCGCGAGTCACGCTTCCGATCCGCACCAAGTAAGCGGCTAATCCTTAATTGTCGTGTGAATATTCCAGGCTAATGGGTTTCGAGACCAGACGACATTAATTGCGGGAGAATGCTAGCATCGACGAACTGGTCATTCGGAATTACGAGTGATTGCCCGAACCCGCTTTGCAGTTCGAGTACTATGCAATGACATTCTTTCTTGAGCAGGATTTCGCTTCCAAGATTTACTGTAAACCGGCAAGCGGGCGAAGCAACGCGAACTGCGTTTTTCGAAACAAAACCCGATTGGCTTCCCAGCAACGTCTGCGACCATTGATAGAACCCAATTCCTGCAAGAAACCATCGCATCAAAGCGGATAGCGAATGAGGGCAATGGCCATTGGTAAATCGAAGAGTGCTGCAATCGTTCGATGCCCGGTGCATCGTACGGGTTGATGTCGTCCTCCGGCTTGGAATGGAACGAACTGTCCTGCATCGAATGTTCTCCATCACATGGGAGCAAGAACCGACCGGAGCACTGCGAGCAAATCCGTCTTGGCTACGATTTGAGCATCGGTCTCTGAAATCGGTTGAAGCACGCGTGCATTTGAAACCGCATTCGCTTTAGCAACCGGTTTCGGTTCTTGCGATCTCAGCGGCCAATACGCATGTTGCCCATCCACAATCCGCAACCTGCCAGTATGCTTGCGAGCAAGTTGCTCGATCCTTCTTGCGTCCGAATATGCAAACGCCAGATACCCATCCTCGATTCCGATGTACCGAATCGACCAGAGAGCAGCATCCATCCTTAATTCTGCGATATCCAATAGTCTTGATGCCGCAGTCGGCAACGGTCCAAATCGATCGTTTAACTCTTGGCGGATCTCCGCGATTGCATGCACGTCTTGAAGTCTGCTCAATCGGCGATAGACATCGATCTTGTGCCTCATCTCGGGGATGTAGTCGCTCGATATAAAAGCTTCGATGGGCAAATTTACCTCCACATCGATCTTGATTTTTGGGGGCTGTCGAGTGAGTTCCCTGACAGCGCTTTCGAGCAACTGACAGTACAGTTCGTATCCGACGGTTGCAATATGCCCGCTTTGCTGTGTACCGAGCAGATTGCCTGCACCGCGAATTTCTAAGTCTCGCATTGCGATCCCAAACCCTGCGCCCAATTGAGAGTATTCCTCGATGGCGTGTAGTCTTCTGGCGGCATCGGGATTGAGGCTGCGATTTCGATCTACCAACAGATAACAATGTGCCTGGTGTTTGTATCGACCTACTCGACCACGCAATTGGTGTAGCTCCGAAAGCCCGTAACGATTTGCCTCATCGATAAAAATCGTATTGGCATTCGGGATGTCCAATCCGCTCTCAATGATGGTTGTCGCCAAGAGGATGTCGGCCTTGTGATCGATGAAGTCGAGCATGACTTGTTCGAGGACCCCTTCTGCCATTTGCCCGTGTCCGATCAAGATCCTAGCTTCGGGAGCAATGCGTTGAAGTCGAGCGGCTATCGAATGCATATCTTCAATGCGATTGTGCACAAAGAAAATCTGACCGTCACGATTCAATTCTCGCAAAATGGCATTGCGAATTAGTGCGTCATCAAATCGAACGACGCGTGTCTCGACGGCCATACGTTCTTCGGGTGGCGTCTCCAAATTGGAGATGTCGCGCACACCTAGCAATGACATATGGAGAGTCCGAGGAATGGGCGTCGCCGAAAGTGTCAGAATATCTACCATCGACGCCGATTTCTTAATACGTTCTTTCAGCTCCACACCAAACTTTTGTTCTTCGTCAATGATCAAAAGGCCCAAGTTAAAGAACTGCACATCGGCAGAAGCCAAGCGATGGGTACCAATGACGATGTCGACTTGCCCGTTTGCTAATCGCCGTACGGTTTCCTTTTGCTCAGCGGATGTTTCAAAACGACTTAGTTTGGCGATTTCGAATGGAAACTCCACCATTCTCTTGCTAAACGTTTTGTAATGCTGTTCGGCTAAAACGGTGGTTGGCACCAATACCCCAACCTGATAGCCGCTTTCAACCGCTTTGAACGCTGCACGCATCGCTACTTCGGTCTTTCCAAACCCAACGTCTCCACAAATCAGCCGTTCCATCGGTCGCACGTTCATCATATCGGCTTTTGTCGCGGCAATGGCTGTCAGTTGATCTGGGGTTTCTTCGTAGGGGAATGACCCATCAAATTGGCTTTGCCAAACCGAATCCGGTTTGAATGCGATGCCCGTTAGGTGTTTCCTTTGGGCTTGCAATTCGAGCAGTTCTGCCGCCATATCGGTCACGGCTTTTTCTGCCGCAATTTTTTGCCGTACCCACGCTTGGCTGCCGATTCGGGCAAGCTTTGGCCTAGACTTGGTCGCTCCCACATAACGCTGTACGAGATCAATTTTGCTGCTCGGAACATACAGCTTTGTTCCACCATCGAATTCGATGGTCAAGTGTTCGAACTTTTGTCCTTGCTTCTCAATTAGCTCCATTCCTTGGTAGATACCGATACCGTGTGACAAGTGAACAACGAGATCCCCCTCACGTAGGTCTAGGAAACTATCGATGGCTCGCGACGCAAGCCTGCGTGAGGATCGGCGCAGGGTCGCACGTTTGAGCAATTGATTTACGGTGAGGACGAATGCCCCGTCAGGCGGCAATTCGAACCCACAACTAAGCAAACCAATTTCCAGATTGACTCGCCCCGATTTAAACGCGTTGCTGTGCTGCATCAAATCATAGAGTCGTCCCAACTCCCCCTCATTGATGCAAGCGATCAACGCAGATCGCTCGTTTCCAAGAGCGTTGTCAATGTCTTTGGCAATGTTTTCCAACTCGCCACCGATGCGTTGCACATCCCCAATGGGGATTCGCAACAACTCGCCAAGGTACCCCTCGCCCGCCAGTTGTGTGATCTGAGCGAATGCATACTTCACAATCTCCGAAAACAGGTCGTTCGGATCTCGGAAGCGTTCCGGAAAAGGGACTCTAGCCTTGAACGCGTTTGCATTGTGGATGGCAGCAATAGGCTCACTGAGCAACACCATCGTATCGTGCGGCAAATAGTCTAGCAGTGACGCCTCTTCCTTGACCGCTTCGTTGGCTGCGATCAAGTCGACGCGGTCCATACGGCTTAGAGAGCGTTGCGTAACGGAATCAAAACTGCGAATCGACTCTACTTGGTCATCAAACCATTCGATGCGCCGTGGTTCTCCGCAATCCGGTGGAAAAACGTCGAGTATGCCTCCGCGTGCGGTAAACTCACCCGGCAGTTGTACACTTGTTGTGGTGCGATACCCCGTGGACGCGAGCCATCGCTTGAGTTCAGCAAGATCGATTCGTTGGCCTACGCTCAAGCTTCTGCGGTCCTGTCGAAGTTGTTGCGGACTTGGGACTCGGTGCATCAATGCGGGAATGGTCGTAACGATCACAGGCGCATCGATTTTGTCGCGGTCTTCAGCCTTCTGGACTCCATGCTCACGTTGCGATTGGCATGCGTCGAGCCTTGACAACACTTGCAATCGCTGGATGACTTCCTGCTGTTGCAATGAGTCAACGTCTATATCGTCGGACGAAGGTGGAAAAACATCGCAATTGCGATCCAAAAAGAAGTCTAAGTCTCGGGCAACAGTTTCGGCATCTTGGTGCTGTGCAAGCACAACGAGCATCGGCCTTTGGAATCGGTGGACAGCTCCCGCCGCCATAGGAGCGATAGCACCGAGCCAAGCCCCCTCCCAGCATATGCTTTCGCCTTGTGCCCATTTATCCGTTGCACTGCGAAATGCCTCAAGGTCTGTGATATCCTTAAGCAACTCGCGTGCCTGCGTTTCTCGCCGAGTCGTCGATTCCGGTTTTGCAATCAACTCCGCTTCATGAATTTGAGCTTCTCGCAATCGCAGCTTATCCGCTGGATCGATAGCGGTCCTGGGTTCTTGGGTTGCCCTGCTCTTTTTTGTAGCCATGTTCTTAGAAACAACTGGCTCTGGATTTACTCCCTGGATCGGTAAATCGGCACGAAGCGTGCCTTCTTGACATTCGATTTGCAAATCCGCTGTCTGAGATGCAGCTACATTCCGCTTTTTGGTTACGCGCGGTCCCGACCCTCTCTTGGCAATTGTCGGAGAGGTGGGCGTTATTTCGGTCGCTGAAGCGATGGGTGGAGTCTCTGTTCGATTTAGAAAATCGGCCAGCGTACGTTTGGCCTTGGGCCGTTGCGGCTTCATTTGTCACTATTCGGTTTCGAAGTTCTTAAGCACAAAAGCCCATGTATCTGCGGCGGTATCCACCAATTTACTTACCGGTGTTCCCGCGCCATGACCGGCGCTTGTTTCAATACGTATCAGTGTAGGTTTCGTACCGCTCTGGCTTGCTTGCAATCGGGCCGCAAACTTAAAACTATGTCCTGGAACCACACGATCATCGTGATCGCTGGTGGTAATCAAAGTTGCCGGATATCGTCTTCCTGGTACGACGTTGTGGAGCGGCGAATAGGCGAGCAATGTCTTAAATTGCTCAGGATCTTCGCTACACCCATATTCGTTCACCCAGGCCCAACCAATAGTGAACTTGTGAAAACGGAGCATATCCAAAACACCGACACCCGGCAAAGCGACAGCAAACAACTCAGGGCGTTGGACCATCGTCGCCCCCACGAGCAATCCACCATTGCTTCGCCCTTGAATCGCGAGTTTCGACGCGTTGGTATATTTATTTTCGATCATGTATTCGGCGGCAGCAATAAAATCATCAAAGACATTTTGTTTCTTATGCAACATGCCCTGTTCATGCCATTCGCGCCCGTATTCACCACCTCCTCGAAGATTCGGGACCGCAAACACGCCACCCATTTCCATCCAAGCCAAATTTGCGGGTGAAAAGTTGGGTGTGATGGAGATGTTGAATCCGCCATAGGCATAAAGCAAAGTCGGCAATTTTCCGTTGCGCTCCAATCCCTTCCTGTGCGAGATAATCATTGGAACTTTGGTTCCGTCTTTGCTCTTGTAAAATATACGCTCGGTCACAAATTCAGCTGCATCGAAGGACAGTTTGGGGCGTCGCCACGTCGTCACTTCATCATTGGACAAATCGATTCGAAAGACAGTTGGTGGCGTGACATAATTGGTAAAAGAATAAAAAGTCTCAGTTGCTGCGCGTTTGCCTCCAAAACCGGCAACCGTTCCCAGCGAGGGGATTTTCACATCGGAAAGCCGCTTACCCAAAGTGGTATACTGTCGAACGTCGCTGGTTGCGTCCTTGATATAGGTCACAAAAAATCGATCACCAAAGAGGCTAACTGACTCGATGGTCTCCTCCGATTCAGGCACAATCTCCTTCCAGTTGTCTTGGCTCGGATTGTCTACGTCGATTGCGATGATCCGGCGTTTGGGTGCGGCATTATCGGTCTTGAAATAAAACAAGGGGCCATCATTTCCAATGAACTGATAATCGCTTTCGAATCCATTTAGCAGCTCGACGACATTATTGGCACCGTCGGCGGTCTTGCCATCGAGTTTCGAATAAAAGATTTGATTTCGTTTTTCGGTGCCTCGCCAAACAGAAATGATCAGATACTTGTTGTCTTGCGTTACTGTACCGCCAAACCCCCATTCTTTTTCATCAGGACGATGATAAATTAGTTGATCGAATTCCTGGGAAGTACCTAGTTTGTGGTAATAAAGTTTTTGAAAGTAGTTAACTCCAGTGAACTCTTTTTCCGTGCTGGGCTTGTCGTATCGACTGTAGAAGAAACCAGCATTGTCCGCTGTCCAGGAAACCGAACTGAATTTGACCCATTCGATCTTGTCCTCTAGATCCTTGCCACTTGCGATCTCTCGAACTCGCCAAGTATTCCAATCGCTCCCTGCTTTCGCGAGCCCATACGCCAGCAATTTTCCATTTTCACTTGGCACATCGCCTGTCAAAGCAACCGTTCCGTCCTTCGTCAGCGAGTTGGGATCGATTAGGGCAGAGCGTTCACCATCAAGGCTATTCGAAAGATAAAGCACGCTTTGATTCTGAAGGCCGTCATTATGCAAGTACAAATAATGATCGCCGTGTTTGGCTGGAAAACCAAACCGTTCGTAGTTCCAAATCTCTGTCAAGCGTTGCTTGATCACCTCTCGCTTGGTCGACGCCTTTAGGTAGTCAAAAGTAACCTCGTTCTGCCTCTTGATCCAATCCCTGGTATCTGCGGACTCGACATCTTCCAACCAACGAAACGGATCGCCGATCGTTTTACCGTGATATTTGTCTGTGTGTTCGATTGCTTGGGTGATTGGGTACAGCACGTTTTTGGCAGTTTGCGCCGGGAGTTCTGTGCTCGGTCTACTGCTTGGAATTCTGGGCTCTTGACACAGAAGCAGCTGGTTTCGTAGACAAATGAGCATCAGGAAAAGAGCGATCGTCTTTGGCATATTCGATTCGTAGTCGAGCGGTAGTGTTGAGATTGGGAAGCTTTTCAGTATGAAGGGCGTGTCCATCACCTGCGTTTAGCCGTGTCGATTCGCACCCAACTGAAAGCACTGGGCGTACCACATGATTTGCACACACAGTATAGCGATTAACCTCCCACGCAAACCGTATTCAACTCAATTGCCTCAAATGTTGCCTCAAACAGAGAGTTGCAGATATTCAAATCGTGTTCAGCATCTCAATGCCTGCAATTGCGGCTTGGACATCCGCGAACGTGCTTGTATGGCCCAAGCTCATTCGCAGGGTTCCGCCACAGTTCTGAGTTCCCAGAAATGGGTGGATAAGTCCAGCACAATGCAATCCCGAGCGTGCTTCCACGCCGCATGCGGAATCCAAGGTCATAGCCAATTCGTGACAGGATAGACTCTGGCTAACGAAACTAATGACTGGTAGTCTTGGACGAAAAACGTCGTCAGGTTTTGGGCCGACAAGTTGCAGTTTATTGCAGCCCATTATTGATTCAATTATGTTTCTACACCAGTCTTGATGCTGGTGGTTCGAAGGCTGCTTTTCGAGCCATTCGAGGCCAGCCTTCAGCGACGCGATGCCAGGCAGATTGTTGTTCCCAGATTCTACGGCATAAAGCCACTCAAATGGTCCCTCGACGGAGTCGCTTTGTGTTCCAGTTCCTCCGATCCAAACCGGCTCCATCCGTTGCTGAATCTTCTGGTCCACATAGAGAATTCCTGTTCCAAGCATACCGCCTGCGCCTTTGTGACCAGGGGCTGCGACAATATCAAATCCATCTGTGGATGCGTTGACGGGAATGTAGCCGAGCGACTGCGCTGCATCGAGCAGGAAAATAGCATCGCTCTCTTTTGCTATTTTAGCCATGGTGCGGACATCTTGAATTATGCCCGTCACGTTGGACACGTGGTTCACGATTACCAATCGCGTGTTGTCGTTCATGGCATCGCGAAGTTTACTCGGCTCGACCCAACCTGTCTCGTCGCAGGGAACAGCGGTCCATGTGATTCCGAAGGATTTGGAGCATAGTTGCAATGGACGCAGCACGCTATTGTGTTCGGTGGCTGTGGTGACTACGTGCGCGCCCCACATCGCAGGCGACTGCAATAGGCCGAGAATTGCTGAGTTGAGTGCTTGAGTTCCATTGCTACATAAAGCGATGTCGTTTGGGTTTTGAACACCAATGACTCTTGCAATCAACTGACGTGTAGCCAGGATCAGCTGGCTTGACCGCTCTGCAGTGTGGTAAACTCCACGCCCCGCCGAAGCCCCGTTGGTCGTCTGGTATTCGATGCAGGCCTCAAGGGAGCCAGGTGGTTTGGGCCAGGAAGTTGATGCGTGATCCAAGTAAAAGCGAGAGCGAACGGGCAAAGCGTGCAGTTAACCTTCAAGGGAAAAGGTATCGAATAAAATTCCGAACGGGCTGCCCATCGACATACGCAGTCGGCTGGCCAATGATACCTCGACCGAGGTATGCATTGTCAAGCGTTTGGCCAAACCCGATTAGTGGCCGATAGCCAGAATTATAGCCATTATTGTTTGGCATGTATGTTGGAGGAATGTACGACAACCCTCCGCCGCTTGGTTGAGTCGCATATGGGGCATACCCTGTTGGCGAACATCGCGCAGGAGCACAAGGATCTACAGCTTGGCGGTATAGATCTTGAGAAACCATATTTCTCGCATCATATCGGCATGGTGCTCCGCTCACAAATGGAGGTCCATTGACCATGGGCGCTTGCCGCGAATAGTTCGGCATCCCATCGCTAGGGCTACGCATAGGAGCGGCACCTGCGATGCCTGGGTTGAGCCCTGGTTGCATTGGATAAAAGGGCTGAGGTGGTGGCTGATTCGGAAAGGTCGAATTTGGGGGTGCAAGCGAAGCGCTGCCTGGCAACGGTGCAGCGTTGTAAGGATAAACTGGAATCGTTGCAGCATCTGGAAGAATCGCGTTGTTGTTTGCTGCTCCACCCCCCAAGATATTTGCTGGAAGAATGTTGGAGTTCGAGGAACTACCAAATGGTATTTCCGGTTGGTTGGCAACATAGCTGCTCGCAGCGAGGGAAACAGGGTACTGCGCAAGGGGCCGAAAATTGTCGAAGATTGTTGCGGAATACTGAGGGGTTGCCGGTTGAATGATGGTGTAATGGGGACCTGGCAAGATCGCGATGGATGGCGATTGCGTAACCGTCGAATGCTTCGACGGAGCATTTTGTTTCATCGACTTGGGTTCAATCCTGGGCCTTTCTTCGGCCTCATTGTCGACTGGGTCGGCCTCTCTGTCTGCTGGTCTCATTTCTAGTGGCGGATTTATTTTTCGTTGGCCTTCTTGGGAATTCCGTTCAATGTATTCTCCGAGCGGATTGATTGCTCCCTCCGCATCGCTGGCTCGATTGAGTTCCTCCCTCAACAATTGCAGATCACTCTTGGCATTGAAATCAGTACGAGGCCGAAACGTAGGCGTATCGGCGTCAGATTGCGCATGCAAGTGAGTCAGTATCGGTACGGATAACAGAGATGCTAGCGATAGCCCTGCAATCAGTGGAAAGGTGGCCTTCATGGTGCACTTCTTGTAAGGTAATCTTGATCAGCGATAAAAGTGATTGCTATTTAGGGTTTATCTTCACACGTGCTGCTTTTAGACGCTCGATTGCGTTGGATTGCGAAGACTCCTTAAGTTGCAAGTCATCCAAGTAAAGACGCAAAAATGGAGCAAACCGCCCCTCTGCCTTGACATCCGCCTCACAGGATTCCACTAGTGGCCCTAAGTCCAAGTTCGCGTTACCCGTGAGCATCAAGAAATTTGGGTTCAGCGTTCGAACGAATTCGAGACTCTTGATTCCGCACCCCTTCAGATTGATCGAATCCAATCCCTTCATTTGTCCAATAGGTGCAGTGTCCTCGATCGGATTCCCGGAAATATCGAGCGTCCAAACCTTTTTCAAACCCGCGACTGGTTCAAGCGATTTGATTTGGTTTTCTGAGAGGTAGAGACTGCGAAGGTTGCTCATGTCACGCAGTGGCGACAGATCCGCGATTGAGTTTTTAGAGAGCTGCAAATACTGGGATTGGACTAAGCCGGAGATTGGATCAAGTTTTTCAATTTTGTTCGACGCGACATCAATGTACTGCAAGTGCTTAAGCTCTTTTAAGGGGCTTAGGTCCACAATCTCGTTCTTTTCGAGATCGATCTTCATGAGTGCTTTGCAGTTTTGGAGCCCTTCGAGACTCTTAATTCCCTTTCCCTTCCCAACCACTTGCGAGATGTTTTTAACATCCTCTGCGGTGAGCGGCTCCGTGTTGTACCGTTTGTCGAAAACCTCTTTTCGGACAACCGCTTCTAGGTTTTTATCCGGAATCAGCTCATCGGAAAAAGCAAAAGGAAAATGAGCGGTAGCGCAAAGGGAAAGCAAAACCGTAGCGATTCTGCGAGCGGGAGAAAAATCCAAACGAAGCATCCAATTCGCCTTCCAAAAGTGGACTCGGGTAGGTTCTAGCAACCACTTTATCCCAAGGAAGAGGTCAATTCCAGGCTTGTTGGTCCGCTTCTTGACTTGCAACCCCTTTTTTCGACTACAAAAGAGGTATAAATAATGTGCTAGAAACCGTCGATGGCAAGCCCACCATTGCCGAAAAACCAATTTGAGACAAACGAACAGAGGATTGAATTGCGAGTATTGCTTAGTGCTTTCGAACCCTATGACATCTGGGAGCAGAATTCAAGTTGGGAGGCATTAGTCACTTTTTTACACCACCGCGGAATTCCGGACGGGGTGACAACGCGCCGCTACCCGGTGGATCTCGGTCAATTGCAATCTCGATTGGAAAAGGACCTAGCTGTCGGCTATGACGCAGTCTTGCATCTTGGGCAAGCGCCTGGAATCAGTCGCGTCCAAATGGAGGCAATCGCCCTCAATGTCGCCGGGATGACCGAGGCAGCAGGCGATTTTTTTGGACCGCTCATTCCAAGTGGCCCTGTCGCCTACCGAACGAAATTTCCGCTTGATCATTGGAACGCCGAATTGCGTTCAAGCGGTATACCATGCTCGGTGTCGTTCCATGCCGGAACCTACTTATGCAATGCCGCAATGTATTTGACGCACCATTGGCACGACACGCGTCGTCGTCATTGTTCGATTGGCTTCGTTCACCTACCCCTTACTCCAGAGCAGGTGCTTCACAGTCGACGCGACTTGCCTTCGATGCCGAGAGAGCAATCTGCCGAAGCGATAGAAAAAATTCTCGACATTATTTTAAACCTCGAAAGGGTGGTCTAAAGATTCTGGATTCGAAATTTGGGAAACCGACCCGATCCTACTTTGGACACTTATGCGGCACAATGTTTCCCTACGCCGACGAAAATATCAACGACAACCTTAGATTTAATCGCTAGCCCTTAACCCCTGTCCACTTCTACATGAACGACGATATCTCGCATATCTATGCGTTGTTTCAACAAGGCGAAATATCGGCAATTGAGTTTGGCCAGCGCGTCCTAGAATCGGCGGTTGTCTCGCTGGGCTCTGTAACCCCGGACTTGGACCGCAAAAGAAGATGCGGATTCCCAGAAGTTATCTACGGGACCGGCAAATCGCCTGACGCAATACGAAAGGTCGTCGACTCCATCTTAACCGAAAATAACGAAGTGCTTGTCACGCGAGTTACCCCGGAACAAGTTCGGACACTGACGGAAATGTTTACTTTTACCCGATGGAACCATATTGGTCGAACGCTTAGAATTGGCAGGCAAACTGTCCCGGCCGCACCTGATTCGATCTTGCAAGACGCCTCGAAAAAACCGGGGGTAGTGGCTGTCGTCAGCGCGGGAACTACAGACGAACCCATCGCGATCGAAGCAATGGAAACACTTGCTTGGATGGGTGTTCCGACGCGATTGGTGCAAGACATAGGAGTCGCAGGCCCTTATCGACTATTGTCTCAAATTCCGACCCTTCAATCGATGAAAGCGATTGTCTGTGTTGCTGGTATGGAAGGCGCCCTGCCAAGTGTTCTTGCGGGCCACGTTCGCTGCCCTGTCATCGCAGTTCCTACGAGCGTAGGCTACGGTGCCAACTTTGCCGGACTATCTGCACTGCTGAGCATGCTCAATAGTTGTGCTTCCAATGTAGCCGTGGTAAACATCGATGCAGGCTTCAAAGCGGGGTACTTGGCTGGACTGATCGCAAACGGATAGTCTTATTCAAATATTTTGGCGCTAGCTTCGTCAGTGGCGCATTTTTCTTTTGCGATATTTTTCATTGCCGAAGCAATGTCTATCTGCATCCAGGTCGGTGCCGCAGCGCTAACAAACGTCGCTGCCAGCTGCGTTGCTTGAATAACCCAAAGTATCGCACCCGTGCCGATCGCCGTGGATACCACGGTCCCTACATTCAGCGATATCGCATCTCCTGCTCCGTTCTCCTCTTCCCGCCCCGCTCCTTCTAGCGATATCAATCCGCGAAGTGCCAACTCCTCGCTAACCAACCGCGACTCCGCGGACCGCAGTCGATGTTGACTGGACCATTGCTCAAACTGGCCTCGGAGGATTCGCTGTGAGTTGCCCGCATAAAATTCTCCAATTGCTCGAACTTCAGCCTCATTCAACTGACCATAGTCATTCGAGTCCTTGCCCCCAGTTCGATCCAATGCATTTGCAGCAGCCTGTTCGGTTGGCCCAACGGGCAAGCCTTGTTGCACGTTTGGTTCGAGAACTGCTCCCGGAACTACTACTGCTGAATCTGGAAGGCTCTGCGTACCAGACGGAGGCGCACCGGCACCGCTGCCAGGTTCCGCTCCAGCCGAGCCCGACCCCGAGCCCGAACCGGAACCGCCAGTGCCTGTTCCGCCGGAACCAGAACCGTCGATTGGTACGTTTGCGGGTAGCAGCACGTCAATCGTAACTGTCATTGGGTCTGAATTCAGCAATCCATCATGTGCCTGATATACGAATGAAACCTGACCGATGAAACCTATTTCGGGCGTATATTCGAATCGCCCGTCCGATGTGAATGCAAGCAAGCCATGATTTGGTCCACTCAATATCTGCATCGTAAGCGAGTCACCGTCTGGGTCGATGTCGTTTGCCAGAACTCCGAGCCCATATTCACGAAGCACGCCGATATAACTGGTCGCGTAGTGATCTGCAAAGGCGATTGGGCGTTCTGCTACATCTAAAATCGCAATGCCAAGCGAAATGAAAGAAGTTGAACCATCGTCACTGATCGCCCTAACGACGATTGTGTGATTCGAGTTCGCCTCAAAGTTCAATGCTGAGCCATCGGCGACAGTTACCACCCCGGTAATGGAATCGATGGCAAATCGCCCCCCGGCATTGTCATCGAGCGAGTAAACGACACCGTTGGTTGTTGCGTCTGCATCAAACGAAAACGCCTGATAGGAAACAATCGTTCCGACTGAAGAGTTTTCCGCAACTTCGTTGGGTTGCTGGGACAAATCCGAAATTGGAACCAAATCAAACTCATCGACATCGTAAATATTGATCAGGAAGACGGCATCCGAAAATGAACCGTCAACGCTGGTTGCTCGGATGGTGACCGTTCGTGTGGCATCATCGGATTCACGGTCGATGCTCCCCGCAACTGTAACCAAACCGGTGTTGGGGTCGATCGCGAATCTTCCACCGTCATTATCGCTCAATGTGTACGAAATCGCATTGGTCGTGGCATCTGCATCGATTGCAAACGCTGTTATACCTACTTCGGTTCCAATGGCAGCATTCTCGCTGACCGAATTAGTTGCGGTGCTCGTGTCTAACGGCGTCGTTGCCGCGAATTCATTTACGTCATTGAGCGTAATCGTGAAAGATTCATCGTAATAGGCTCCCAATTGATCGGTGACTCGCACCGTGATCGAGTGGCCTGTGTTGGCTTCATAATCCAATTGCGAACTATTGGCAACGCGCACAACCCCGGTGCTTGTGTCGATCTGAAATCGGCCACCTGCGTCGTCAACAAGTGTGAAGGTCGGCGTATCGCTATTATCAACGTCACCGCGAGACATGCTTCCGACAACCGTGCCGTCGCTAGCATTTTCATCGACGTTCATCCCCGTGGCAACCAAATCAAACGGAGTATCGTTGGCGCCATGTATCGTTATTGTCAGTTCGGCTGTGGCTTGAAGGCCTCCGGTCCCTTGCTGAGTGTAGGTGAAGACGTCGAGCAACGTATTGCCAGCTATCCGCAAAGCCTGAACCGCTAGGTCGTTTTCATCGACTACATAGGTAAACGTCCCGTCTGTATTCAGCGTGATCGAGCCATACGCACCCGTTACAACAGTTCCGACCGAACCGATCGGCAAACTCTGCGTACCCGCCGCAACTCCAACGACCACTTGTGTGTCTCCCGCGTCGACTTCGCCATCGTTGCTTAGCACATTGCCTGTCGCGTCGTTCCCCGGAATTGCGTTAAACGCGCCACCTGACTCGGTCGCACTCGCGTTGTCGTTGACGGTTTGGGCCGTGTCGTCTGCGCCATGAAGGGTGATCGTTATTTGAGCTGTGGCGATTGCACCGGTTGCATCGACGAAGTTGTACGTAAACGACTCACTTAGCGTTTCAGCATAGGTGCGAAGCGACTGGACTATCGTGTTCAAGTTGTCGACCGCATAGACATAGGAACCGTCGCTTTGAATCGTTAGTGTCCCGTAGCTACCTACGGCGCCGGACCCTGCTACTGTAGGTGTGCCACCAAGATTGTCACTAATGAAATCAACAACAGACCTAGTTTCTCCATTGGCAACGGAGTCCAAATCAGTATCGTTGAACAGGACGTTTCCAGTCGGGTCGATGCCTGCTGTGCTATTTCCAACCCCTCCTGCTTCGACTGCATCGCCGTTGTCAACAATGGCGACCGGATTATCGTTGGAACCCTGAATGGTGATCGTCACCGTAGCGAGGCTCGTCAAGCCGCCTGCATCGACGACTTCGTAGGTGAATAGATCGGTCAGCGTCTGC
>JANMGH010000167.1:0-8698 GCA_031374515.1 Pirellula sp. | reverse complement strand
GTCCACTTCGTTCAGCGATCGAAACGTCGAGAGTCCGGCTGAAAGAGTGGTACACAGAACAACAAAGATCAAAACGCTCCGCCGCCAAGCGAAATAGTTTTGGATCACTGGCGTGCCGATGTTGACATCGTTCAACGCTGCTTCACGTATTCAACATCGTGGGTTCCTCGAAGTCGGCATACGTAATCAAGACGTTCTCCTTCACGCTCACAGCCCGCGATAGTGTATTTTCGATCCTTCTCGACTTCTGCACCATTTACCTTGACGCTCGTAAGGCGTTTTCCCGGGAGCGCTTGAGCGTTGAAACTCATTTCCATTCCCGAAGCACGCGGTCCCCAACCGCCGGAGATCGTGGCAGTCATGTTCATCTCCTCAAATTGTGTCACCGGATCTTGATCCGACGGTATGTCATCGCAACTGCAGGTTTGTCGTTATGACGTTCGAGGTCTCCAATCCCTGCTTGGGGACCGATTTACGCTTTGGAACAACTGCGAATACAGTCACGTTACTCCTATGGGAAATACGCAGCAATTTACCTGGGCAGTTTTTCAGAAAACCCAAGCCAAAAACGGCACGGTCAGGGGGTGCTGCATGTCCATGACGTAGGAGATACCCTTCGTAATAAGGGTATTCGTTCGCCACAATGGTCATGACCAGCGTTTTACTTGCAACTCAATCTCTTGTCTCAACGAGTTGCAAACAAGCTCGCAGATCTTTTCTACCACCGGGTCATCCAGACGATAGAGTACGAACGAGCCTTGCTTTCGCCGAGAGACTAAGCCCGCTTCGGCTAGCTGTTTTAAATGTTTTGATACATTCGCGACGTTGCAACCCGTTGCTTCTACCACTTGACCAACGTTTAGTTCGCCCCCAGTCATAAGCGCCCGGAGAATAGCCAATCGAGTGTGGTCTCCTAGCATTCGAAACTTGGTTGCAATGAGAGATAGAAAATCGTCCGGAATAAGACCTTGCTTCACCATCATCGTTGTCTCCAGTTGGCTTCGTAAACTTGAACAACGTTCTTTGGCTGCAAAGGCTAAGCCATTATTCTTGAACTAAAGGAAGACACAATCGATTTTAACGGCATAGGATTTGCACGATTGATTGAATGATCAAATCCGCTTCTCAATTTAAAAGTTGAATCAATATGTTTCCTTCCACCGTAAGTCGAGTACCTGCT
Source organism: Pirellula sp. (assembly GCA_031374515.1). Lineage (GTDB taxonomy): Bacteria > Planctomycetota > Planctomycetia > Pirellulales > Pirellulaceae > JBKCUI01. The sequence continues at coordinate 7,518 of JANMGH010000167.1, read as the reverse complement.
CATACCGAAGCAGCTATCAATGATCAAATCCGTCAGCAAACGGAAGAGAATATCGCTCGGTATCGGACTGCGAATAGAGCCACACTCAATCGTCGCCTACGTGAGCTTGACGACGAATGGGACATTGAGCGCATATTGGAAGCGAACGCGGCGACTGCCTGTCTAATCGGTTTAACGTTGGGCGCAACTGTAGATCGACGCTGGTTCATTTTTCCTGCCGTCGTTTCAGGTTTTCTACTTCAACACGCTTTGCAAGGTTGGTGCCCTCCGCTGCCAGTTTTTCGGCGCATGGGAATTCGCACTTCCTACGAAATTGACCACGAGAGGTATGCATTGAAGGCACTTCGTGGCGATTTTGATTCGGTAGGCCATGACGGTGCAAACGCACCCGCAGTCCTGCTGCAGGCCGCCGAAAGTAGATGACTCTAAACCGTCCAAGCTGGTCAATTTAGGAACACAGGCTGTATAGCATGAAAAACCCGCTCACTATGAAATCCTGGTCCCCGTATATTGCCGGGGCTGGTATCGGGCTGCTCAGTTGGTTCGCCTTTGCTACCGCAGATAGACCGATTGGAGTAACGACGGCATTTGAATACAGCGCGGCGCTCTCAGCGAAAGCTGCCGTCCCGCAAGTCGAACAAACAAATGACTATTTCGCAAAAAAGGAAGCGGAAGGAAAGCCACCCAAGATCGATTGGGAGTGGATGTTGGTGATTGGTGTTTTCTTGGGGGCCATGATTAGTTCGAGCCTATCCGGTGATCGCGGGGTTGCGACGGTTCCACCTCTTTGGCGTTGGCGTTTTGGTGATAGTGCGGCGAAGCGATTGACTGCCGCGTTCTTCGCTGGCGCTTTGATGATGTTCGGCGCTCGATTGGCCCAGGGCTGCACGAGCGGACACGGAATTAGCGGGACCATGCAGTTAGCCGTGTCAAGCTGGATTTTTATCATCGTGGCGTTCGGGATAGCTACCTTGACGGTTTGGGCTATTTACGGCAAGGAAGGAGTCGGTCATGTTTGATTCACCGCCAAAACTTCTGCTTGGGTTAGTCACAGGGATTCTATTCGGCGTCCTCCTACAGAAGGGGCGCGTTTCGAAATTTGAAGTGATCGTTGGCCAGTTTTTGTTTAAGGACTGGACCGTCGTCCGAATGATGGGGACCGCGGTCGTGGTGGGTTCTGTGGGTGTATTTGCATTGGTCGCAGCCGACCTGGCCTCGCTACATATTCGGCCGATGTTGTTGGGGGGTGTGCTACTGGGCGCGGAAGTTCAATCCATTCTTGCAGATCCCTGACAAAACGGAGTTTAAAGAATATGCTTTATCCACTGCACCCCCTGAGCCCACGTATTACAAGCGGATGAAGACGCTCAATGCGCAAGGCCCTGAAGTTATTGGTCACCTACCTTTCGTGCCCGGTCTTCCACCCAAGGCATTAGAAACCGCAATGAAACGCGGCGGCGCTGTCGTGATCGACACGCGAAGTATGTTGGCTTTTGGCGGAGGACACATTCCAGGTGCGCTCAATATCGCGGGCCATCCTGAGCTATCGATTTGGGCTGGCTGGCTTCTCGATCCAGACCAGCCCATTCTGCTTGTGCTGGAAAGCGATCAGGAAGTGGAAAAGGTAGTTCCTTTTTTTCTTCGCACTGGGTTCACGAAGTTTGCTGGTTATTTGGTAGGCGGCATGAAGGCTTGGGACAATGCGTCCATGCAGATCATCGAAGTCGGTCAAATGACCGTTCACGAAGTAAAGAAGCGTGAGAACGAACTCCAAATCGTCGATGTCAGGTCCCCCGAGGAATGGGAAAAGGGCCATATCCCTGCTGCGACACATATCTTCTTGCCCGAACTAGAGAAACGCGCACGCGAGCTTGAAAAGAAGAAGCCTGTAGCCATTTACTGCGATAGCGGTTATCGAGCGAGTCTCGGTACAAGCATTTTGCAGAAGCAAGGTTTTGTAGAAGTACACAATGTCCCCGGAAGTTGGCAGGCTTGGCGGAACGCAAACTATCCAGTCGAAAAACAACTCCTACCTCAGGCGCATGTCCATGTTTAGGTCCATAACCTTTTCCTTAGCTTTCTTGTTTCTGCGACCTTCATTCGCCTGCGGGCAGGAACCGGGGACAGATCCGCTGCAATACTCTGGGCCAGCTTGGTCACCCTATCTTGTAGGGGCGCTGATTGGTCTCCTGACGATGCTCACGTTTTACTTCTCGAACAAGCCATTGGGAGCATCCACAGCCTACGCACGTATTGCTGGCATGTTAGGCAATATCGTAGCGCCGCGGCATACAAAATCGCTTAAATACTATCAAGACAACAAGCCTGCTTTCGATTGGGAAGTCATGCTCGTCGTCGGTGCGATCGGAGGAGCGTTTCTCGCGGCGTGGCATGGCAGCGAACTCACAGGTGAATGGCTGCCATCGATGTGGGTAGCGAGATTTGGTGAAGATAGTTTTGCTCTGCGAATGGTGGTCGCCTTAGTTGGCGGAGTCTTCATGGCCTTCGGCGCAAGATTGGCCGGAGGCTGTACGAGTGGTCATGGTATAAGCGGCGCATTGCAACTGTCCGTCGGATCGTGGATCGCGCTAATTTGTTTCTTCGTCGGCGGCATTACCACCGCAATGTTGATGTTTCGGTTTTAAGGCATAAGACAACTCGGTCACGAGGAATTCATAAATCATGGCTACAACGAGCAAGCTAGGTAATCGCGCAGACCTACCCATCGACAAAGGGGGCCCGGAGAAAGACTCACCTGCGAAGAAAGAGTTCGCCAGCAAGCAACTGCTGTTGGGACTATTGTTTGGCTTGATCTTTGGGTTTTTGTTACAAAAGGGAGGTGTTGCCAAGTATCACATTTTACTAGGCGTGCTCCTTCTAGAAGACTTCACTGTGGTCAAGGTGATGCTGACTGCAATCATTGTAGGCAGCGTTGGTGTTTTTAGCATGCATGCGATGGGTTTAGTGAAACTTCATATTAAACCGACACGCTTCGCTGCGAACATTTTGGGTGGCTTGGTATTCGGGGTTGGATTCGCCATGATTGGATATTGTCCAGGAACGGGTGCAGCAGCCCTGGGCCAAGGAAACTGGGACGCGATTGCTGGTGTTGCCGGACTGATGATGGGCTCCTACCTTTTTGCTGAAGCGGCAGGGAAGCTCGAAAAATCGTTTATGAAAATCGGTGATCGGGGTAAACTCATGTTGCATGAGGTTTTTGGCGTTCCTCTCTCAACCTTCCTAATAATCTTTATCCTGGTTTTGATTGCGGGTGTGTTTGCAATCGACAGACTAACGGTCAGGTAGTCTAACCGTCAACTTTTGCGAGGGGGGGCGAAGAGCATAACCTATTCGGGAGATACCCTTGCCACCGAAAGAAGTGAACCGATGAATCAGGATTTGATGATAGAGGAGGACCCCAGAATCCGTATGGCAGGTGAACGTACGCTTCTTGCATGGGTGAGGACCGGTTTAGCGATGATGGGTTTGGGGTTTGTCGTGGCCCGCTTTGGTCTTTTTCTTCGAGAAATCACACCCGTTGGACTCACGTCACAACATCAATCCACTGGTTTTTCGTTATGGATCGGTACTGCGCTGGTCATTGTAGGCGTCATCGTGAATTTGCTTGCTGCATGGGAGCATTTTCGACTCTTGCGACGTATTGAAATGAACCTGCCTTATCGTGCACCTCGCTGGTCCCAAGGCATTATTGTGGCCGTGTTCCTATCGATGATCGGCTGCGTTATGGCTATTTACATCCTTCTGCTCGGGACTACGCAGCACTCCGCATAATCAGACCTACTCCCTATTTACAACGACCATCCGAAGGTGATAAGCATGCAAAGTTCGATACGACTTATATTTTCTCTGATGGTGCTTTTGCCATGGGCTCAACTCGCGCAGGCCTGTCCTTTTTGCAATTCAGTTACAGCGGCTCGCGTCCGTGAAGGCATTTTCAGCGCTGACTTCTATTATCACTTAGCCGCCGCTATAGCGCCTTTTCCAATTTTCATTGGGATAGTAATTCTTTTCTATTTTGGCCCTTCCGACCGACGGTTGACTCGCTCTAGCGGTAGTCCATCCAATACGAACCCATCAATTTCGCCTACAAGAAAAGGACAGTTATGAACACACAGACAACATGCCGTCCACTTCTGGCAGCAGGTACGGCACTCGGCATTGGCATGGGCGGTTTTGTGGACGGGATTGTTTTGCATCAGCTGTTGCAGGTGCACAATATGCTTTCTGCTAAATATCCCACCAGAGGAATCGATCCCGATCAACTTGTGGTCCATCTTCAGATCAATATGTTTTGGGACGGACTTTTTCATGTCTTAACGTGGGTTATGACGGCGGTCGGACTGGCGTTATTATGGCATGCTGTACGTCTACCTAACCCCGATTTATCTTCAAAAGTCTTAGGTGGCGCGATGATTCTCGGTTGGGGGTTATTCAACCTTGTTGAAGGCGTAATAGATCATCATATGCTGCACATTCATCATGTGACGGAGACGGACAACCATTTGGTATGGGACTTAGCGTTTTTGCTCTCCGGCCTTGTAATGATCCTCGTCGGATGGATGATCATTCATCATGGGCGCAACTCAACACTCCATAACCCCACTGTGAAATCGCTATGAGGCTGGTAATTTTGCATACCAACGACATTCATGGCCATCTCGCTCCCTGGCAAGGTTGGGAAGGAGTGCTTCAGGGTAGGACCATCGGCGGCTTGGGGGTTCTAGGCGGCGCGATTGCAATGGTACGTCGCGAGGTAGGCGAATGTATTCTTTTAGATGCAGGCGATTTGATCGGAGATACCATGATCGCTGACCTTACTCAAGGAAAGGCGCTTATCGCCGCCCTCAATCACTTGAGATACGACGCCATGACGATAGGAAACCATGAGCCGGATTTTGGAATGAACGTCCTGCGGGAGCGAATCGCTGAGGCGAAGTTTCCGGTCATCGCCGCGAATCTGATTGCTGAGAAGGAGGAATCATTGTTTGCCAAGCCGTACATTCTTAAGCAAATGGGCGAGGTTCGAGTCGGAATTCTAGGGTTGGCTTATCCAAAGACGTCTCGAACGACAGCGGCCAAAAATGTAACCGGCGTTCAATTCCAAAGCCCTGAACCCGCCCTTAAAAAGTTTTTGCCGCGCCTTCGTGAAGAAGGAGCGGAGATCGTCGTTGTGCTGTCCCATCTGGGATTAGGTGGTGACCAGCAACTCGCCCGGGGAGTAAAGGGTATCGACGTTATTGTTGGTGGGCATAGTCATAATCGCATGGAGAATGCCGAGCAGGTGGACGGGACACTTATTGTGCAGGCGGGTGCCCATGGCTCCGATCTGGGACGCCTGGACCTGACCATCGAGAATGGAAAAATAACCGGCTTTAAGCAGAAGTTGATCCTACTCGACCATAGCGTCGTACAGGTCGATGCCGCAGCGAGCCGATTGGTCGAGGAGCTACTGCAACCGCATCGCAACGCGCTCGACGAAAAAGTTGGCATTACAGACGACTGGTTAATACGTGCCCAGACTCTAGCAGGCACTTCCGCGAGGAAGCGTGACGAGGAATCGCCGATCGATTCGCTATTTGCCGACCTCCTCCGTAAAGAAACCAAGGCCGACTTTGCATTTCTACCGGGGGTTGGTTATGGCGTTGCTATCCCGCCCGGCCCGATAACGGCAGCACAACTTCGCCAAATGATTCCACATGATGGAAAGGTGGTAACCATGAAATTATCGGGAGCGTGGATTCTTGAAGTCATCGAACAATCCATCGAGAATGTATTCACGTCCGATTCCACAGTGAAAGTGGGGGGAATGATTCAATTATCTGGACTGCGTTACAAATATCGAGCGACCAATGCCAAGGGGCACCGGATCACTTATATTGAGCGAACGCTAGGTAATTGGAATGCAGCCGACGATTTCGTGGTAGTAACCAATTCGATGTTGGCGCAGGGTGGTCACAACCAATCGGGCTTTCTTCAAGGCAAGTTGATCATGGAACATGGGTCACAGTACGAATTGATCAAGCGTGCCTTGCTGCGGTATTCGCCACTCAAGACACCGGCCCTCGGCCGAATCGAACGCGAACTAGACTTTTGATAGTTACCTTCACAGGAGGAAATGCGATGTTTCGAATTTTGACAACAATACTGATCGGCGTTTGCACGGCACTCACTGTCCATGCACAAACTCTGGATAAAGCAAAACAGGAGGAAGAAGCAATGCTCAAGGCGGTAGTTCACATCAATTTCGGCGATGTAGATCGACAGGAGAAAGGACTAGAAAATATCAAAAACATCCTACTGGACGTCGAAGACGCACTTATCGAAGTCGTCTGTCACGGTGAGGGCATTGTTCTCGTAGCGAAGAAACAAGCCAAGCATTCAGATCTAGTACAAGCACTAATGAAAAAAGGCGTTCGCTTCGTGGCGTGCGAGAACACCATGAAAAAGAAATCCCTTAACAAGGAAGACCTGTTGAATGGTACGACAACGATACCATCGGGAGCTGTCGAAGTGATCCGAAAGCAAAGTCAGGGTTACGGCTACTTTCGACCTTGATTTGCCGACGAACAAGCACACCAGATCATCCTTGCATGCACACTGATTTAGTGAAAATTTCATCCAAGCAAGGATAGTAATTGACCTAGCGAGTTAGCTCCTTCTGAGTTGACCGCCCGCCCTGTGCAAAAACTGCGCGACCGCGAATTTCAGTTCGCGTCGGGCGGTGAATTAGGAAAGCAGTTCCTCGTAAACCATCTTCGCGTCACCAAGCAGTTTGTTCTCACTTATGGCACCTAGCGTAGCAGATGGTCCATCCTTGTGAATATAGAAGCTCACCAATCCAGAGCGCAAGTGCTCGAACGTCAGCATCCTCCTAGTCGATCAGGTGGGTAGGTCGCAAGAATCTCTGCACATTTCGCTCCGATGGTGGCACTTGTAATTATCCCTGTTTGGACGGTTATCCCTAAACGTAGCCGCGTTATCACCGATTTGTCAACTTGGCTGTCACTGATTCAGGGAAGTCCATTTCCACAGTTGATCTAACATACATCCTGCCAACTCCAGGAATTAGCTAGCCGCACAAACTTGTGGAAATCGCAGAAGCCTGTCGGAAGGAAGCGGGGGTTGGCACAATGAACGGGATTAGTAATTGCTACGCAAGCTGCTAGGTTGCTGGCTGGTTCGATCCCGAAGCCGTCTATGCTTCACGGGTTGTTTTAGTTGGACGCAGTGAACGCGAAGAATACAGAGAGGGCCAGGAGGAAACCACCAGCGATCTGAAGCTGCCATGCACGCTCCGGCCCCATTTTCTCGTACATTCGAAGCACTGCGGTTGGCGCAACGAATCGCAATAGTGCCTTGAAGATTTGAGCCCAACCAATAAGCGTCAGAACAACTTCAGGAAGTGTCCAGACGTTATGGAACGATACGATTAACGCTCCGAAATTAAGATAAAGGAAGCCTTCCGCAAATGCTCCAACTCGACCTAGGCTGCGCAGT
>JANMGH010000156.1:0-46215 GCA_031374515.1 Pirellula sp. | reverse complement strand
TTACTTGGGTTGGTAGTCATGTCGTACTCCTGGGGTTGGTGAGACAAAACCAGTATTATGAGGGCTACCAGCCCTCTTTGCACTCATAGCATCTCTCCCGCGCGCGGGAGAGGGGTGCCGAAGGCGGGGTGAGGGCTTGCTGCACGCCAAGATACAATCGGGTAACATATAGCAACTGGAATGCGATCCAGACCCTCATGCTCCAAACCTGACGGCGGCCCGAATAGCCACTTGATGGGATCACGCAAGAGGGAACAATGTGGTGCACCGAAGTCGCCGCCGGTGCTTTCCTGACTTTTTGAAGCGTGGTCTCCGGCGACATCGGTGAGCACTGTCGTTCCACGGACTGATTCCATTGCACCATTCCCTATCGGAGGCGTTCCATGCGACCCGTTTTTACCCCTGGCAAGTTGTGCATTTGTGTGTCTCTACTCCTTCCCTTTGGCGGTTGCCAACGTGCATCAGAGCCAGTACAAGCCGCTCACGCGATCGCTGAGGATATTGAGCGCGGAATGGAATCGGACAGATATGAACGCGAACAGAAAATGATAAAGCCATTCCAAGACAAGATTGAACCGCTAGAGTCGTTGAAAGGCGCCGCAATGACGGAACAATAATTGGTTGACGTGGGGCCGATTCGACCGCGGCCTGCAATCTGTCTAAAGCTTCGTGCGATCGCATATGGGACTTGCCATGCGTTTGCTACAATCTAGCTGACGTCGTGGCGCGATTGTCGCTGTTTTGCCGACACAAGGCCGAGGAACCATCGCATGCACCGACGAGCGCGAGTATGGCGACTTGGCCATCTCAGGGTCCCCCGCGCGTTCTACTAAACCAGACGAGAGGTATCGATCATGGATATGGGTGCAAAGCAGGCATTTAACGATTTGTTTCTCGGCGGAGCAATTGTCGGTCTCCTTTGTGTCCTTCCCATGGTGTTCTTGCTTGCAGTTACTATTTTCAGCTTCACGCGTCGCAACAAAGACGATTAGATTAGAATCAGGAACAAAGACACATTCGGAGCCGGATTCTGAGCAGGCTTGCAAGTAAATCATGCTTGGGTCAGGTTGCGGATGCACTTGCAAGTTTTTTAGACTGAGGCAAGTGAAATTGGAGCGTGCAGAAATTGGAGCGTGCAGAATCCGCATAGATCAGACACGGCGAAGCGGCTTAGCCCAACGCACAGTCTATCCCTCCGTTACGCTTCGCTCCAATTGGGATAGATTGTTATTCGTTCGCCTTAACATAACGTGAAATGGAGCATATATGAAGTTTTCGTTTCGAAGCATGCTGACTGCGGTTGCTGTCTGTGCTGTCGCGCTTGCGTGGGGACTTGATCACTTTCGGCTCCAGAAAGCGAATAATCAATTGAACGCCGAGAACGCTCAGTTGATGGAACGCATTATTCCGTCGAGCGGGTTTGCATTTCCCTCAGGCCTCGCCACGAACACTGTCCTCGTGAATTCAAACCGCGAGGACCGGCAGGAAGTCTTGCGGCTTTTGGATCAGTCCATTACACACGGAGGGAAGAAGTAAGACCGTTGATCGCCAGGTACAATCACGCAATACGGCTGGCCATTTTGCAGTGTCATGCGCCGATCGTTTCCGTAGTTGAATCGGCGAACCAAAAAATGCACCCGAGTTGCGGATCGGGCGTTTCCTGGCGGGAGCAATCGAGAGGCGAGTTTCGAACTCAAATCCTTGCTGGTGCGGATGCCAGCTGTCACAAGAAGCGTCGACCAATAATTCGAACATACAAAAGGACAAATGACATGAGAAAATTTGACAGCGCGAGCGGCGCACGGAGTTCCCCAATGCACCTGCGCACCCGGCCAGCAACAACGCTCGCATTACTCGCAACCCTCAACACGGTTTTTGCCTCAATCGCGCTTTCGGCGCAGACGGACGACTTGCGCGCGTTGGACGGCGAATGGATCTACGTCGAGGACCGCACCGAGGATCGCGCAACCGAGCAGATGGGGCCTCCCATGAGCTCGAAGTTCTCGCTGCGAATTGAGGACGGCGCGGTTATTCTGGTTCGTGGCCATGGCTCTGGGCATCTCGATGTGCGCGTCGCGCTCGACGGAACTATTACGGAGGTCACTAGTCCAGAAAAGACCGCGCGCTACCGCGCCAAATGGAAGGATGGTGTGCTTACGTACGAGGTTGACTTCGTGCGCGCGTTGGGCAAGGCGCCCGACGGTCTGATCCGCAGGGAGCTGCGCATCACGCCCGACGGACTGATCGTGCGATTTTCCTCATCGGTTGGACTGTACCGCCATGCCGGGGACATCGCGTTGCCAGCGCCGGCCAAGGCCGCGATAGGCGACCTGGCCTGGCTGGCCGGTGCATGGGTCGGAACGAGGGGTACCGGGGGCACGACGTCGACCGAGGAGCGGTGGAGCCCGCCGCTCGGCGGCGCAATGCTCGCTGTGTCGCGTTCGGTTTCGCGAGGCAAGATGTCTATGTTCGAGTATCTGCGCATCGTCGAGCGCGACGGCGGGTTGGTCTACATCGCCCAGCCTGGCGGCGCTCCGCCGACCGAATTCGTACTCACCGAGCTGGGCGGCACTCACGCAGTGTTCGAGAACCCGCGTCACGACTACCCCAAGCGCATCATGTACGAGCTCGCGGACGAGGGTCGCCTGAATGCCACAATCGGCTACACCAAGGGCGGTAGCCCCCGGCGCTTCGAGTTCCAGCGAGAGGATCCCGGCAAATAGGCCGGGCTAATACTCCTTGTTTGATGATTTCGGCCTTTGCGAAAAATGAAAAGATGGTCCATCGCTTCTTTGAGTAACCGCACGCGAAATCGCTGTGTTTCGTCGGATTTATTTGAACAGAAATAAAACAAATGTTTGCACCGAAGCGGGCGAGCGAGCCCACTCAAACGAGACGATGACTTATCGAGTAGTCCTAGGTTGATGGTCGTGGGCAAATTTGAAGAATAGTACTTTGGCGGCGACCGTTGGGCCTCTTCGGCATCCATCAATGACGTACATTTGAAATCAAATGTCGGTGACTGAGCTAGTGTCGTAGGAGCCAGACTCTTACCATATATCGCCGAGACCCTTCGCGTGGTTTATACTTATCTCTCCTACGTGTTTGGTTACGGAGCAGCTTAGTGGCGTTCCTGTGAGTGAATTCGCTCACGGTGCTGGGGCAATCACGAACCGAATTTGCGTTGAGTTTATTCCTACGTGCCAGCGCAGCCCATGCGATTTATCATGTCAAGAATTCACTACCCGGACCATTTCTTTCCAATCAGATCACTCGTTGTCGGAATTGCCTTTCTGATAAGTAGTGGTCTCTTCTTCGATTCGCAGTTGCACGCGGAGGAAGGAGATCTCGTTGCAGGTGTATTTGCCAAGAACATAAATCCTGTTACCTTGCCAGTGTGGGTCAATGGCGGCATCACAGGTAAACAAGTCGATCGCATCAATGATCCATTGCATGCTCGCTGTTTAGTGCTCGGGGATGGTCGAACTCAGGTTGCAATCTGTATTGTCGACAACTGTATCCTGCCGCTGGAATTGGTGGACAAGGCCAAGGCGACCACATTCACGAAGACTGGGATTACATCGGACCATATTCTCATTGCAGCAACGCACACGCATTCGGCTGTTGCAGTGGATGGGGTGCATGGAACTCCTGTTCAACAAGACTATGCAGAATTGCTGCCGAGTTGGATTGCAGAAGGTATTGCACAGGCACAAAATCGGATGATGCCCGCTCAATGGGGGACCAACTCAGTTATATGCGAACGATACATTTACTGCCGCGACTGGATGATGGAAACTGGCAAAGCCAACTCATCGCCATTTTCTGGGAGGAATGGTGACTCGGTGAGCATGAACCCTGGCCACGGCAATCCGAACAAGGTTGCGCCGGTAGGGCCTGTTGACACATTGGTCCCAATCCTTTCGATTCAAGACATGGAGGGACGGCCGATTTCGGTTCTCGCTTCGTTTTGCACGCACTATGCAGGCTCACCTAATTTGTCAGCGGATTATTTCGGTGTGGTTTGCGATCGATTAGCCAGTTCACTAAGGCCAGACACGCCTGAAGCTTTTGTCGGCCTTATGGCGAACGCAACCAGCGGTAATGCGAATTGCGTTGACTTTAGCAAGCCTTCCTCGCCCTTTACGCACGTAGATGTTGGCAACTATGTTTCGGGCAAAATCTTGGCTGCACTCCCATCGATTGTCTATTCGAAGAAGATCACTTTGGATGCGGAATTAGAGTCGATAGATCTTTCTGTTCGAATGCCCACCGAGAAAGAGGTCGCGACCGCCAAGCACTATATCGCGACACATTTCCCGGACCGATTGCCAAAGACACTTGATGAGAACTACGCACGGGAAACCGTGTTGCTGAGCGAGATGGCCCCGACGCGTAAACTCAATTTGCAAGCAATACGACTCAATGATTTTGTCATCGTTGCGAACCCATGCGAGTCCTACAATGAGACGGGATTGAAACTGAGGCAAGCTAGTCCATTTCGATCAACGATGAATATTGGGTTAGCAAATGGTCACGCTGGTTATATTCCGCCGCCAGAGATGTACCAGCTTGGGGGCTATACGACTTGGCGTTGCCGCACGAGTTGTTTAGAGGAACAAGCCGAACCCAAGATGGTTGAGGGATTGGTCCGTGTGATGCGTAGATTGGAGACAAGAAGGAAGGCCGCCACACCTGTGGCAATTCAATCCAAACCCAACTCTCCGGTTACTCCAAAGGAAAGCCTAAAATGGTTGGAAATGGAGGCCGGCTATCGTGTGGATTTAGTTGCCGCTGAGCCCCAAATCGTGGACCCGGTTTCCATGCGAATAGATCGCCTAGGGCGCATGTGGGTCGTTGAGATGGGGGATTACCCAAACAAAGATAATGAGCCCAAAGGCCGAATTGTTGTTTTACAAGATAGCGACGAAGACGGTTACTATGAAACGTCTACCGTGTTTGCAGATAAGCTGCTCTTTGCGACCGGCGTTCAGCCATGGCAAGATGGTGCAATCGTCACTGTGGAGGGGCAACTGCTGATGCTTCGCGACACTGACGGCGATTTACGTGCCGACAAAACCGAGGTTTGGCTCGATGGATTTGCAACCGGTAATCCACAATTGCGAGCAAACCATCCGATCCTTGGTGCCGACGGATGGCTATACATTGCGAGCGGACTGCTAGGTGGTAAAATCAGTGCGACACTTCCGTTTAAAGAAGCATCCGGGGAACCGCTCGACTTGACCGGATGTGACTTGCGAGTCCATATCCTAACAGGGCAGATCGAGAGCATCGCTGGCCCAACGCAGTTTGGCCTTTCGTTTGACCGGTTCGGACGTCGCTACGGATGTTCGAATCGCAATCCGTGCTTTGAGATCATAAGCGAACGCGCCGAGATTAGTTTGAGTCCTCTGTCCGGTCTTGCGTCTTCGCTCCATGATGTGTCCCCTAGCAATAGCCTTTCTAGTGTCCGTCCATTATTTGATTCTTGGACGACATCCAATCTTCATGCTGGCCAGTTTACCGCCGCTTGCGGCCTGTTGGTAAGCCACAGCAGCCATTTCAATAGCTCCTTGTATGCAACCGTTTTAACATGCGAGCCGACCGGTTCGCTCGTTCAACGGCGAAGTATTTTGAGGCAGGACGGGCTTCTTCTAGTTGCTCCGGAGTCTTCGCAAAGCGAATGGCTTGCAAGTCGCGATCCGTGGTTCCGACCAGTCGATGCCTATGAGGGCCCCAATGGCGACATCTACATCGTGGATATGTATCGCGCAGTTATTGAGCATCCAGAATGGGTTCCGGCTGAGTTGAAGAATCGCCCAGATCAAAGATTAGGCGACTCTTATGGTCGCATCTATCGTGTCACTCGAAAGGAAAGAACAGAAGTCGATTACCCGAAGGGATGGAACTCTTCCACCCACCTGACCGAATCGTTAACAAGTCCTGACACATGGCGTCGCAACGTGGCAGCGCAGTCGGTGCTAGAAGTCGCAGCCATGGGAGACAAGGAGGCTTACACCGCAACGCTAAGGGGCATTTGTAGAGATTCCAATCTACCTGTCGGCTCCATCGCGAGCGCTTGTTCGTTGTTGTCGGCCCTCAACGCTCTCGACGAGGAGACTGCTGAATCTCTGTTCCTGCATCCGAGTGCCGATTTGAGATCTATGGTTTGGAAAGCGTTGAGCCAATCGTCGTCGTCTGCGAGTCCCAAATGGTCTGCTTTGGCGATGAAAACCCTTGGCGCGGAAGAGGCTTCCGTTGTGGAAAAGCAATCTGCAGCTTGGTTTATCGCTGCGCAGTCCAATGATGTTAATCCGGGAGGTGAAACGGCCAGATGGGGGCAACTTCTATCCGTGTCAACTAAAGCACTTCTCGCACACAACGAGCACCCACATCTTTGGATGGCGGTTACAGCCGCTTGTCGGAACAACTTGTTACAGCTTCTGACGCATTATCGGATGGAAGCGGGAGCGAGCCGAAACTCATTCAATGGTGTTGCAAGAGAGTATTTAGTGCGATTGGCGACGCGTGCCGTCCAAATAGTTTCGCCGGGTTTTAGTCTTCACGAGTACGCCAACTCTATTGCCGTCAATGCAGGCGGAAAACCATCGGACAGTGTGCAAGCTTGCAACTTCGCAATTTTGGAAGGGATCGCTCGAAGCGGTAAGCTTGCGGTCGAACACAATAGTCCCTTAGAGAAACTAGCGATTCAGTTTGCGTCCAAAAGTCAGGACCCAGTCAATCAGCGATCCTCGGTTGTCATACTTGCTTCTAGCCGTTCCGAGGTTGCAAGAGCACAGGCCCTTCGATGTCTAGATAGCTCAGACTTCAATATTGTGAAGGTCGCTATTTCCACCTGTTCTGTACATGACACGCCAGAGTTTACAAAATGGCTGCTCGAACGATTCCCTTCTGCACTACCAGGAATCCGACAAGAGATCTTTAGTGCGATTCGCAACAATCCAAAACGCTTGTCCTCGATGGTAAGTTTGCTCGAGTCGGGTAAGTTGTCTACAAAAGTATTCGACGCATCGCAGATTCAGGCGCTGAGTGCGATACGAGGCAACGATATTGCTGCGCGGTTGGCAAAGGTTTTGTCTTCTTCGGCTAACACCAATCGTCAACGGGTCGTGGAGGAGTATTTGACGCAGTTTGCTACGATGCCTGTAGGTAAGAGCGAGCATCGAGGGAAATCAATCTTTGCAAAGCACTGCGCAACTTGCCACAGGCTTGACAATGTAGGGACGCTGGTAGGACCTGACATATCAGATTCGCGAGAGCAGTCCTACGAAAAACTATTGATTTCGATTTTGGATCCCAACCGATCGATCGACTCAAACTTCTTCCGCTATATGGTTCGCACGGACGAAGGCATGGTCTTCGAGGGGTTGCTCAAAGACGCGAATGTACAAACGATCAGTTTGCAAGGTCAGAATGGAGCATTGACAATCGTACGTCGTTCCGAGATCGAAGAGCTCAAGAGTTCAGGCACATCGCTAATGCCGGAAGGGATCGAGTCGCAGATATCGCCGGGAGAAATGGCCGAACTTCTTTGGTACATCAAAAACTGGCGATATGGAGCTGAAAACATTCCTGCGAATACAATGATGAAGTAGTTGCAAGTGGATTACCGACGAAACAATCCTAGAATGCTTGTGACTCCATTTTTGGGGATTATGGCAAGCACAAGTCCGTTAGAAACCGACGAGATAAAGGATCCGCTACGACTGAATTGCGATTTGTATGGTAAGCGGTCCCGAAGGCGTTTTGAATTCGACGGTCTCGATTTGAATGCCAGGGGTGAAAGAAATTCGATAATCAGTTCCGCTAACGGTGGTTGGGAGGCCTAGCACAATGCTGGGATTCGCAAACCTCTCCTTGGCACCACCCCCAATCATGTTTGCTAGTTCCCCTAACAAGTCGAGGACATCGCTATCGACGCTGCTCGGTCGTGAACCGATAAATACTTCCGCGGCGGCGAACGCAACTTCCTTATCCACGCTGACAATGATGGTCCCCTTCATTCCGCCAGCAAATCCAATGATGCCTGTGACGTCTCGACCGGGCTGGAATTCGCTATATTTGCAGAAAGACTCGACTGTAACTTCCCAACCAAGCATTGTCTGGAATATTGCTTTGGTGCTTGCAATGAAGTTTGGCAAGTAGAGGCTTTGAATCTGACTTTCAATTGTACTGGACATAAGTGGGCCTTCTTAGAATCAATCGCTACAAAATCTGAGCACTCGAGACTGTTGCTTTTGGAATGACGCGATGGTTGAACTCTGTAATACAATCTTAAAGATTCGGTTTATTGCGGTTCTCTATGTAGGGGAATTTCCGGCGAGTGCAAAATGGGCCCATGATGGAAGTGGCTGTTCTTCCGAATATAGGGGATTTTAGGGCGCGTGCACTATCCATTTGGATGAGGTACGAAGAGTTCCTGTGGATAGTTGACTTGCATTAGGCACAGCCCGCGTGCTGGTGCAGTGAGGTCCGTTTGCCTTCGTTCCCTCGATTCTAGAGCTGAGAGCATCCAGCGAGGTCCGAAACGATCTGCCCCGACATCGCGTAAAGTTCCGACAATATTTCGCACCATGTTGTAAAGGAATCCGTCCGCCTCCACGTCGATCCAGAGATCGACCCCATCCATTGTTGGAATCGTGCATACTTCTAGCGCGTAAACAGTTCGGGTCGTAGTCAGTCTCGGTGAGCCTGGGGTTTCGAATCCTTTGAAGTCATGGGTCCCGACCAAAAACTTCGCTCCCTCGCGCATCGCTTCATGGTCAAGTCGCTTAGGGAGCCACCAATGAAACCGGTGATTCATGACATCACCTACTTGGGAGTTGCGAATCGTGTAACGGTATCTTTTGCTACGAGCATCCCGAATCGGATCGAACGCAAGTACGACCTCCCTGCACTCGCGAACTACGATATCCTCGGGGAGGTAGCGATTGATTGCAAACGCGAGTTTGCAAGGATCGTGTTTCCAGTTCTGCAGAGTAAACGCGCCGATTTGTCCCAAGGCATGGACTCCTGAATCGGTTCTTCCACTTCCTTGGACGTGCGTTTTTTCGGTTGTCGCCTTTGTAATTGCTTCGATCAGCCTTTGCTGGATTGAAATCGAATTCGTTTGAAGTTGCCATCCACCATATTTTGTTCCATCGTACGCAATCGTAATTGCAAATTTTCGCGGCATGTTCTTTTTTTATGAGTCGTATTAGCAACAAATCGCTAAGGCTTTTCGGTCCAGGTTTCATCGGGTTGCATGAACATCAGGTGTTGCCAAGGGAGTCGGTCGTACTCCCTGGCCAACTTGAAGCCGTTGGCTTTGTATTCCTTAAGTATTTGCATTTTGGTCATCTTATGTTCCTCACGAATTTGGACCGTTGGATCCTCAGCGCGGAATTCGACGAGCGCAATGAGGCCGTTTGGCTTGAGCGATTTTCGCAGGGCAGCGAGCATTTCAACAGGATGTGAAAATTCGTGATAGACATCCACCATCAAAACGAGATCCACCCCTTTGGCAGGTAGCTTGGGATCCCATAGTTCTCCTAATATCGTTTCGACGTTGTCCAGTTTCTTTTCGGCCAATCGTCTCGACAACTCCTGAAGCATTTGCGGCTGAATATCGACCGCGATAACCTTTCCAGTCGGTCCAACGCGAGGCGCGATTTGAAGCGTGTGGTATCCATCGCCAGATCCCAAGTCGCAAACCACCAAACCATCCTTGAGATTGAGTTGTTCCAGCATTTGCTGAGGGTTTTCTTCCTGTATTCTTTCAGGGCGGCTCAACCAGTTCATATGCTGGTATCCCATAGGTTGGGCTACACGACGCCCTAAGTACTTGGTGACGCCTTTGGGTTCTTTTGCCTTGGGTTGTTCTTGTCCCATGGCCTTCGATGCGAGATCACCGTATATCGGAGCAGAAATGAGAAGGACGACGAGCAAAATGTAGGTGGGCCATTGCGCGAACGATGGCGTGGTGTGTGCTTTCATATTGTGGCTAATCTTCCAGAGGAAGTGGTAGGAAGGACGCGTGTTTGGCAGATTCAAGATACGTTTCGAGAATCAACAAAGCAGCAACTTTGTCCACTTGTTTCTTTCGCTTTTTGTGAGTCAGGTCCGCGTCTCGAAGCAAACGGTTAGCAAGTGCTGTGGTATACCGTTCGTCGATGAAACGCACTGGCCGATCGGTAATGTGGTTCAGCCACAAAGCAAAATCTCGAGCCTCAGTGGATTTCTGACTCTCGCGACCGTCGCAATGGATGGGCAATCCAACCACCCAACCAAGTATTTGGTTCTCACGAGCCAGTGTTTCGAAGTGCTTTTGGTCTAAAGTTTCATTGCGGCGTGTGTACGTTTCCAATGGGCTGGTCCAAGTTCGACTGGGATCACAGATAGATATTCCAATGCGAACTGTACCGTAGTCGACACCAGCCAGTCTGCCGTTTTCCGGCCAATCAAATTGTCGTGTATCCGGGTTACCCAAATCGCTCAACCTTCCGCAATTCACTTGAAATTACTAATACGGTAAATGTATTGTCCACAGAGTGTCGTCGATTGACCAGAGCCAGCATCGCAAAGCGTGGCTTATTTTGAAAGCACTGGGGATCATGAAAACCAAAAGAAAACTTACAATCCACACATTGAGCGGCCTTTTCGCAGCCTTGACCTCGATTTCTTCGCAAGCTGGCTTTGCCCAAGACGGCCTCGATTTCAGCTTCAATGATGCTGAGCGGATGATGTCGTTTAATACCGTCGAGCTACGAGACCAACTTAACTTTGGCCTTCGGACCTTTCAACCGCAGCAGCAAGCATTTATAAACGACATTGTGGCTCGAGTGGACAACGGTCAGCTACCGCGATCCATGGTAAACGTGGTCTTCGTTTGGGCAAGAAAACGCAAACCAACGATCCCTTACCCTTATTTCGAAATCGCAATGCGACTATTGTCGGAACGGCGTGGCATCGTTCTACCAACCTATCAATAGTTGAGATCTCACGTAGTCGTGGAGCCGAATCGCAACGCGAGCTGGGGCTTGCGGTGATATGAGAGGCTGGTCCCATCGAAACGATTGTCTACTATTGCGAAATGCTCTTTACCCAGGCTCCGCAATTGTGCTAGGCTGCTCATTGACCCACGGCGATCCTAATGGATAGATCGCTTCGTAAAAGGATTTTGGTGAGGGAGGAGCCCTAACAATGCACATTATTCGAATGGACATCGATCGGAAGCATTCCGCTGAGCATCTGCAGATAGGGCCACTCGGGTGCGGCCTGAATGCTATCTTTGCAACTGCGCCGACTGGTAGTTCGACCATGACCAGATTTGTCAAAGGTCTTCTCTTTCGCGGGCATGGCACAAATGAGTTGAACTACGATGAGTATGTCGATGCGATCGATGGGTCGATGCAATGGGCTGATGCGACAGGTCATGTCCGCTTGATGTCGTATTCTGGCGGCTCGCCGTTGATGCCATCTCGATTCGTACATTCGCCGCTTCATCCATCGGAGCGTCCGATTCGCACCGAAGACCATGATCAAATTCGCGGACTGGGAAACATATTTTGGGAAGGTGATGAATACGACGGCAGATGGGATGACTTACGAGGTGACATTCTCGGTATGGTTTTCTGTAGTCCACTTGGTTCCGTTTCTCCTGAGAAACTTTGGTGGGCAGCAAGCCGGCTTGGTGTTCACTCGCCTGCGAAAAGCGAAGCGGACGAAGGCTATCAACGGCTTAAAGCTGAAGAGCAAGAACTGTTGGACCGGCTTCGCAACGCAGAAGGCGTCGACCATGATCGAGCTTGGTGGTCCATTGAACGTGATCGCATCGCGGCCGATCTATCCCAAGTACAGAGCGCAAACGCGCAGGCGATGGCAAAAGCAGACCGTTGCTGCCAACCCTGCACATCTGGAGACAGCGGTAGACTTGCCAATATTCAAGCGGAGATTGCGAGACTTCGCGGCCAACAACAAGAGTCAGTTGTGAATGAAGCGAATTCGCAATTCAACGAAAATCGAACGGATGGTCTCCGCGCCAGTTCCACGGAAACACTCTTCAATAACGTTTCGCTTCACAATGCAGCCGTTGGGAAAACCAAGTGGGTATCCAACCGTACGGAGTTCTTGGCCGAACGCCAACGGCTTCAAAACCGAATCGACGAACTCTTGATTGAACAAAAACAACTTGAGAGCCCCTCTAGACTTGTCAGTCCGCATCCTATTTCACACTCGCATGCGAAATGGGACGACGCTCAATTGCGGCAGCAACATGCTCACGCGGAAGAGATGATACGGCGCTGGGACCGACGGGCCCAGACCCATCGGCGTTTAGAAGAGGTCCAGTCGCATTTGAGGACTCGATCTCCATATCGGCGAACGATGGAGGGATCGCTGATACCTGTTGCAGAGAAATTCCTGCGAGAGCTCACGTCAGGCGCTGCCCGCAATCTGCCGCCCTGGGCTATCGAAGCATCGTATCTATCAGCCGATTTTGATGCTCGCGTTCCAGTCGCACATGAATGTGAGAGAAACTACCGTCGATCCTACTACGACACTACTTTGCCAAGCGAGAATACTCGACAACGCAAAGTTGTGGACTTGGCTATTCGTCTAGCGATTGCTCAATCGGCTGTACCTCGGATCGGTCGCATTCCCATGATGTTGGATGACTCTTTGAACGGCTTTCGCGGCGAATCGCTTGAACAGATTCTTCATGTTTTATCTGGTTTTTCAAGAGACGGACGTCAGTTGCTGGTTTCAACGAGCGACGAATACACTGCTCGACGAATCGCAGCGCATGGTGGGACCGTTACGCGGATGTTGGAGGTATTGCGATATGCGCATCCCAATTATGTTTTAGACGGTCAGCGGGAGCTTGGCTTGCATCCGAGTATGGAACAGTCGGCCAACCTTTCAACGATTCGCGACCCACGACCGCTACGGATAGTAGGAGTCGACTCGCCCTCTAACGATATTCTGGAAATGAATCGCCAGTTGACGGGGCTAGCGAACGAGCAAGCGTCCGGCTCATGGTGGTTGCCAAGCGACGCTCGAATGAATCCTCGTCGAGCTCCAGAGGGACAGGCCTCAGACTCAACAATGGCCCATCGGCGATTCTACTTGCAAATGGAGAGTCTAGTACAAGACGCGCCAGGAGTTACCACCCTGCTTACTCAACGTATGAATGCTGTTGGCATATACAGGGTGGCAGATCTTTTGCGCGTGCACGCAGCGAAGTTGGGTGCGACGATTCGAGTTGACGCTGCAATGGTAGAACAGATTCAGCGAATTGCTGAATTGATGTGCGGAACCCCGCAACTCCGCGCTTTCGACGCGCAAGTTCTCGTCGGATGTGGGATAGCAAGATCGGATGCATTGCGAAGCATGCCTGCTGCTGAACTCGTTCAAAGGGTGGAATCGTTCTTGTCATCAGGGACGGGACAGGACTTACTTCGAAGCGCATCTTCGTTCGAGGTTGCAAGGATTCGAAACTGGGTCGCGGAGATGCGTCGCTCACATGGAAAGTCGGGACGGGAAGAAGTTGTGTCCATCCGTGCTGAGCGAAAACGAGATCGCAATCGACAAGTGCGTCGCGAGGCAACTTATGATGCAAGGCCAAGAGTCGTTCGCTCAAGCGATCGCAGTGCGCGAGGCGGTCGCGACGATCGCATTGCTGGTATCGAGCCGCTGGACACATCGTATGTCGAAACAACTGCTGAAACACGCGTGCCTAGGATGAGTGCATCCGCAGCGTCGTCGCGTCCTTCCGTTTCACGCGCAGCGGTCGCCTCGCGAACGTCGAGCGGTACGGTATCCAACCAATGGAAGTTCTACTTGGACATCGATAGTCCCGTTGTCGATGCACCAAGCATTGGGCCACGCATGGCTGAGCGACTTGCTCCGTGCGGAATCCTTTCGGTTGGGGATCTCGTTGCTGCCCATGCCGAGAGCATTGCTGCACAGCTCGCAGATCGAGCTGTTCCATCGGACAATGTTAAACAATGGCAACATCAAGCATTATTGGTTTGCCGCGTACCAAATCTTCGAGGCCATGACGCACAGCTCATTGTCGGTTGCGATGTAACATCTGCTGAGCAACTTGCAGCCGCCGATCCAGCAGATTTATTCAACAAGGTTGTTCGATTTGCCAGCAGTAAACAAGGGGTTAGAATTCTTCGCGGATCCAACGCTCCGGACCAGGCTGAAGTCAGCGATTGGATTCAGTGGGCGCAGAATTGTAGAGCTGTTCGAGCTGCGTAAGTGGATTGTTCAACCAGAATTGTCAGCAGAATCTACCTTACTGCGGCCTCGCTCATCCATGGCTACAAGAGGGCTAGAAGGGGGCGACAAGTTTCGAAGCCCTTGAGTCACCTGCAACACCGTAACCCATTCCAGACGAAACAACATGATCAATGTCAATGAAGTCGTTGCGATGCAAGAGGACTGTGTTGTTCGTTGGCATCGTGAACCAATCGATAATCCGTTTGCAACTGAGTGCACGTCAGATTCGCTTTTCGCAACCGCATGCCAACAGCACCAGTTCAATTTTTTGCTTTGGCACGAAGAGGACATTGCCAGGAGCCCGGATGTGTCAGACTCCAAAATCGCGGAGGTCAAGCGGAACATTGACAGGTTCAATCAGCAAAGGAACGACTGGATAGAGAAGATCGACGACTGGATTACAGCAGACTTGGTTGCCAAGAAAATCCAATGCCCGATCGATGCCAAGCTAAATACCGAGACGCCCGGAAGCGCAATGGACAGGTTGTCCATTATGTCTTTGCGAATCTTCCACCTGAACGAGCAGTTGAGCCGTCCGGATGTTGATCAACAGCACCTGGAGAAGGTAAACGTGCGGTTGACGGTTTGCAGATTGCAGCAGAAAGATCTAGGCCAGTCTCTTGGTGAATTGTTGATTGACATTTATTCATGTACAAAACGTCATCGGACTTATCGGCAAATGAAAATGTACAACGATCCGACCTTGAACCCGTATCTTTATGGAAACAGCAAGTCATCGTAAAGGGAGAATCGCATGCGGACGTGGTGAAACCGATGGTCATTGAGGGGATTTTGACGACCGAGAATGCGGACGGTTCGATGCACATGGCTCCCATCGGTCCCCATGTCAATCCTGAATTGACGTCCTGGGTACTCAAACCATATCAATCGTCAACCAGTTTTGCGAATCTTCGAGGATCAGCTCGAGGGGTGTTTCACGTTGTCGACGACGCTTTATTGATGGCGGCTGCCGTGCTTGGGTTATGCAATCAGGTTGAGGTTTCGCCCGATTCGGAAATTCTAGAGCCTGGACAATTTCGCGAGCTGGTGTCAGCGCAACACAATGTCGAAATGGGTTGGGTCCTCCACATGAGTTGTCAGTGCTTTGCCCTTTCCGTCACGCAATGGGATGTTTCGACTTCCAGAGCCATCGCACAATGCGTGATGACGAAACAGTTGCAGCTTCGGCCTTTTTGGGGTTGGAATCGAGCACGGCATAGCCTTTTGGAATTGGCAATAATCGCCAGTCGAGCCCATATGATGGATCGAATAACCATCGAAGACGAGCTAAGTCGGCATAAAACCATCATTGAAAAGACGGCTGGAGCTAGAGAGTTGATCGCTTGGGAGTTGCTCCGAAGGCGTTTGTCGCAATAATCGGCAAATGCATCAATTGGATGTGGTTCGTTAACTCTATTAAGCGATGTCGAAATGCCTGCTCTTTATTGTATTGGAATCGATTTGGGAACTACCAATTCGGTGCTTGCTTTTGCGCCCCTCGATGAGCCGGAATCGCTAATTGCAGTTCTGCCCATCCCGCAACTTGTGGGACCTGGCGCAATCGAAAGGCGGCTTTCACTCCCCTCGTTCCTGTACCTTTCGAAGTCGCTTGACGATGCGGCTCTTCAGGTTCCTGGAATTCGTAATTCGCTGGGGATCGTTGGTGA
Organism: Pirellula sp.; assembly: GCA_031374515.1. Lineage (GTDB taxonomy): Bacteria > Planctomycetota > Planctomycetia > Pirellulales > Pirellulaceae > JBKCUI01. The sequence continues at coordinate 30,262 of JANMGH010000156.1, read as the reverse complement.
GTACGCCAGGCGTGTTGCGAGCGAAAAGCCCGATCGCGTTATTGCTGCGGCCAAAAGCTGGTTGTGTAATAAGAGGGTCGATCGCCAATCCCCGATACTTCCATGGGATTCCAGTTCGGACGTTGCTTTGGTTTCGCCCATTACGGCAACAACCGCGTTTCTGAACCATCTTGTGGACGCTTGGCATCTCGAGTTTCCTGACGTCCCGTTCGGAGAGCAAAAGGTTGTGTTGACGGTACCGGCCTCATTCGATCTGGTCGCGCGGGAGTTTACCAAGCAAGGAGCCATTGCTGCCGGTTTCCCGGAGGATTTTGTTTTCTTAGAGGAACCGCAAGCCGCTTTATACAACTGGATTCATGCACATGGACAGAATTGGAGACAGTCCCTTCGGGAACACGATGTTTTACTGGTGTGTGACGTAGGTGGTGGAACTACCGATTTGACCTTGGTAGAAATCCAATCCGAGAACGGTGAACTAAATATGAACCGCTTGGCCGTCGGCAGTCATTTGTTGATCGGAGGCGACAATATGGATTTGACGCTTGCCCATGTCGCATCGACTCAATTTGCAGAGCAGGGGACGAAGTTGAATGCTTGGCAATCCGTTTCGCTTTGGCATTCATGTCGGCTGGCCAAGGAACTCCTTCTCCGCGGGGACGCGGCACCGCGATCTGTGCCGCTAAGCGTGTTGGGGCGAGGCAGCAAATTGATCGGCGGTACTGTAACCATGGAACTAGAACGAGAAACGGTACAGACAATCCTAGTAGATGGGTTTTTCCCAAAGGTCGGGCGGAATGAGCGCCCTGATCGCGACGGTGCCAATGGATTTCAAGAGATCGGATTGCCTTTCGAAACGGACGTTGCGATCACCAAACACGTTGGCGCTTTCTTGGCGGATCAATTACGAGCAAACAGTCCATCGCCAATGAAGTTGACTCACGTGCTTTTTAATGGCGGGGTATTTAATTCCGATGCATTTCGTGAACGAATGCTGAGTACTTTGGCTTCATGGAGTGACGAGGGCCAAGCACCGACAGTCCTTGGAGGCGTGGAGGATCTCGATCAAGCTGTCGCATGTGGTGCCGCGTATTACGCTTGGACCAAAGAGCAGGGAGGAGTTCGGATTCGCGGTGGGACGGCTCGAAGTTACTATGTCGGAATTGAAACATCGGGCCCGTCGATTCCAGGTATGACGCGACCGTTGCAAGCGCTTTGCGTCGTTCCTCAAGGGATGGAGGAGGGGACGCAAACGGATGTAATGAGTCGAGACGTCGGGCTCAAGGTGGGGCAACGCGGGCGTTTCCGATTTTTCTCGAGCACGTTGAGGAAGCAAGATCGGGCCGGAACCTATTTGCGAACCTGGGACGAGAGTGAGCTCGAGGAGTCTTCGCCGCTCGAAGTGGAGTTATCTGCAAGCGAGGGAGAGCAAGTTGTGCCGGTGCGATTTCAAAGTAAAATCACGGAGCTTGGCGTATTTGAGCTTTGGTGCAAAAGTACGCGAAGCGACCAAAGTTGGAAGCTCGAGCTGAATGTTCGAGAGTGAGCTTTATTGAAACAGTGGAGACGCTGACATGGCAACCACAACATTCGAAATAAGCGTTCAATTTTCAGTCATGTGGCGGCACATTCTGTCGACGCTTTCCCGCATACGCCAGCGCTTGGTTTTTGGCGCACTACAATTTTAGATTGCGATGTTGATGTGAGTCGTTAGCGTCGAAGGGTGAGCGAACTCTCGATTTCGTTACGGTTGCGCCAAAGATACAAAATGCGGTTGCGCAACGGGGGGTGAACATCGTCGGGGGAGTGCGGAATCCGAAACATCAATTCCGACGGGTGGCTTTCAATCAAATCAATCAGTTTTCTCATGCTCTCCTCGCTGAATTGAACTTCATTGGGGTTGTGCAAGACTCGTTCCCAGTTCAGCCTGGGCATTGACTGCAGCTTTTTAATCTTCCTCGCTTCTTCTGCCAAAATCTCTACGTTTGCGGCGTCCTCGTCTCCATACCACATGTACCTCAGCAAACCGCTTAACGATTTGGTTTGGCTTGCTGCTCGGTTGCTAACTTCGCGTTTCACCCTTAATTCAATTTCTTCCCGAGTGGCGTAACCATAGGGGATGCTTGCGGTAATCGTTTCGGTGAGCTCCGATGGATTCAGATTGCTTGCCACTTTTGACAGAATGACGCTTTGAATCACCAAGCATTCTAGTTCGGCGGCTAAGCCCATCTTGAGAAGTCCTTGGATAGAAGGGAAAACCCCACCAACTTGAGCGCCAAAATCATCGCAGAGATACTCAATGGCTGTGGCGTTTTTTCTATAAGGGAGGGTTGAAAGCGTCCACGCCGCTGTGGTTGCGCCCAAAAGCAAAAGGTAAGCCAGAAGTCCGTCCAACGAAAATCGTTGAATTGCCAGCACCCCCAAAATCGAGCCCAATGTGATCGTGATGATTTGGAAGCGATCAATGACTAGATAGTAACGATAGTAGTGTCCAAGCTCGTGTCCCATCAAGTCTTGGACTTCGGCTGGTTCCAGTTTGTGCAATGTCTGCCTGTTTAGATAGACTCCATTCAACGACTTGAACAACATCCCAAGTCCTTCATGTCTTGCAAAGGCGTTCATCGATGGGCTTGCCAAAATGTAAAGCGATAAGTTCTCATCCGGCAGACGAAGTGTTGCGAGCGTATCGCGAAAAAGTGCTTGCAGTTTGACCTTGTCGTATTGCCCAAAGCGAGTGCTTTCCTTTAGATCTCGAACCAATTTCTTTTTTGTGGCGTAGCCGAGCGCAATGGACTTGGCGATTGGGCTAACCATAATTGCGATCGCAAATGCTGACATTATGGGTTCTTGCAACACCCAATTCCAGTCGACCAGCGCAGCGATAACGCCGATCAGCATGAGCTCAACCAGTAGAACAATCCATGCGAATCGATTTGCTCTTTCCATTTGTTCCAATAAATCGGAACGAAGAGGAACAGGTTCGGCTGATGCCATCTGTATGGCCTTTGTTGTAGAAAGAGCGAGTTGTTTACACGTAGGAGCTGAATAGGTAGCTCAGGAAGTTGATAGGCGCTTTACCACGCGTTTGGTAGAAGACTTTTCCAGGACCTGTGTATCGGTTGATAAGTCCTTCTCCAGACATAATGGAATCGCGAACGCTATCGGTCGCTTTCACCAGTTGGTAAGAAACAGAATCGGAAAACGCGACGGCATATCGATTGTCCAAGAAAAACTTTTCGCCATCTGCTAACTCTTTTTCGATGATTGCACCGTACGTTTGACAGAAAGCAGTTCCGTCGCCGCTAACATGGAGCAAGAACAGACCCTTCTTGGACATAACCCCTTTCATACCACCGTACTTGATTTCCAGTTTGCAATCGCCAATGCTGGCGAGATAGCTGCCTCGAGTGAGATAGTATCCGAATTGTTGGGTAAGAGGTAAGCAAAGAATGTCTCCTTGCACAGAGGGGGCAAGCATCAAAACTTGTTCATCGCGCTTTGCTGAAAACTGTGCGGTGAACAAACTCTCTCCACCGAGTAGATTCTTAGCGCCGCTAAGCCACGCATTGCCCTTTCCTTTACGGCCAACCGATGCGGAAAGTTGCAAACCAGAAGTCATCGACAGCATACTATCAGGCTGTGCCAAGACGACTTCACCCTGATTCATTCGAACTTCGAGCACGGAAAAAACAGGACCATGCAGGATTGAGTATTCCATGAAGCCAACTAACTAGTCAATTGCGACGAACAGAGATTAGTCTTCAATTCCGGGCGCAACACGTTGCTTGAGAAAATACCCACCGATGGCAATGGCTGTGAGGATTCCAAGGAATATCAAGAGTGCAACAAAGCGATTCACACCAAGGACTTCTTGGATGGTCGAGATACAAATGTCGTAGATTACTACACGAATAAACCAGCCGATGATGGATCCAATTCCAAAACCGCCCCTAGCCGCAAAAATCGTCAAACCACTCATTTCGTGGACTCCTACCTACAGGTTGCATACGCAAAAAATCAGTGAATCAAACGATAATCGTAACTCATGCGACCGACTCCTGCTACTAGGAAAGTTTGCCGCAGATGACCGTTGCGTTATGCCCACCGAAGCCAAAGCTATTATTCATCGCAATTTTGACAGTCATCTTGCGAGCATGATTTGGTGTGTAATCCAAGTCGCAGTTCGGGTCCGGCGTATCTAGATTGATGGTGGGTGGAACGATATCGTGATAACAGCTAAGAACGGACAAGATCATTTCGATACTGCCGCTCGCGCCAAGAGCGTGTCCTAAATGCCCTTTGGTGCTCGAAAGAACGACTGTTTTGGCGGCCTCACCAAAAATGCTTTTGACCGCTACTGTTTCTGCTTTGTCGCCAAGTGGTGTACTTGTTCCATGTGCGTTGATGTAGTCGATACTGGAGGGGTCTAGTTTTGCATCTCGCAATGCATTGAGCATGGCACGGCTCGCTCCTCGCCCGTATTCATCTGGAGCCGTGATGTGGCCCGCGTCACAAGACCCGCCGTAGCCTAAAATTTCGCCATAAATACGGGCGCCACGTTTCTTGGCATGTTCGTATTCCTCGAAAATAAGTACACCACAGCCTTCACTAAGTACAAATCCATCGCGATCGCTGTCGAAGGGGCGGCTCGCCTTCTCCGGGGCGTCATTTCGTGTTGAAAGGGCTTTCATGTTTGCAAACCCTGCCACACCCATCGCCGTAATCGCAGCTTCGGTTCCGCCGGTCAGCATCACGTCCGCCTCGTCATACTGAATTGCTTTGAGCGCATCGCCCATGGCGTTGTTGCTGCTTGCGCAGGCTGTGGCCACTGCAAAGTTTGGCCCCTTCAGACCGTACTGAATCGCAAGGTTGCCACCTGCCGCGTTGAGCATCATTTTTGGAATGGTAAAGGGACTGACGCGCTCAGGCCCTTTGCTAAACATCTTGAACATCTGCTCCTCGATCTCGTTGAGACCGCCGATTCCAGAGCCCAAGATCGCGCCGCAGCGAAACGGGTCTTCGCGATTAAAGTCCAAACCCGAATCAACAACTGCGTGGTATCCTGCGAACATCGCAAAAAGCGTGAAGCGGTCCAGTCTTTTGACGTCTTTGGAATCGACGGTTTTTCCCGGATCAAAATTGGTGACATCGCCACCAAAACGTACTTTATGTCGAGTCGTATCGATTACGGTTAGAGGGTGAATTCCACTTTTGCCATCCAAAATGGATTGCCAAAGCGATTCTATTTCACATGCAAGGGGCGTAACGCATCCAAGCCCCGTCACGACGACACGACGTTTCATACTTTGCTCAAGGACAATCCTAGAAAGGGGACGACTAATTCTGTCGCTACTCGATTAAGCTTGCTGCTTTTCGATGTAATCAACAGCTTCACCCACTCGCTGGATTTTTTCCGCAGCCTCTTCTGGGATACTGATATCGAACTCTTCCTCAAGTTCCATGACCAATTCGACTGTGTCTAACGAGTCCGCGCCAAGATCGTTAACAAAATGCGTATCTCGACCGATCTTGTCTTTTTCGACACCCAGTTGTTCTGCAACGATGTCGATTACTCGTTCCTCAATAGAAGCCATAACAGGGAGCCCCCTAAGCAAATTCAAATCAAAATGTGGTAGAAAAGTAGTCCTTCGCCAAAACGTATCTGGCGGGGTGCCAAAGATAGAGGATTCTAGCAAAATAGGTCAAGCCATGAAGGCCTTTCCTTTGGGCGAAGAAGCCCAAATAGTTCTCTGAAATCGAAGATTTCAGTGATTATTTGGACTGTGCACCTCGAAACGTATCCAAAACAGGACCCAACGACGAGCAAACTAACGTCGAATTGGATTTGGATCGTTGGCTATCGGCTGAGTATTTGTTGCGGGCGGAAACGAAAAACCACCAGCAGAACCTTGTGAATTCCCTGACACAATGGGAGGTAAGGAACCCTGGTTGCCAATTGGTTGTGGTGAGCCGCTTGTTGGTTGGTTCGGATAGTTGGGTGCGGGTAAGTTTGGCTGAAAACCAGTTGCAGGCGGGAGATAATTGTTCGCAGGCGGGTAGTTTCCGACAGGCGGCTGTCCTGTGTACGCGGCCGGCTGTGCGTTGTTTGCAGGCGGGAAATTTCCAGCAGGAGCATTGTTGCTGGGCGCGAAATTGTTGGGTTGGTTATTGTTCGGCGGGAAGTTGTTTGCAGGAATATTATTGATTTGTGGGAAATTAGCGGGCGACGCGTTATTTCCCAGAGCGGCGTTGGAGTTTGGGAGTGAGGCGACCCGAGACTCTTGGGGTTGTTCGGGCTCGAGGCGTTCGAAATCAACGATCTGGACATCGTCTCCGTTCATCGGGTCAACGGCCATACCACAAATTCGCCAGCCTTCTGGCTCTTTTCGCAGTTCCCAAACAACCTCCAGTTTCGTTGCCGGTTGTCCCGTTTGCTCAGGTTCAGTCCAAATGCTGGATACTAACATGCCGTCGTTTTGCGGAGCAGCGTCACCGACACTAAAAACCGCGTTGGGTGATCCCAATGGAGCAATCTCAAGTTGTTTTCGTTTGATTTCTTCTCTAGCAAGACTGGAAAGCAACGAAGAAAGTCTCGCTCCATTCCCAGCACGCATACTGTCAAGGAACAGCTGGACGACTTCTTTGGGGTCGCTAGGCGTTGTTGCCGTTACGGCTTTAACTGCGGAAACCGCATTGGCCGAACTTCCTGAGCTATCTGCTTCTTGTTTCGATCCACACCCCGAGGCTAGCATAATACCTGCAGCTAGCGGGAGCAAAAGAGTTTTTTTCATGGCTTGAAATCCGTTTCGTAATGTAATTGGGTCAGTCCGACCTTTGCAGGTCCGTTCCCATCGATAGTCGATTGCGGCTTAATGAGTCAATACCAAGATTGCGGCAACCGAGATTTCGTTGCATGGACTCGGTCAGGGTGCAACGACGGTTGCTTTTCCTTTGAACAATACGACGAGTCCGATCACTTTAGATGATTCTGCCGAAAGGACCGGGATGCCATGGTAGTCGAGTCCAAGTGTAATCATGTCGTCTACAATCCAACCCTGTTCGCTAACCGTCAATCGTGCGGAAGCGATGGGCAATACACTATTGGAGTCAGGGTGTGCTAAGAAAACGTCGCACACTTTGTCAGGTAAGGTTTCCGCCACCAAATGGGTGGGCCAACGAACTACATCCGATGGGAGCGGTTCATGCGTTGAAAAGCGTGACGCCTTGGCCGAATTTGCCAGTTCGGTTGCCCCCGCCGTTATATTGGAAAGTTGGCCGCCCGGAATAGACTGGCCTGCGAGTTCGAATACCAGCGAATCGGGCAACGCGGACTTCGGTGGGATCGTTTGTTCCGAAAGGCAAAGAACCTTCCCATCGCTCAAGGGCAAACACCAGCCTACAATTTGCTGGTTCTTGCGGAATCCAAAGGAACGTTCTTGCCATCGCATCGCTATGCGAATCGGTTGAGGCATGCCTGTAGCAACGCGATTCCAGGCCTGACCGTGAGCAAGCGACGGCTGCCAACTATTCCAATCGGAATCGGGCTTGTCATACAACTTGAAACGATGTCCGGTGCTCACGTTTTGATCTGGATCGGTTGGCGTTGCGACCTCCACACCTCCGGTCATCATTTGAGCGAGCGTATCTGCGTCGAGTTTGATACCCGTCAATCCAACATCTAAACGCCAACCGCTTCGATTCCAGAACTTGCTGTTTTTGCGAACCAAGTCCCTGTACTCAGGATCGATGGCGCATCGAGCCTGTACGGTTCTCGCATCGCTCGCAAATCCCACTTGGACGACCTGTCCAATACGAAAACCTCGGTAAAGTACTGGCGCATTGCTTTCGAGCCCGCCACGTGTAGATGCGTCAAGAAAGATCTCAAGCGATCCTTCTCGCGGGGTCGCAATGGGTGATGATTCCAGCCCTTGGAAACGCGATGCGATTTTGGCTCCGGAACTCGCCGGTTCCATGGCCAAGTATTTGGCGCCGAGAATCGTATCCAGTCCTTGAATGGAGTCCAGCGAAACCGAAGGTCGTACAACCCAAAATCGAGCACCTTCTGCAGCCATGCTCCTTGCTAGCGGAGTCATGCGAACGTGCACCGAAACTCCGTTTTGATCGCGATTCAATTCTATTTTCTCGACTGCTCCAATTTCAACGCCGCGGTATTTCATACGATCTTCTGGTTTCAAACCGCAGCTATCGCCGAAATCGATGATGATCAGCTCGCCACTTCCCTGCTTGGCGTACCAAAACAATCCGAGGCTAACTAGGCTGCAAAGCAAGGCTATCCACCACAGTTTCGATCGCATTCCGGCTGATACATCCGAAAAAGACTTGATGTTTGCATGTGGAAAAGGTGTTTCGCTTGATTTGGAAACGGAACCGGCGACAATCGGTTCCTGGCTTGGCACCGAATCACTCATGGCGTCTCCCAAATAGCATGCGGATCGAAACAGATAGCAGAAATCATACTCATTGTGACGCACAGAACAAAGGCAACCAAAGCGGGACCAAAATGAAACTGAACGACTCCGCTGAGCTTAATCATCATGACGAGCAAAGCTAAGAGCATAACATCCATCATGCTCCACTTGCCAATCTGCTCCATCCAGCGAAAGGTTCTGGCGCGATGATGTTGCTGCATCGAACAGAGCCAACTCAGCTCAATCAATGCGAGGATTTTCAGGAGTGGTAACACGATAGAAAAAAGCAAAATCACCGTGGCAATCAAAAAACTGCCGGATTGATAAAGATCGATGATTCCCCCGAGTATGCTGCTGCGGTGGTGGTGGCCGAGTTTCTCGATCTCCAGGATTGGCAATAATATGGCCGCGGGGAATAGCACGATAGCGCCCACCGCAGATGCCGCCGTTCGACCTTGAGATCGTCTATTCTTCTGGAATTCGTCTAAGACGGTTCCGCAACGAGTGCATAGCGCAAGTTCGTTGGCCTGCAGCGGAGCTACCTGATGGATAAGACCACAGCAATGACAAGCTTTTAGCATTGGAGAACATTCTTAGTTCGCATCAATTCGCGAATAGTTATGTGACGAAAACCAATCAGCCACTTACCCCTTAAGCCTAACTCGTTGAGTTCTTTTCCCCGTGCCCTCCCTCTGGCAGTATGGGCAATAAAACGTACTGCGTTGGGATTGAACGATCCGTTTGATTTTTCCTTTTTCGCAGGTCGAGCAAAGTTCATCGGCCCTATCGTAAACCCGATGTTGGTTCTGATAGCTTCCTTCACCATTGATGGCGTTGCGGTAGGTGCCGTCGCTAAGAGTCGACCCTTCCTTCGCGATCGCTTCACACATTATACGAATCGTCTCCTGATGTATGCGATTCCAAACCGGTTTGCTAATAGCATTGCATCGGGAGGTGGGATGGACTCTGGCTGCATGAAGAATTTCGACCGCATAGAGGTTACCGATTCCGCAGATGACTTTTTGATCCAACAATGCAACTTTGACAGCGCGGTTGATTTGGCGGAATCGATCGACAAACGTTTTTTGATCGACTCTGGACGCATCGGGACCGATACTATGGGGTCCAAGGAACTTCAGTATTTCGCTGGGGCGCCAAAGAGAAACGGTACCTAATCCACGTCGATCCCAATAAAGAAATCTTTCCGCTTCGGCACCAGCCAATTTGAATACCATTCTTGTATGCTGCAAACTGGGTGGATCCGAGATCATTGCAATTCCAGCCATCTTGGGTTGCATCACAATTGAGTCACCCGTATCAAGTTCAACAAGGACGCGCTTGGCGATGCGGTTCACGGCAACTACGACAGCGCCAAGTGCGCGTTCTCGAAATTGATGTATCGTTGGCTCGATTTTGATGGGCCGAAAAGGGATGATCGGTTCATCGATTGCCGTGATCGTACCACCTAACGTTTTCAACAAGCCACGTCGCATGGTTTCTACTTCAGGTAGTTCAGGCATTATCAATCGTTTTTGGTTGAGTAGACTCTTTCGGGCTGAACCAATCGTGAATGGTCTATGACGAATTCATCGTTGGATTGCTTGCGATAAAAGCAACTAGCATAACCCTTGTGGCAGGCGACGCCAGTTTGTTCCACCAACAGCAGGATGCAGTCGGCATCACAGTCTATTCGAATCTCAATAATACGTTGGCGATGACCGCTTTCCTCCCCTTTTCTCCAAAGGCGATTTCGCGATCGACTGAAGTACGTTGCGTAACCAGATTGGAGTGTCTCGGAATACGAATCCATATTCATCCAGGCAAACATGAGTACTTGCTTGGTGGTGGCGTCTTGCGCGATCGCAGGCAATAAGCCATTGACCCCTTTTTCGAAATCGGGCTTGTTCATTGCCAGGGGCGTTTCATGATTTCGTGCGCGATGATCGCCATTCGCAGCGATTGAGGATCCCTCAATTGAGCAATCAAAGAAGCAGAGGAAACCTTGGCCGTCGGTTGGACTTCTGGTGGAGTCGCAGGTGTTTCCAGGAGTCGTTGCTCTTTCTTTGCTTTCTTCTTGGTAACTTTGGTCTCTGAGGGCCTAAGACTTCCAAGTTCGTGCTGAAATGCCTCCTTCAGATGCGCCTGCATGCGTTCGTCCGCCTGGTCGACCCCACCGGCTAACGTTGCGGATGGCAAACTGGAAGAAAGGTTGATGACGGTTGGCTGATAGGGCTTCTTTTCGTCAACCAATTGGGCCGCAGGAATGGACTCTTGTTGAACCAATCGAGGTGTTTGCGGCGAGCTTGCCTGCGGCTTAGGTGGTGCAACGGGTTCGCGATTTCCGCGCTGTTGTTGACGCTGCTGGCGTCGCAATGCGGCTTGCTTTAGAAACTCTTCGAGGTCGTCCGCCATGATTGAAATTAATTCGCACGAATAGGGTTAGATGGTCCAGTTGTGCTCGTTCCGGCAATGCTTTGACGCATTTCAGTATCCGCAGTGATGTTTCGCAGTTTGTAGTAGTCCATAATGCTCAACCGGCCAGTCAGCAAGGAATCCGCTATAGCTCGCGGAACCTCTGCTTCAGCCGAAACAACTTCCGCTCTGCTTTCTTCGATCTTTGCGATCATCTCTTGTTCGGTTGCAACCGCTTCCGCCCGCCTGCTTTCTGCTTTCGCTCGAGCGACGCGCGTGTCCGCCTCAGCTCTGTCCGCCTGAAGTCGTGCCCCAATATTCTCCCCCACATCGATGTCGGCGATATCGATCGAGACGATTTCGAAAGCGGTTTGGTCGTCAAGACGACTTGCAAGCACTGCTTTTGAGATAACATCCGGGTTTTCCAAGACGATTTTGTGGCTCTCCGATGACCCGATCGCGCTAACGATTCCTTGACCGACGCGAGCAATAATGGTCTCTTCGGTGGCTCCTCCAATTAGCCTTTGCAAATTGGCTCGAACCGTCACTCTTGCCTTAACCTTTAACTGAATACCATCTTTCGCAATTGCGTCCAGGAAGGCAACTGCACTCCCTTTTGGAGGGCAATCAATAACTTTGGGGTAAACGCTTGTTTGAACAGCATCCAGGACGTTTCTCCCAGCAAGGTCGATCGCTGCCGCTTCTCGAAACGACAACGTTATCTGTTTGCTTTTTCGGGCAGCAACCAAGGCGCGGATGACTTGAGGCACATTTCCACGTGCCAGGTAATGTGCTTCTAACGCTTTGGTCGTCAAATCTTCATCTTGAATCCCTGCTTGTACGGCCATTATTTTTCCGCGAACGATTGTCTTTGCATCCACGCGACGGAACATCATCCCTAATAAATCGATTACCGAGACTTTGGCGCCTGTCATCACCGATTGAATCCAGAGCCAAAAGTATCGAGAAAAAACAGCAAGCAAAATGATTGCGAAAACAAAAACAAACAATCCAAAGACCAGCAGGATCGTAAAAACTACGGGGTTCATGTTGAGGCGAATTCTATTTAAAGAGTTGGTTTAGTAGTCAATCTAGGATTCATTAGCTTATTTCTCGCGCGTCCCTTTCGTGACATCGCCACCCATGTAGAACTCCAAATCAGTCGGAGCCCCAGTCTCATCGTATTTGAGTGTTAACTTGCCAGCTGTGTATTTTAGCCCAAACTCCTGCTTGTTGTGAGCGATCATCTCAAGTGGTGTTCCAGTAACGGAAAAGTAAAGTTTACCATCACGCTGTGTGATCTCCCAAAGTCCACCATCGCCACGGATGTATTTTCCAACAATTTTTGCTTGCTGTTCGGCTGTTAAGGCAACAATCACTGGATCGTATGGTTTTTCAGGTTGAATGATCTTTTCCGGAAGCAGTTCTCGAATCCACACGTTTCGATAACGTACAGGGTTGCCATGGTCTTGGAATGAAAGGGGCAGTTTCTCCTCGGTCGGTTCGTACGGTTTATGTTGTAACCAAGTTGTGGGACCGAGTGGGCGAACATTATCTTGGACGAGCACTCCATTGTGCAGCACCGTTAGGCGTGCCGCCTGGGCAAGTTTGCCTTCCATATAAATCGGACGTCGGAAGATAATATCGTAGGCTTGCCATTCACCGGGTTTTCTGCTTGCATTGACCAACGGAGGATATTGTCCATAAATGGCACCTGCTTGGCCGTCCGCGTAGGTCTTGTTGTCGAATGAGTCCAAGACTTGAACTTCGAATAAGCCTTGAAGGAAAACGCCGCTATTTCCTCTCCCTTGACTCTTTCCTTGGACCTTTTCAGGTGCTGCCCATTCTACGTGCATCTGAACATCACCAAATGCTTTCGCCGAAAAGATATAGCCACTGCCCGGAACCGATTCCATGACGTTGTCTTTGATGATCCACTTCGCAGGCCCGCCATCAGCCGCTCGCCACTCGTTTAAGGACTTTCCGTCAAACAGAATCACAGCATCCGATGGTGCTTGAAGCGGCAGGTTGGATGGTCCCGGTGTTACGATCGCTGGACGTCCCCTTTCCCAATCGTGAGCCTTCCAACCAGTAGGCAACTGCCCGCACGCGACTTGAGAGTTCAATGGAACCCCAGCCCATGCTCCGATGCAAACAAAAACTACAATCCAACGCATCCCAATCTTCATTTGTTTCGAGCCCCAAAACATCAATCAAGTTTCGCCTTTATTTGAACCGGCTCCCATCATAGTCGCTTGGATCACTGGCCGTAAAGTCATGGCCGTCCGCTGCCCCATCATCGGGCGATCAATCGCTACAACCGTCATAGTTTGGCTTTTCGAGCGTTCCCAGCAATCGGGACGTCCGAATTCGCTGGTTGGGTTTGCCTTATACCAGTTTCTGGCCTACTGTTCCTCGGGGTCATCATTTGCGTCATGCCGAAGAGCTTGGCTGCAATGGCCCCGCATCCCCTAAAATCCGTCTGAGCGATGAACAGTTTCATGCCTATCCACGCCGAGACTTTTTGCGGCAATCCATCCAACCCGTGGCCGTTTTTGTCCACAAATATGGTTGGCGACGTGAATGCGGTTGCGAGCGGCCAATTGCAATCTGAGATGGTTCATTCTCGCCTGGGGGCCGTCTCCAGTCTGTATGTTGCACTCAGAGCTAAACATGGACCCGCTGCGGCGCATTCCTTGCGTGTCGCATTTTGGGCATCCGCTTGGGGCATCAATTGCCAACTTCGAGAAGAACAATTGCAGTTGTTCGAAATTGTTGGACTGCTGCACGACATTGGCAAAATCGGCATTCCAGATCGCGTGCTTCAGAAACCAGACAAGCTAAGCGAAAATGAGCAATCCATGATGGCGTTGCATACGCAAGTTGGCGCGGAAATTCTACGATCAGCTGGTGCTTCGAAAGAACTGCTGCTTGCCATCACCGGGATTGGCACTTGCTTTGAATCGTCGAATAACTGCGATTTAGACGAAATTGCCCCAGTCGCAAGCAGACTCATCAACATTATTGATGCTTACGATTCGATGACCATGCAACAGGTTTATCGGGAAGCGATGTCGCGTGAATCTGCTTTGGCTGAAATTTTTAGACAAAGCGGTACTCAATTCGACCCACTTTTAGTACGTTCTTTCGCTGACGTGGTTCTCAACCCAAAATCGCTGGTCATCGAGCAATCCAGTCAGCGTTGGCTAAAGAATCTTGAACGGTGCGGGAATCAGCCGTTCTTCGAACTGGACAAAGTTCCGTTGCTGTCCTTATCCGGAACTAGTGAACGAACAGCGAGCGCGTTGGTTCATCGATTGAACGACACTTTTTACCGGCACATGATGGACCATGTTAAAAATGGGGTCATCTTTGTTGATTCTGAGTTTCGCGTTCTCGATTTAAACGCTACGGCAGAACGGATGACCGGCAAGTCCGCAGCCTCTGTCTATCAGCAGACCTGGAGCACTTGCTTTGCGTCATTGTGCGAAACCGATGGCACCCCTTTAGAGCCATCTCGTTGCCCATTTTCGGCTGTCATGAAACATGGCGAAAAGATTGGCGAGCGACTCATAATTTGTCGTGAAGGAGTACCAAATCTTCATGTTCAGGTGGAAGTGGTTCCCGTTTTTAGCGATGTTGGTCATCAATGCGGTGGTGCCATGTTCCTCGAGGACATCAGTGAGACTGCAGTTTTGGAACAGAAAATCGAACACTTGCGAGAACGAGCATCTCAAGATCAACTTACTAAAGTTCCAAATCGTGGCGAACTTAATCGTCAACTCCCCGATTTCGTCGAATATCACCAACGTAACAATCGACCCGGAAGTGTGATCATTTGCGACATCGATTTCTTTAAGCGGATTAACGATACGTTCTCACACCAAATTGGCGACGAAGCGTTGATCGTCTTTGCCAAGATACTAAAAGACTCTTGTAGAGAAACCGATTTCGTTGCACGTTTTGGGGGCGAAGAGTTCGTATTGCTATGCAGCGAATGCGATTTCTCGGCGGCTAAAGAATGGGCGGAAGCCATTCGAAAACGATTGCAACGCACGCCTATCCCCGCAATCCGAAACGCTTGTATCACCGCTAGCTTTGGCGTCAGCACCGTCTTACCAGGCGATACTGGTGAAACCGTTTTGGATCGCGCTGACCAAGGGCTCCTTATTGCGAAGCAAAGCGGTCGAGACCGGGTCGTCGGTTTGGGACTCGATTTGATCGGGACAAAGTCAGTAGCCAAGACGGGAAAGGACGGAACGAAGACTAGTTCGTGGTGGCGTTGGAGAAAACCCGCAGAAAAAGTGGCCCAGAAGTTTGAGCTCGGAATCAACGTTCCAAGAAACGTTGCTCTGGAAAAAATCAAGGGATTGGTTAGCGAATTCCAAGCCAACATTGTGAACGTGGAAAGCAGCAAAGTCACGATTGAAATCGACTGCAAGAGGGTCCCTATTCCAGCTACTGCAAACGAGCGTCTAGGCAAATTCCTGGTTTCTTTGGATTTAGCTGAAGTGGAAATGACGAGCGGACGCAATGAGCAAAGTGTTAATATTTGCACGCTTCTCGACCTTGAAATTCAAGCTCTGCGAAGTCGCGATAGACGGAGCGAAGCCGCTATGAGCCAAGCCCTACGACTGAAAACCCTCATTCAAGGCTGGATGCTGGCCTACGAAATGGATGACAAAGCAAAGGCAACCATAAAACGCCGCGTTAACAGGGACAATGAATCTCGCTATTAGCCAACTGGGGATGGGCATTTCTAACGATCGATCAATTTTCAAAACATGGGGTAGGCATCGCGCCCTGCTAGGCAATTCGAAGGAATCTTCACTCAGTAATTGAATCTCATTTGCATTTCTTGCATAATAGGCCGTTAGAAAGACTCACGCTTTTTACTTTACTGCGCCGCTACCTAGGGTTCTTCGGCCACAAGAAACCCTTGATGTCTATGTGACTATTGCTGTCTCAGTTAACTAATGTCTCCGCAGAACATGGAATTGGGCCAGTGTTAGTTACTGCTACGCCCTACAGTCGATTACAGTTCGAAGCTTAAACCTTTTGTTGAAGCCAACGACCCTACCATGATCCCTACCACAAAAGAGCCTCAGTGCAAACTGCCATTTGTTAGTGCATCGCTTCTAATTGCGAGCACTTTGGTCCCGGTACTTCCGATTTGTCGTGCAGGCGATAAAGAGGATAAAGCGGCCACGAACGCGTTAATCACCATGGTTGAAAACAACGAGACAGGTCAATCAAATCATGCCGAATCGCTCTTCCTGTCGATCTCTCCGGATTCGAGTGTGCAACCAGTTGCGGCCTACTCTCTAGCGTTGATCGAAATCCGTGAAGGAAAGTATTCCAAAGCTTGGAAAGCGTTAACTGCAACGCCCAAATCCCCAGAATCGGTTCCGAATACGCTCAACGTTGGTAAGGAATGCCTCAAGCTATGGCTCCTTTTGGAGGCTGGTTCCGAGGAGAAGGCAGAGCCTCAATTCAATCGACTAGTAACGATGTCGTTGGGTGATCTCTTCGATGAAAGCGACCGAATTGCCAACTGTCGTATGATTGGGGGAGTCATCGGCATGCTGCAATCGGAAAAAAACGCTGGATGCATCGCGTCAACTACTTTAGAAAAAGCAAAAGAACTACTCCTTGCTAAAGTCACGGCCAAGAGTGCAAAAACAAAATTGGAGGAGCAACTTCTAGAGGCGAACCAATGGGGTGCGGAACTATCTGCAATGGTTAGCAAGTTCGAGAGTATTGGGACCGAAAAAGCGGAAGTGGAAAATAGATCGACACAAGCCGAATATCTAAAAGCAAAACAGACACAATCGGACCTTCGCGGGGATCTAAAGTCGGTAGGCGGAGAAAAGCAGGTATTGGAGGACCAGCGTAAAAAGTGGATTCAAAACAAGAAGGTCGTTCACGCGGAGATGCAAAGGGAAACACCTGGGAAGCCCGATTTTCCTGCTGACCCCGGGCTGGCTCCACGCGCTCCGACCAAACCCAATGGTCGTTACGAAACAGACCCAAAGACAAAAGAACGCAAATATATTCCACCAACGAACAGCGACGAGAGTCAGTACCGTGCAGATATGAGGACTTTCGATGATCGCCTCGCGAAATGGCAGCAAAAAGTTGCCAACTACCATCGCGACAGGCTGGAATACCAAGGTAAATTGCAACTCTGGCAACAAATAGATTCCGAGCGTCGAACATCATTGCAGACACAATTGAATGCGGCTGAGATGGGGGTTAAATCCGCCGAAAAAGCCATAGCCGATTTGCTTGCCGCTATGAAGCAAGGAGTCGGAAGTGATTTGAAGCAAGTAGGTAGCAAACTCGATCAGTTGGAACGAGTGGCAACCATCTCTAACTTAGCTCTCAAGCATATGTCGTCCACTGAACCCAAGACCAAGAAACTTATTTGCCCGTCAAATTTTCAGATTCTGGACTACACTTCGGAATGTATCCGATTGAGAAAGTCTCTTCGGTAGGCTGTTGGAACGCAACTGGCGCTTTACTTCTCGCTGCCTTGGCGATGGACAAGAAGATTGGATGATCATGGAGAGCTGATCGAAGTTAGCGAGGATTTGATCGCGGACTCGATGGATCCGTTCGACTCAGCACTTTTTATCTGTTGGGAGTGATTTCTTCGTGAATCGTAAGATTTGTAAAGCAGCCTGCTAAGTATTGATTAATAATGGTGAACTTAGTCTATTCGAATTTTCGTCAAGGAGTTAGATCATGCGATTTGCATCTCTCAGTTTTGTCCTGGTCATATGCTGCTGTGCAATCTTCCCCGTTAGCGGCTGGTACCAAGACGCAACGTCAAGCAAAACAGCAGATAAAGCGAACATGCAACTTGGGAATTTTTCGATTAGCCTAAACGTCAAAGACATTAACGCTTCGAAAGAATTTTACGAGAAGCTTGGTTTTAAGGCATCCGGAGGTGATTTGAAGCGCAAGTATTTGATTTTGCAAAATGACACGAGCACCATTGGGCTATATCAAGGCATGTTCGAAAGAAATTCGTTAACATACAATCCTGGTTGGGATCGGGATTGTAAGACACTTGCCGAGTTCCAGGATGTGCGCGAAATCCAACTGGAGCTGAGTAAGCGCGGTTTGATTCCAGTCGTTTCCGCCGATGAATCGACTAGCGGACCTGCATTCTTGACGCTAGTGGATCCCGATGGAAATCCGATCTTGATCGATCAGCATGTCCCCAAGCCCACCAAGAAGTAGAAGCGTGAAGGAGATAGGCAGTGGCCAGCGAACAAAGCTTTTGTTTGCTTCAATAATTACACTACCGCAATTACATCACCGACAAATGCGATGCTTCCGCACCTATTCCAGGTCCTCCTCGCGAACTGCCGGCGCATCGATGCAGCGATGAATCCAAATCTTGCGAATGAGCTTTAGCTTTCGTTCAACGGTCCGCGTCGCGCGATTTAGTTTGCTCGCGATCTCGTTGTTGCAATAGCCTTCCATTTTCCACGTTGCCAATTGAACGAGTTCATCATCTTCGAGTGATAGCATCATCTCTCGATACCGTTCCGCAACCTCGAAAGCAAATTCTGGAGATGGCTCGCGGCTTACGATTCGATTGACTGCTGCGATACTATCGCTCGAAGAGTCCAAGCCGTTCAGTTCGCGAAACTGACCGCCTCGTTTCAATCGCTTTTGATCGCGGACGACATGGAGCAGTTTGTGAATTGTAATGCTCACCAGAAGTCGCCAAAGCCCATCTCGATCAGTCAACTCTGGAAACTTCTTGTTTTCGACGCCTCGGCAAAAACAATGAAACGCGCTTAGGGCAATATCTTCGGCATCACTGACCTTCGCGAACTTGGCCTGCAATCGCCCGTTTGCCAAATGAACGAGACGGTCGAAGTAAGCGTTCCAAAGCTTTGCTGCCGCAACATCGTCACCCGTTTCGAGGCGCTCCAACCAGCCTGTAACAGACGAATCACCTATATTCATCGCGGACTCTTCTAAACGGAATGCATTGCCCGAAAGACCGCCTAGAGATTAGCCAGGAATCGCTTCAAACGCAACTTTCTCTCGGATTGTTTGTTGGAAGATCTGGGCAGGAGCAACTCCGGTAAAAACCTTGTCGGGTCTGCAACCCAACGGCCATGAACCGGTACAGGGACCTAAATCTGTCCGTTTCCAAGTTGTAAACCAAAGTAATTTCGAATCCAAAATACAATTCAGCGAATTCGCTTAAGGCCGAGCCCCGACAAAGAGATATCGCCGCGCACCACGTATCGACCCAAAGGCCATGACCATTG
This sequence comes from Pirellula sp., assembly GCA_031374515.1. Classification (GTDB taxonomy): domain Bacteria; phylum Planctomycetota; class Planctomycetia; order Pirellulales; family Pirellulaceae; genus JBKCUI01. Next base: position 11,127 of record JANMGH010000156.1, on the reverse strand, counting down.
CCGAAAGCAAGGCCATCGAACTTGGCTCCGGCACGGCAGCTATACCGTAAACGGCTTGCAACCCGGCTAAATCCTGTGACGAAAGCTGCCGATTCACGAAGTTTGCTGCGTTTGGACCAACGTACATTACGTCGCCAAGGCCCGGAAAGGTGCCATCGATGGAATGGCCCAAACCGATCGCGGCGTGACCTAGTTCGTGCAAGATAAGTCCTTCGAGATCATTTCGGTAAACACCACCCGTATAGAAAATATCTCCCTCGGCACCTGGTGCCACGAAAAACTGAGAATCGAGATTTATCAGAATGTCGCCCGCTAGTGCGTCGGGGAAAAACAAATCGTTACCCGGGGGACCATAGCCGACCGCACCTGAAAACGAAAAGCCTGAGTTTGCAACGGAATGGAATGCGCCTATTCGAATATCCACTGCGTACGATGCGGGAACGTTGGAATTCCCCGCAACAGCACCGTTGTCCGCAACCTTTTGAAAGGTCACTCTACCATTCGAAGCTGTTGACCAAGTGTTGAAAGCATTTTGAACTGCTTGGTCGAACGCTCCTGCTCCATTGGCCTGATTGAATGAGGTTCGCAATGCAGTGATATTGCTGTCCGCTGCAACTCCGCCAACCACCTCATTCAGCAAGGGGTGATTTGCAGACAGAGAGGTCAGATCGTCCATGAACGACCAAGTGATGACATCGCTCTGAGTCCCTTTCAGGGGATCACCCCATTTTGATCCAAAGCCATTGCTGAACGTTACAAAATCTCCCATCACCGAGTTTGCTCCCAACGAAAAGGCGATTGCTACGATTGTCGCGTTATAGAGTCGCCATACAGTTTGTTTGTTCATCTCGTTGCTCCAAAGTACGTTTGCTTGTTCGGCATGGTCAAGCGTTTCCACTGATCTCCAAGTGCGCTTAAAATGCTTTCCTTTCAGATTTTTATTGAATTCCGGAATTCCGCAAAAAGAAAACTCACAGAAAAGACATGCGACGCGACGTGGAAGTTTCAATGCAACACCGCACCGGTCTTTGGGCGAGCAGCAGCCTGCCACATTGGAACTGGTGTCCAGTTGCCGGTACGCTCCCGCCTAATCACTTACTTTTCGGCATCGATCGTAAGTCGAGGTGAACGGGACGCTATCGCGTTCCGGCTGATCAGCCGCAGGGTGCTAGCTAGTCGGCGCAAGCCCACGGTTTTCGGCCCAAGTTGAAATCAATGCCTACTTTTCATAATGTCTCTATCTGTTCATTCCCAAGAACACGGGCTGGATTCAATCCGGCAAATTGCGTATGTCCTACGATGGAAGTTTGGATGATTACTTCAACTTTCCGCAAATCGCAAGTCCCGCATCGTTTTTCGTCCTTTACTTTTCAGGAAGTAGCTAAAGATGGCCCGTCATTGCAAACTATCTCAGCTGCTCTCGGCGGTCCTCAGCCTAGTTGGTTTCAATAGCTCATTTTGCCAAGCTCAGAACAGCGATCACCATACCTTTTCCTCGGAAATGCGTCCGCCCGCGGGCACAACGCAGTCAGACTCTAAGTACTCCAGGGATCGCGTTGCCGATGCGAACTTCTTTTCGGTGGCTCCATGGATGCAATCCAATCCAGGATCCGCTGTTCAACGCCTCGTATCGGGCAACGGTTCCCAACACAGTTGGAATTACGATCCGATGCATATCGATGCAGCACGTCGAACGGCAGTTCAATATCGCTCTACTTTGCCCTCAAATCCCTCCTTCGTTTCTGAATTCGCAAATACGAATGCTAGCCTTGTTGAGCAATGGTCTGAGCTCGCGGACAAGATCAACGCACTGTCGATTCGGGTTGTTGCAGCTAACGCTATGCTCGACGCTGCAACACGCGACTATGAAGATGTTGGCTTAAAGCTAGGTCAACACGGGCTGACTCCGACGATTGGACTGTTGCTCAGTCATAAGAAAAGCCAACTTGAGGATTGGCAAGTCGATGGATCAGCGGGCCACAGCGTCCAGGACGAAATTCAGCGTTCGCGTTCGCGGCAGTTGGAAAATGGAATGGTCCAGTATGATGGAAAAAACGTCGTGCGGCAAACCTCGGAAATCTTGGCAGCGGAGGGGCTTGAACCGTCCCAAGTTGACTATGCCCAACGTGCTTTGCAAATCCAAACTCTGCTTCGTGAGCGAAATGAATGGCTGCAATTGCTTACCCGCGGCTACGACGACTATCGACAAAAGCTGGGTGAACTCGATTCCGCTTCGACGGCGTTGGACAGACTGATTAGCGACTATCGCCAACGCATCCGTCGCCTTGTAACCTGGATACGAAGCGGTGATCCGATTGAGATTGCGGACATAAGTAAGGCTCGGACTGGACTTAGCTCGTTTTTCGATCCTAATCGCATTGCGGATTTCGGATTCTCATTGAGGCAAAAATGGACGAACTCACCAGCAAGCGGATTCGCGCTGCTGATCACGATTTTAGTCATTCTCGCACTTCGAATCCTTGCGATGATCTGGTTGACAGGAATTGGTAGACGAAAAAGGATGAAGGAGGCAACCGCCAGCGCTCGAAAATGCGCTGCGAGTTTGCTTACACCGTTGGTGTCCATGGCCATTCCGAGCATTTTGTATCTGACCGCGCGGTGGCTCGGTTCCGGATTTGTAACTCACTCAACACTACACGTTTCACAAGGGCTGTACGCAGCAAGTCTCGTTGCACTCATCGTGGAAGTCCCTCGTCAATTGCTCAGAACGAATGGGTTTTTGGAGAAGCATCTCAGAATCGAATTGCCGCGGCAGAAACGTGCCTCGGCGTATTTGCAAGTGGTCGGAACGGGACTCGTTCTATTTGCATACGTTGTGACTCTCGCGGAACTTGTCGATCATGGGATTTGGGGTGGATCTGTCGCCCGAATCGGTTTCATCGCGTCTCTACTCCTTGTTGCATGGACAGCACATCTTGCGCTCAAGCCGAGGGGAGGCTTCATCGAACCGCTTATTGAGAAATTTGGAGGTCAGGTCGTCTATCGGATCCGGTTGGTATTCTACTGCCTCGGAGTCGGATTTCCCCTGTCAATGATCGCCTTGTCCTGTCTAGGATACGAGTTTACAGCGACGGACATCATCAAGCGAGTTGGGCTGATGTTCGTATCGCTTCTCATCGGGGCAACTCTTTGGTCAGCCGTGAAGATCCTCTGTTCCGGGGCTTGGCACACACTGACCGGTACCCGTGATCCGCGTCAAGTAGACGAGAATCGACAGAATCAGCCTGCTCGTGTCACCGGAGTGATGGCTCAGCCTTCGCTTGAACTCAAACATCAGATGGCGTTCCTCGCTCAGTGCGGATTGCTGCTAGCGGCAATCGTCTGCTCAGGCTGGCTCTGGACCGACATCCTTCCCAGTCTTGAAATAGCGAATCCTGTTGTGTGGACGTTCAAGAGAATGTGACGAAGGCGGTTGTTGACGAGAGAGGCCAGACCATATATCGAACCGAGATGGCGGCAACTAACATTAAGGTGTTGCATCTCCTTTTTGCTGGTGCGGCATTGTTTCTTGCGTTTCAACTAGCCAAGCTGTTGCCAGCAATTTTTGATGCTTTGGTACTCCAGCGAGTCAACTTCGACGAAGCCATGGAGCATTTATCATTGGTCTTCGGACGATGCTTTTTGTTCGGCACCGGTTGCTTCATTGCGGGCCGATTGGTAGGCCTTCGTTGGGAGACCATCCAGTGGATCGCCGTCGGTTTAGCCATCGGATTGGGTTTTGCCTTGCAAGACATAATGCGAAATCTGTTCGGTGGTTTTGTCGTACTGTTTGAAAAGCCAGCTAAGCTTGGAGATCTTATCACGGTAGGAAATTTCACGGGTCGTGTATCGTCGCAGAAGCTACGGACCACGGTGTTGTCTGATGAGGATGGACGAGAAATCATCGTTCCAAACAAGAATTTCGTCAATCAAGATGTGGTCAATTGGATGGGCGCCGGCCGACTCACGGCGATCGCCATCGAAGTTGCGGTGACTCGTGACGAGCGCCCTGCTGATGTATGTCGAATGCTACAAAAGTTGTTGGTGGAGCAAACAGAACTGCTGCTTAGCCCAGCACCTCAAGCGACACTGGTTTGTGTAAGCCAAAAATACCAACGAATCGAACTGCGAGCTTGGGTCGAAGAAGACCTAGATGTGTCGCGTTATCGAGATGCTCTAACGAAAACGATCGTCCACTTTCTTGAGGAAAAGAACCTACTCGCCCCCAATCAACCGCGTCAACCCTCGCTGAGAGCGGCGTAGAAAAGGTGTCCGGTACCGTTTCTAGTCTTAGGGGTTCTTTCCGGCACGCAGGGACTTTTTTGGTCGGCCACGTGGGCGCATTGTCGACTCCAGATCGAACTTCCTTGCCACCGACTCGACCCACCCTTCATCACCGAAGGGCACGCCTCGTCGTGCACTCCAGTCAAGTTTCTGACGCTCTGCTTTGCTGAAGTCCATCGCCACGTGCTCGGCCCAATCCGAACGCCTACGAATCGGCCAGGAGGACAAACGCGTTTTCGAGGCTGTCGTCCGCTGGGTCCAGTGGTACAGACTTCCGTAGGTCCATTGTTCCGGTTGCTGGCACAATTTGGCAGCGTAAGCGTTGCGTTCAACGTAACGGGCAACAGTTAAGAAGTGCTCATCAGACTGGACAGGAAAAGACTTGTAGCGTCCTTGGTACAAATGTCCCTGGCCCGTGGTGTGGTAGTGAGCGTGGTAACGCTGTGTGTGAGTCAGGCCGACGTATTGCCCGAAGCGGGCCATAATTCCGTCAGTCCTGGGGCGAACAAGCAAGTGATAATGGTTGGGCATCAAGCAATAGGCAAATAGGTCGATCTCGTACTGGTCGAGCGCCTCATCGAGAATCTTCTCGAAGGCATCGAAGTCGGCTGGTTTGTGGAAAATCGTGGCTCGGAGATTGGCACGATTGAGCATGTGGTAGCAATAGCCACCGGCATCGGATCTCTTGGGGCGTCCCATATCAGCAGTCCCGCACGGAGTGGAGCAAGTCGAAAGCAATAGCGGCAGAATATACCGCCATCAAACCGCCAAGTCAACAAAATCGGTACCGGACACCTTTTTTCGCACCTCAAGTCAACAAAATCGGTACCGGACACCTTTTTTCGCACCTTTTTTCGGACACGCCCGAGTCTACAACGGGCTTGCGAGGTCGATGGCTTCTGCTGCCAAGATGCAGCTCACCACTTTATTAAAACGGAACGAAATCTTGATCAAGTTCACGACTGCATCAGCGGGCCCAAGCAAGATCTTCGATACAGCATCCTCTGCGAGCCCTCTGGCGCCTTCATTTGTAATTCGATCGCATGCGTTGATTAGAAGGGCACCTCGAACCGGTCCAAGCTTTTTCAAGAACTTAAGGGCTTGATTCAGTCTTTGAATCCGAATAGCGAAATCCCCGATGATCGAATTGCCAGATGGGTCGATGAAATTGGTGGGACTGTTGTTTGCAAACCTGTAAAGATTCGAATCACCCGAACTAAATCCAAATGGATCTTCCCGTTCAAATCTACCAACAACGGGATCGTAGTATCGCGATCGCAAATAGTAGGTTCCGGTCTCAAGAGTTAACTCCCTAGACGAAAAGGCGAATCGGTTCTCATAGCCCGCTGCTGGCCTAGTCAACATTACGCCGAAACTATCGTAGTCAATTCGTTGGACGATTGCACCAACACCATTGAGTAACTCTCGGACACTGCCAAGTCGGTCCAATAAATACCAATTGAACGCACCGTTGGTCTGTTGCCTCGCGACGATGCCATCAATCTCTGCACTAAACAAATACCTGAAAATCAGATGTCCATTCGAGTCGAAGTCTGCCCAGGCATTTTCCCCTTCGTACACGGTACTCGTTTCGACTCCATTCGCATTTACGGCGATCCTGCGATTGAACACATCATATTCGAAGGTTGTTTCCTTGACGATGACGCCGATAGCTGTACTCTCGATTGTACGAGTCAAACGCCCTCGATAGTCATAAGCGTATCGAACGTCAGAGCCTTCTCTTATATTTGTCTTCTTTATGAGCTGGCCCTCCGCGTCATACTCGTAGGCGAACACTCCGTCGCTAAGGAGCCGATTTTCAGGGCCGATTCGATAGTTGTTTTCATGCAGATGCGATTGAATGCGATTCCCATTGGCATCGTATTGATACGCTTCGTCTTGCTGAAGCGTATGATCGGCGGACAGCAATTGCCCAATCGCATCATACTGATAATCGATGCGATCTCCCCGAAGCGTTTCGGACGATACCCTTCCGGCCGGATCATATGAGTATTCGTAGTCGGTGAGGACGTTATCTATCGTGTCCACATGTCGGAGTCTCTTCAATCTTCCAGAGGAGTCACGCTCGTGGATCGATCGACCGACTAAAGCTAAGCCTAGGCCATCCGAGAATCGACGAACTTCAGATGAATTGCCCGTTCTATCGTACGCGTACTCGACACGATGCTCCGCGAACAAAGGTAACTTCCAGACCTGCGTCGTTAATCTATTGCGGTCGTTGAACTCCTGTTGTACCTGTGCGCCCGTAGAATCGACTACAGACACTCGATTGCCTACCAAATCGTATTTATAGGACAGCCCGAACTGAGGTCTCGTTCCCGACGAAGACGACTCCAACGCTAATAGGTGACCAAGATTGTCATAAGCGAATGCAAAGGAGCTGTGAAGATCTTGTGATGATACGACATTGCTTGCAGCGTCATAGGCAAATCGAGCGGTGTATAACGATGCATTATTACTTAGCCATATTTCTCGAAGGAGGCGATTCAATCCGTCGTAGACAAATTCTCGCCTGTTACTGTTGCGGTCTGTCTTCGCCGTTACGTTTCCTACACAGTCGTATTCAAAGAGCGTATTCCGACCATTTGAATCTTGCTTTCGCTGCACGCGATTCAATGAATCATAGACGTAGTGCGTCTCGTTTCCGAGCGCGTCCCTTACAACCGAAACGTTGCCGTTAGGATCGTATTCAAATTCCGTAACTCCCCCAACTCCATTCGTAATTCTTTTGACGCGATTCTCTGGGTCAAAAACCCGCTTGGTTGACGCAAACATGTTCTCACTCGTACGTTCGAGTTGCTCGACCAATCTTCCATTGTCGTATATGAATTGCGATTCCTCTCCACTGGAACCATATACATGCGTCTTCCTCCCTGCTCGATCGTAAATGGAACTGCTCTTTTTCCCTAGCTCGTCCGTAAACTCGATCACGTTGCCGAACTCGTCATATTGAAACTTTCGCGACGACCCATCCGGGTAACTAATGAGCCCAGGCTGACCACAGGCGCACGCATCCTGGTAGTCTAAACGAGTCACGTTTCCGTTCTTGTCAGATCGAAGGACGGCTCGACCTTGGTCGTCGTACTGGAACAATTCGATTGCACCGTTTGCGTCCACCCGCGACGTCAGATTTCCACGGCTATCATAGGCGGAGGATTCGACGTGACCGGCCGCGTTGGTGCGATGAACAAGATTGTTTCTGGCGTCAAAGCGAAAGGCACTTACTTCGCCTTTCGCATTGGTGCGTTTCACCACGTTTCCCCGCGAATCGTATTCATTGCGTGTAGCGTTACCGTTTCGATTGACGATGGTTGTTTCCAAATACGGGTTAGCGGCGTCCGCGTATTCGTAAAATAGGCTCTTTCCCAAAGCATCGATTTCTTCGACAACGTTTCCTAATGAGTTGTACCTAAATTGAGTTGTGTTCCCTTTTGCGTCCGTTGTTGAAAAGGCTGACTCATCTGACTGGAACGACTGGGAAACCGTCGCCCCTAACGCACTTTTGGTACTTTTCAGCCGCCCCGACTGATCAAACTCAGCATCAAAAGTGACAAAGCCATTTGGGTCGATACTAGTGTCAAGAAAATGCTCCGGTTGCCTAAGGTAAGTATACCGATACGCGTTTTGCGTCTGATCGGCGAATGCTGATAGATTGCCGAAATGGTCGTATGTGTATGTTAAAGTCCCGCCCGCAGGATCGACGATCTTGAGAATTCGTCCCTGTGGATCTCGGATGAAATGAATGGCGGTCCCTCTTGCGCTGACAACGCCGTCCCTGCGAAACTCAATTCGATTGCCGTTGCGATCCGTTACGTTGTCCAAGCCGCTGAATTGTCCGTATTCGTAGACCGTTCCGTCCTTCGTTGTCAACCGATACGCGCTCGGATTGAATGGGTCGCCAAAGAAGCCGCTGTAGAAGGCGTCACCTACTTTGCGCAAGGGTACCGAACCAACGTCTAGCTTGTCGTACACCCCAGGGTCTGGCACAAAAGTCGGGGCGAACGAACCACCGCCGAATAGGCTGAATTGCCCTGTGGGTTTGAATGTAAATCCAACGCGGCGACCTTCAGGATTGGTCAGATAGACCTTGGTCCCTTCGCGAAACGGCGTAGCCGCGAAGAACAATCCCTGCTCTTCTAGCGGATTGACCGGGATCGATTCGCGAATCTTTGGATCGGAGACACTCAGCGTCCAACCATAACCGAAGTCGCCCTGAATATTCGCATTGCGAGTGTCGTACGAACGTGTGATTGTGATCGGAATACCTGCCACAGGTATGCTCAGATCCGTGAAGTCCAGCTTGAACTCTCCTAGCTTAAGCTGCCCATCGAGACTTAAAGGAACCACCTTCGTCGATACATTGCCGCTCAAATCTTGCGCAAGAATGCGAATGACATAGTCGTCGTTGATGAGCATCGTTGGATCGAACGTGGCAAGGACTTTATCGACCGCTGCTACATTGCTGGTAGCCAATGTCTTGTAGTCGGCGTCATTCGCCTGGGGATCATTGATATCCACCGAGTCTGCGCGGCCGTAGTCGATGCGATAGAATTGCAAGTTGTCGTCGGTCACCGAACCGACGATGTCGGTCAGCGTCGTGACTACCGCATTCGATTGTGGCGCTGTGATACGAATGGTTGGCCCTAGGGTATCCGCTGGGTCAAAGACTCGCAGGCTTACTGTGGCCGACCCCTCGTTGCCGGACACATCGCGAGCGGTGGCTCTCAGGGCATAGCGTCCAGCGATGTCGCCTCGCAGGGTCACGGAGTTATTCGCATCCAGCACCAGCGGCTGGCCGTTCATGGTCAAGCTCACGCCGACGACCCCGACATTGTCGCTGGCTTGAACCACAATGACCGTATTTTGCCCCAAGGCAACGGGATTGGCACTGAGCCGCAACTCGACTTTCGGTGCTGTGGTATCGGGCGTAACGGCTAGAACATAAACTTGCGTGGCTACCGCTCCATAAGAATCGGTCACTCGCAAGGCAATCGGATTGGAAATAGGTACACCCGGTTCTGATTGCCACAAGACTCGACCTAGCTTGTCGATCGTCATTCCCGTTGGCCCCGTTACCAACTCGTAACTGAGTGAGTCGCCTTCGGGATCGGTGACTTGTAGGTCGTAATGGTATTTCTCGCCAAATGCAACGCTTGTCACCGCTTGCGAATCAATAACGGGTGTTTGGTTGATTCGTGCCAGTACCGCAAAGCGCTGAATACTGCGACCACTGGCACTGTCTTGCGCGGCTATTTGTACCAGGTGACTGCCGGCTTGCGCAACCGTCGGTGTCCAAGTGATCAGACCACTCGCGGCGTCGATCTGCATGCCGGTTGGTGCTGCTACAAGTGAGTACGTGAGGGTGCCACCCTCTGGATCGAAGGCGTTGACGTCGTATTGGTATATCGCATCCACCCTAGCTCGAAAGATCGCTCGCGACGTAATAATGGGCTCCTGATTGCGAACCACTTGCGATACGTTAATCTGAAACCGTTGAGCCGACTTGTTACCGCGAGAATCGGTTACTTCGACAGTCGCATTTGCGGTACCCAGTTGCCCCTGGGTCGGTATCCAGCGAATGATGCCTCGTGCGGCGTCGATCGTCATGCCTGTTGGGCCAGTCTTGATCGCATAGTGCAGCGGATCGTTTTCGGGATCGACCGCGCGAACTCCATATACGTAACGATCATCCACGACCGCTTCACTGGGTGCTCGCGAAAGGATCGACGGGCCGAGATTGGCTCCTGAAACATTCAGTGAAAAGCTTTGCAGGGCTTCGAGTCCCAATGGATCCTTGGCCGAAACAATGAATCGCTGGAGTCCAAGCTGGTCCAAGGTCGGTGCCCATCTCAGCGTTCCATAACGGCGATCAAGCGACGCACCGTGCGGTGCCTCGATGAACGTCCACTCAATTGGATCCTCGTCGTCATCCGCCGCTAGTAAATCGTATTTAAATGGTTCGCCAACCGTAGCGCGGAAGGCGGACGGAGGTGAAACAATGCTCGGCGTGGCATTATCTGAATTGGAAACGACTTGTAGCGAAACGCTCTGCGAAGTAATACCGCCACGTCCGTCAGCCACATTCAATACGATTGCGTGTGAACCGAGCTGCGAAAGTGTTGGAGTCCAGCTTACCATTCGCAACCGAGCATCGAGGGTCATGCCAGTCGGGGCCGTAGGCAAATTGAGTGTGATGGGATCACCATTAGGATCGTCGGCCGAAACGAGATAAACCCACGTCTGCCCCGCAGGAACCCTCAATCGAGGAACCGAATGGATGGTCGGTGCGATGTTGGCTGCTGTGGCGGCGACTTGGACTGCGAACCTCTGTTCGGATCGGCCACCTCGACTATCCTTGGCAACGAGCACAACATCCACGGAGCCTGCAACAGTTGGCGTAAAGCTCAAAACCGCTTTGGCATCTGAGTTGTTCAAGTTGTTCAATGGTGTTAAGGTCATGCCCGTAGCCGGTGCCACGAGCTCAAACATCAATGGATCGCCATTTGCGTCTTGCGCATGCAATCGATACTCCCATGGAATGCCAACCGACGCGTTGGTCACGGGAGACGACGTGATGACCGGTGCCGTGTTGGATGCATCCACATCGATTTGGAACGACTGTAGCCAGATACCGCCCTGTCCATCTTTGACTCGAATCACAACTAGTTGCATGCCCGCTTGATTCGATTGCGGAAACCAACCAAGCTGCCCAGTCGAAGCGTCGATCACCATTCCGTGCGGACTCAACGGCAGATCGTACGTCAGCGGATCACCATCGGTGAACGACTGCTCGATACCTCCACGCCCACGCCGATCGGTGCT
>JANMGH010000154.1:0-13095 GCA_031374515.1 Pirellula sp. | reverse complement strand
CGCGCCGAACACGCTACTGGATAGAGGCAACGTCAATCGTGCCGCGTCGTTCTCAAACTGAAAGCCGTAGAAAACATCCACACCCGTTGAACTCGTATCTGGATCCACCACATCGGTCGATCCAAAACGATACGTGCCATCTCCCTCCGAAAAACCTACTCCGCGAAGCAACAGCCTAGCATTCGTTCCACTCACGCTCTCTACATTCACGCTGCTCAATTTAGGAACGATCTGGAATAGAAACGCACCATCAGGATCACCAGGTATCGTGATATTACCCGTCACGGCTTCGTATGGAACCCGATAGTAGCCGGATTGGCTTGCGGTATCAATAAACTGAGGTGAAACAGTTATTGAGGACACAGTCCCGTTTCCGCTGATCACTGGGAAGTTGATAACCGATGTGGATTTGATGCCAGGAATCGAAAGTCGAACAAGTTGTCCGGGGTTTGCAGATGGTGCTCTCGCTATCTTTGGAGAACCAAACTCGGCTATCACATCGCTGGCTGGTCGCACTGCGAAATCAAGGGATACCGATTGTGCGACTTGGTTGCCAGCTCGATCGAACAAAATCGATTTGTCGATGATAAATCGATAGTTTCCGGTCGAGAGAATCTCGGACGGAATGACTTTGACTTTGCTGTCACGATTCCGCGTTTGAATACTTTGTAGCGGCCAAGAAACATCATCTCCGCCACCAACAACGCCATCCGCCCCGAGATTGAGCAACGACACGCCGGAAAGAGACAATCGATTGACGTCGATGGATTCATCAAACAGCACGTCGATCGAAGGAGTGTAAAAAATCTTCTGGCCAGCTAGAGGGCTGGATAGAGTGAACTGTGGGCGGCTAGTGTCCGGAACCACCTCGACCACGATTGGGGATGACAGGCTCTGATTTCCGCCAGTGTCTGAAACGCGGACTTGATAGTTGATTAGCGTAGAGGTCTTACCATTTGGCAACTTTGGTACAAAAGAAGAAAGATCAAATGGGAATGAAACATCGTTTACTACAACAATTCCGCCCGCGAGCAATTCTACGTTTCTTACTTGGACATCGTCGGTAATGGCGCTCGCGAAGGCAATGAAAGTTCCTTCCTGAATTTGAATTCCTGCGGCCAGTGGGTCAGCATCAGGCGTGGAAAGAGTTGCGACGACAGTAGGAGCAACACCTTGATTGTCAAAGGCACGATAGTTTACAACCTGCAGTCCCGAAGTTCCATCGGCTACGAACGCAATGCCCGCGCCGACTACTATCGAAGCAGGGACCGCTGGCAGATTATAGCGAGTAAGGAAAACACCTGTATTTCTCGGATTCGATATGTCAAGTAGGTCCAACGATGAAACTATACCTGCCGTATTGACTAAGAGCTTGCCAACTGCAATTCCTAGCCCAGATCCGTTAGATACAACAGACGCTCCTTGAACATTATTTGCATCGATGCCGCTCAATAACTGCATAATCATCGGGTTTGATACGTCAACGGTTGCAAATCCTCCAGTGTTGCCGTTCCCCATTCCGACATAGACAATCCCGTCACCCGCAAATAGTTTACCACTAGTCGAAGAAACGTCTAAACTGCCCCTCGGAATCAATCCACCTGACTTGATCTCGATAGCCCTCAATAGTCCACTGGAGTCTAGGGTATAAAGAAATGCACCTTCTTGGGCTATAGACGTGACAGCACTGCCACCTAGATTTATGTTCTCAATTTGTTCTTGTGTCAGAATGTCGTAAGATTGCAGGCGGTCCTTGCTTGCAGCATACGCAATTCCATCAACGACCTCCACCTGTGAAAACGAACCAATTACCGTTTGTGTTACTAGTGGAAGCGATGGGTTAGCAACGTTTACAAAGTGGAGCCCTTCGGTTGACGCCACAACCGCTATCCGAAGTTGGGAATCAATGCCAATATCTACGTTATCACCTGGCAAGTTCAATTGGCTTAACACAATAGGTTGCTGAAACCGAGAAACATCAGCAATGGCGAGTCCATAAGAGCCAGTTGCCAAATACGCAATTTGCCCTTCACCTTGTAGAACTGAACCTTCAATAACGATTTCCTTGGATTCGCCATCGACTTTAAGCGACGAAATTACGCCAGTTGGCAGTGCTCTCCCTCCTAGAGGATCGAGTCCACCCGCAATTTCAGCTCCATCCTCGATACCATCGTGATCGGTATCTTTGTCACGTGAAGATGTGCCGATTGTCTTCTCACCAAAATCGGGAATGCCGTCCTCGTCGAAATCTCTACCGCCAAAACTGTCCAGTGTCAGTTTGCCAAGGTGTGTTATCTGTCCGCTAGCGCTCGTTACGCCGCTGAAGAGTTTCGAGAGGTTTGCTGAGGGCTGGTACGTATATAGCATGTAATCCACGTTGGGTGGCAGAAACGCGTTGATATTTTGGCCGGGTTGAACAGAACCAGTTATATCTGCAGAGTTGCCAATAAATTGGAAACGAAAATAGACCCGTTGATCTGTTCCAAATCCATGCGAGTTTGAAAAGTGTGCGCCCCCGTTTCCTTCTCCTCCAGATCCTGAATTGCCTCGATTGTCTGAGTGAACGTGCGTAGCGATTGAAAAATAATAACTCAATGGGTGAGTACCATCCCACTGGAGCTGCAATCCATCCTCTGCATCAATTATCTTATTTCCGTTTGTATCAATCGTTATGAATTTTTGTCCTCCAAAAACAAAAGCTGTTGTACTGGGCAGACCTTTCGCTGGAGCGTTAGTTACGCTCTGGACTCGATCTGGAAGTCCATCGGAATCAGAATCATCAAAAGTAACGCTACTTGAGCCTGAAGACATGGATACTGATGCAATAGGTGGAGCCCAGTTTCCCGGAAGTAGCTGTTTGGACAATTTTTCAAGTAGTACCAGCCCAGTACCTACATTCAACGCTGCACGATACAGAGCCACTCGGTTTTCTAAAGTATTTGCTGCAGGCTGCATATCTACGGCGCCACCGGACATGTGAACGCTATTTGCCGCTCCATTGACATTCATGTTTCTTTGTGGATTTCGATAGGCACTGGATATTATTACTGCTCCCCCGAATGCCGTTCTAGTGGCTTGAGCAATATCTTGCATTCCACCGTTAACTACAATTGGCTGATAATTACTTGAAACGCTAAAATCACTTCCACTGAAATTTGCGGTCGAAACAGATTCCCCAACACTTGAAAGTTCAGGAACGGCAAGCCCATAGTCGACATATTCTTGCCGAAGTCTAGCATTGACGTTTTGAGATATTGAAGCTGTTGCCGATTTGCTTTTTTCAATTGGTGGCGGTTGATCTCCATTGCCACCACAGCTTGCTGGCGTAGGCGGCGGTGTTACGACCTTTTTCGCGGATACAGATATTCGATATCCAACAGGACTGTTCGCACTTCTCGAGCCAGAAGTAGGCCTTACGCCACTAACATTTGGAGTGAAACTAAATGATTTACCCGTTCCAGAAGAAGGTGACACTGTACCACTTTCCCCTCCAATGGGCGCCACTTCCCATTTTACATCTTCCGCCTCACTCTCGATTGTTACGGCAATCGCCGTTTGCCCTGACCCAACCAGAAAATCGACATAGTCCTCTGCATTTTGACCCCCAACAAGAATCTTTACTGAAAAGTCGCTTTGCGGATCCGCAGGATTGTTGCTGTTGCCAGAGTCACAACATGTACCACAAGGAGGCGGAGGGGGGGGGCCTCCATCAGATGTACCACCAGGAGGTGGTCCACCATGCCAACCAGGTTTTGTAATTCCTGTGCCCGGATCCGTCATTACGCTCTTTCCATCTTGAGAAACCGTTGCGGTACCTTCGAATACAAGTCGTCCCGTGGTGTGGTCAAACGAAAGGAAATTGACCTGCGTTCCCGCTTCAGCGTTAAAGATATTTGGGAATGTTAGTTTTGCCGGTGGATTGAACGCGACTGCACCTGGTGCCTGAATCGTGATATCAAAAGTATGTTGCAACAGTCCTGGAGGTAGCATGTCGCGAACTAACGATGCGGGCACCGTACTAATGCCAACTACAGGATTAGCAAGTGGAAATCCATCGGAACCAATGACGCTGCCGGGTTGAACTTCAAGTTTTAGGAATTGTCGTTGTTCAGGCGAAAGATTTGGAGCGGAAACACCATCAACCGTTACGGTAGTTGTGTTTGTCGAAGATATAGCTGTCAAAATCGAATTCTGAATTCGCGGAAGATATACCTCTTGCCTGGTTAGGTTTGCAGTACGTTCTTCACGCGTCCCCATCGTTCCCATAACGGTGTTGACAGTACCAACTTCCATGTTGAGGTCCATTACCATCTCGGGCCAATATGTACCCACTGGTGAGTTACTGGCTGTTCGACCATCGATCGCTAATTTAATGTTTCCAGCAGGCACGCTCGGCAAACTAAATTGCCCGTTTGAATCGGTATAAACAATCACGTCTTCCATGCCAAGAATGTAAACTTTTGCGTGCGCTATCGGATGCAAAAATAGGTCGTCAGCGGTATGCAAAATCCCATCCGATCCCGTGCGGATATCGTCAAAAGTCATGGGATTAAGGTCTTCACCTGGATCCACTAGTTTGCCTACTAGGCTCGTACCTACCAATGGTGCAAGAGTGACTGTAGTGAATTGATACGAAGACTTTCCGCCGCGTACTCCGTCGCCGTCTGCGTCTAATAGTGCTCCGTCCAACCCTCGGATTCGATCCCCGTTAATATGCACTGTCACTGTCGATGCTCCCGGCATCGGCTTATCAAAAAACAGCCAAGCAAACGAACCATCCAATGCTGGCACAATCGTGGCTGGAATCTTTACTCCACTCGCGTCCGCCGCGTACAAACTTTGCGAATCAAGGGACTGCTTGCTAACCGGCCTCGAGAAAAAAATCTGCGGACGGAATGTACTGCCGACGTCACTCGCACCTGTGTTTGGCGTGTGACTCTTTACCGTCAGCGGAATCAGACTACCCAGCGTAAAAGAGCGAGTCATCGTCGTTTGCAATCCGGCGGCATCGATTGCGTGGATCGAAAGCGTATGCGGGCCCACTGTTAGTGAAGAGAAATCCAACTCTTGACTAATGCTACTTCCGCTTATCGCGAAGCTAACCGGTACATTTCTCCCTGCATCGATTTTGTACGTTACCGACTTAAGGTTCGAACCAGTGCCGGAAAGGGTCGCTTCCAGCTTTTGGCCAACGGTAACGGTCGCGCCCACTAGTGGACTAACTGCGGAAATACTTGGCGCAATCGTATCAAGTACAAAATTAAAATCGAAACTGCTGGACTTCAGTCCTGCCTTGTCGATCGCTACAAATTTGAGGACATGCGAACCATCCGCTGCACCGGTGAGAGCAAAATTTGTCTGGTAAACAAATCGACCGTTTGCATCGAGACTCAACGCCACAGGTTGGGCGCTGTCCACTTGGACGGTGGCACTCGCAACGCCAGACAAATTATCGATAGCCCAACCCGACAGCATTGGATTGGTTGCGGACACAAGTCCGCTCTGCGCGGATTGAATAACGACGGTCGGCGGTTGGTTGTCGTCAGATACCGAGAACCGCTTTAATACTTCAGTGGCGACCGCCCTACCGAGCGATTGTCCGTCTTGATTGGAGAACTCAAAGTGAATACCGCCATAGATCCGGCTACGTCCAGCTTCGGTCACAGCGGCATCGAAACTGGCGAAGTTGCGAGTCACGCCCGGTAGCCCAACCGAGTCCGTACTAAATGCGTAGTTGTCTCCAAAGTAAGAGGTCAGAATCTTGGCTGCTGCTGCGCTAAACGTACTGTGGCCGGATACATACTCCGGATGCGGTGGCGTGATTAGCAGCGGTTTCCAAGTCGGGTCCGCAGTTGTTAGCGAATTCCCGTCATTCGCAGCGCCTTGTATCGCTGTGATCGGACGCCAAGATTCGTATTTGTATTTGGTTTGCCAAGCTGAGATGGCCGAGTCAGCCAATGCCGTGTTGAGCATTGCAAACAATCGCGCAGATTCGCCGAGACTGATTCCTTGTGCCGCCGCAATTTGTGCAGCGATTTGGTTCCAGTGGCCCGGTGGAGTATCAGTGCCAGCCCCGTCTGCCCAGAATCTAGCGATTTGTTTCTGTTCTGCCGTACGCGCCGCACTGGTGTCGAAGCCAAGCGATTTGACTTCGTTGAAGTCTGTGGCGTACTGAGTGCTAGTCAGGGCTGGCGGTCCACTCGGCACGAGTGCTGCGACATCTTCGACCGCAAATGGCTTAAGTTGCCCCCACTGAGGTGTCTGCGCGACGTCATACATAGGAGCCGTCTCCGCCCACAAACCAGGATCGGAAGACGGGACATAGTCGACATATCGATCCCACCCATCCGAATTTCTCAAGGCAATCACTGCTTTGGCAACATCCGCCCCAAAGTTTACGCCATTGGATTTTGCTGCTCCATTCGGATATTGTGCTAGGTAACTCGTCTGTGTTGTTTCCAACGAAGCAAGCTGACCCGGATAGACGTATTTCAGGATCTCAAAGGCCGCCGATGAGGCGGCAATATCAGCCGATACGATCGATGGAGCGGTCAGCGAAACTTGGTAGCTGGGTGTTTTTTCGATGGAGTTGATGACGTCCAGCATTGCTAGACTCATCATTGCCAGGTTGCGAGTTGCAATCGGAGGCAAAGACGCATCCAATCGTATGGCACTCAGGGCTGCGCTGTTCCAATATAGAACGGGATCGGAATTGCTGGATTCTGTATTTCTGCGAAAAACGGCTTGCGAGGATGATTGATTTCCAGCCAAATCAGCCACATCAAAAATCAGTGTGTTGTCGCCTGTAGCAAGTCCGACGTTTGGAATGGAAATGGAACCGCTACCAGTCGCTCGAGCTTGAACTCCCGTCGAGCGAACCGTTACGAACGAGTTTGACTCGGTCGTCCCTTGCAAGACGACTTTGGAATAACTCGTTGTTTTGTCCCCTAGCGTTCCCGAATCTGATGACGGTGCAAGATCAATTACCGGAGTGGCAGGAATCGAAGTATCGATTAAGATCGACTTGACCGCTGAATTGGAATTTCCCGCGATATCGGATGCAGTTACTGTGAGTTGATGCGAGCCATCCAACAAGGTACCGGTTTGTTGAATCACTATTCCGCTAGAGACACCGTCGAAGATTGTGTTGCTGTCTATAGCAATGGTAAGTTTGTCGCCGACACTGCTGTCAACCGTGACCCGAGGATTCGCTATTCGAGTGATCCCATCATCTGACTTAGCTCCTGTGTCATCGGACTGGACGATACGAGCGGTGTTTACGGACGGCGCTGTTGTATCCAGCGTGAATGATAACTGCCGAGGTCCAACCGAACCGTCACTTGCCACAATAAGTATTTTGGAAACCAAGCTTCCATCAGCAACAGCACCCGTGGAAGTTGGATTGAAAATAAATCTGTTGTTCGAATCAAGCGTGATGATTGATACAGGTCCACGGTTGCTGCGAGCCTTTGCTGTATAGGTCAAGCCGCTTAGAGGCGTGAACTGACCGACGAGTACTGGGTCGTTGGTAATTCTGTCGGTAGATGATTGCCCAGAGTCAGTTCGTAGAGATGCGTCGACCTGGACAGAAGTTTGGCTTGCGTTGATTCGGTTGATGATCTGCAGAACATCAAGTGGCGATAGCGTTAAGTCGGCGTCAACGTCTAGATACGGATTGTTGCCAACCGGTTGCCGGAGATCCAAATTCGGATCAGCCGCATTGATCTTATTGATGATTACCAAAGCATCCAAAGGAGAAAGCGTTCCGTCATCATCGACGTCGAGATTCCAAAGCGGATTCTGCCAGTCGGAGGCGAGCATGCAACGCTGCTCGAGTAATTCCATTTTTAGCTGACGTCGCTTTGAAATTTTTTGGTATGAACGCCGCTTTGGAGAAATTCTGACTTGAATTCGACCAATGAACAATCCTCGGGACAGGGTTTTTTTGATCATGATGAATTTGTTTGCTTTAAGGAATAGGTTTCGAATTCGGATTCACTATGAGCGATGGCTTCGTACTTCTCAGGAAAAAAAATCGACCAAGCACACCTTGGGGCAAGTTTCCCGTAACTGAAACGCACGGCAATTGAAGGGCCGCGAACCTTCCTTGCGTCTAAATAGCCAAGACGTAAGTCGCAGGCTGTATGGTTGCCTTCCTTTTGAACTCGACGAATTGGATCGTTCGCAGTTCTTGGGATCGCTTGCGGCAAAATCACAAACTAAACTTTTCGGCGACTCCACCTCCATAGTGCACTGCCAGCAAGCGCACCGCCAAACATCGGAAACAGCCATGGAAATTGGCTGTAGAATGTTCGACTCTCTAGTAGTCCGACGTCGCTTACGAGAACTGCCGAAGTCTGCATTGGCAGTCTTGACTCAATCTGTCCGAATGGGTTGATTACACATGTTTCTCCGGTTGCAGCGCATCTCAAGAAATACCGCCGATTTTCTAGGGCGCGGAGTTGTGCGAGCATTCTGTGCTGAAATAGCGTGAACGGACTTTCGAACGCAGATCCATTGATGAGAGCAACGAGTAAGTTTGCTCGCGCTGCGATGGCCTGCCGTGCTGCATTCGGAACCATGTCTTCATAACAAACCAGTGCCCCAATGCGAGCGCCCGTTGCGCTATCGAATGCGCAAGAAGCCGTCCCTGGGCTGATCTCGTCGTCCATGTCAAACAATGCTGCAAGGCCTGGAACATAGTCCCTGAAAGGTACGTATTCACCAAATGGCATCAAATAGCGCTTGTTGTATCGTTCTGTGATTTGTTCATGGCGATCGACAAGCATTGCAGTAACAAACAACTCATCGGGTTTTTCCGGGTCGCCTCGATAGTTCTTGCCTGCGAATAAGATCTCGCATGTCGGATTTGGCCAAGGGCGCATACCGCGTGACGGGTTTCGAGAACACTGAAAGACTTTGTCGGCATCGCTCAAGTCGTCCAATTGAATCTCGTAATTGCCGCCGCTAGATTCCGGCCAGCATACAAGATCAACTTTGTCCGCAATCGACGCAGTTAGCGCCTGGGACTTTGCAAGACTCTCTACGTAGCTTGGGTCAACTTGAACAAGTCCGACCCGAATGCTTGGCGATCGATCGCATTCGGACTTCCAGAAGGAGAAGGCAAAAGCGCTGTAGAGAAGGTTCATCGCCAAAAAAATAAATGCTGGCGATACTAGTACCGACTTCCACGATGCTTGAGACATCGCCTTGGGAATCCAAATGGCCCGCTCATTTATATCTTCGCTCCAAATGCTTGACATTTCCAAGAACCGAAAAACAATCAATTGAATCGCACCGGCAACTGCGAATAACACTAGAGTTGGATAGGAAGGCCCGAAAATATCGACCGCTTGAATTGTCCAGGGCATGGATAGTTGGATGTACCCAATCTTCCACGGAAACACTCCGATCATCAAATACTCGAGGGTGATAAAGCATGCGGCAGCGGCAAGCCAATGAAATCGAATATCCTTGGTGATTCGAGCTGCAATCCACAACCCAAGCGCCATTCGAAGTCCATCCCACAGAACGAGTGGAATCGTTACTAATAATCCTAAGAATATTCCAGACGAAAGCGTATAAGCCATGGCGGCTGGCGACCAGTGAAATGCCATACCCACAGAAATACTACACCAACACCAAATCACTAGAAGCCTAGATGCCAATCCGGCTTGCGTGGAAAGCGCGAGCGCCAATGTAATACCCGCCCAGCCACAACTCACTCTCGCTATCGCGTTGTCTGTTAGCCACGGGACCGCGGTTAAGCAAGTCGCAGCCATCAAAGCGATCAGTGTTGCAAGACCCGATTTTGAGATCGATGACTGTATAGCTTTTGCGTCGACTAACGACGGGAGCCTCGCAGCCTGAACGTCTTCGCGGCTACATGTAGAGCTAAACGATTCCGGAGGCGAAGCCGTAGATTCGTCCGTGTCAAAGGTTGTAGAGCCGGATGCATTTACGATCACTGTGTTGTCGCCTTAAAGTGAATTAGAAGCCGTAAAACACAAAACCAGCCCAAATCCAAAATGTAGATGGGCTGGTAATTTAACAGTTACGTACAGGGTTACGAAAACTGCGGAAGCATCAGTAGGCAACAATCCCTGAGCCAGTGAATGCGTATTTCTTTGTCTGACCTTTGCCGATAGTCGAACTACTATTGAATTGGGCTGGGGTAGCTACCAGAATTGGGTGGGTACCAGCCGCAACTTTGACGGTGACAGTCGCACCAGCATTGACGAGCTGTCCACCTGCCGCCTTGATGTCGGCTTCTGTCGGACTAGGAATTTTACTTAAAGCGTCTAGTTTGGCACTATCTGGGTCAACGAATGCAGCAACTGGGGAACTGGAATCATTGCGGATTGAAATCGTCGCGTCTTTCTTTGTTCCGCCACTACCTGCAAATGCTGTGCTTGATGTAAGAATTGCACAAGCTGCCAATACTAAGAACATTCTTCTGCTAAACATGATGTCTTCTTTTCTTTTGTTTGAATACTGATCTAAAATTCGTCAAAAACGTTGGAACGATAGGATGTTTATTTTGCCTCTAGCTGGTTTACTCATCTCCTTCTGCGATTGTCCTTTCTTCGTGAAAGGGCCCGCGATTCCTGGCTTGCAACCTCGTGTTGCTATAGCGAATCCGAAACAACTTCACTGCCATTCCGAGTGCAAATGGCCCCCAATACAAAGGGATCGACAGACTCGTTCAAGAGTTGACAGTGTCCATCTGCAAACAGAACTTGCGCCCCCAATGGGTGATGCGATAGCAAATCTCCTAAACCACCTTTGTTGATGCGCGTCGCGTTTTGCGAAAAGCAATTCCGTCCACAGGCCCAGCGTCCCGAATTCAGCGGATCGCGATCTACAGATTCACCTACGCAAATTGTTGCTGAGAGTCCGTCTACCAAATCAGCGAGACGGACTGCTCTTGCTTGAACCCTCGCAGTGACTATCAATGCGCCACAACCAAACGCTTGATTGGATGCTAGCCCAATCGGGAGTTGCGTTAACGCAGTTCCTTGGATTCCGCCGTAGTCTTGCTTACCGTCAAAATTCCTTATTGCGCTTGGGCATCGATAGGTGCTGATGTTTGCGAGAGTTGGTTGTTGGTTCCCCGAAGAATCCCACGCCGCCGTGAGATCAATAGCTTGATACACCGACGCTTGCTCCAAGAAAGGAAGGATCTTTGTCGACCAAGCGTGTTCGGTGCCGGCTAGCGATTCGCTACCTGCTGGAAGCATTCGAGCAACATCTGCAAAATTGTGTATAGATAGTCCGATGTTATGAAGATTGTTACTGCACTGCACTCGCCTTGCTGCTTCGCGTGCGGACTGTACGGCAGGCAACAAGAGCCCTACCAAGACTCCGATGATCGCCACGACAACAAGAAGTTCAACAAGCGTAAAGCCGGAAACGAGGCTGATGCGTCTCGTGATTTTGAATTCCATCTCGATACCTCAATGATGACGTTACTAAATCGATACTAGACGATACAGCAACCGATATCGAGTTCCAGGAACGATTCAGGCACGCCAACTCGGGAAGAGGAACGCAACAGGCACGCTAGTGGCACGAGGCGTCTTTTCGGTCTTGGGCCTATTGCATACCGCGCGTTGATATCTCTAGAATCGGGTGACCATTCGAGAACTTAGTCAGTCGCCCCTAAACTAAAGTGTCGAAAACATGCCTCACATCATTGAAAAACGACTGTCGCAACGCACGGTGGCCGTTTGCGGCGAGCGCTTAAAACACTATCGGAAACGGTTAGGTTGGACGCAAGAAGAGCTAGCCCATCAATCCGGTTACTCGGATCGATTGATTCGAAAAGCGGAGAGCAGCCACACTCTTTGCTATGAGACGATTTGTAATCTGGCACAAGCGCTTAGTTGCAAAAAGTTAGAAGTTAAGGCGGATGACCTGATTTGCTCACCGAAGAAATCTCTTCAGCGCTTCTTGGATTTGGGATTCACGGAGCTGCTCGATATTCGGTCAATCCAGGAGATAGTCACAGCCGATTGCAGACTTGATTTCACTGGAGATGCACGCGTCCCGTTTACGGGTTTGTGGTCAGGAATCGAAGGGTTATTTCGTTGGCTCGCTCTCTTTCGGGAACAACTCAGCAGAATGAAAATAGTTGAGGAAACCGTCATAGCCCTAGACGGCGATCTTGGATTCGCACATCTAGTACTAGGCTATGGCGAGGATGGTCCTCGCCCGAAGAGGTTTAACCTGGTTATGCGTATCACTTTTCGAAATAGCAAGATTCGCCAAGTCCTGGTCATATCCGATGTCAGCAAGTTAGAAGAGATTTTTCATACGTGTTTACCGAAACAGTCCATCAATTTAGCAAGACTTTCGTTGTGAAATCGGCTGGCAGTAGAATTGGTGGAACATAGTTTGGCCCTCCATCAACCGTTCCTTGATCCACTCTTTAAGTTCTTTTCCTCGTTTGGCGAATGTCGAGAATAGACTTGTTGGGGTCCCAAACGTCCCGACTCTCTGGATGTCGCTTCGCATTTGTCCTGAACGTGTGCTGCGATCCATGTGTGAAAATTTCGTGAGGCCAACGCACTCGTACCCTCCCCGTGGCTTGAACTTTTCCACCGCTTTTAGAGTTGACCGCTTGCCTAAAACCGTGATGGAAATAGCAGCTAGCGATGCAAGATTCGATCTAGGCTTGCTGCCGAACCGGATTCTTTGCTAGTAAAAAAGGCTTCGAAGCTGGTAATGGAAATTCGATTCGCGTTGCTGTACGAAAGAGGCGTCATGTATCTCGGTTCTTTAACGATAGGGGCTAAAAGCCCGCGTGAAAAACCCTCGGATGCGTATAGGCAAGAACCGAAGCGTTTTTATCTGGACTCCCTCCGCGGTATCGCCGCAATCATTGTCGTCGCCACTCATTTCCTGCAAGCATTCTATCCGTATGCCGTTTTTGGCGGTAACTATCGCCAACAGGCATCTTTCGAATCCGTATTCCATTGGCCACCCTTTTCCTTGGTCATTGCTGGCAACTTTGCAGTATGCTTGTTCTTCGTTCTCAGCGGATTTGTTTTAACAACTGGACATATGCAATTCCAGTCACAGTCACGACGTCGT
>JANMGH010000147.1:0-51674 GCA_031374515.1 Pirellula sp. | reverse complement strand
TCACTAGTAAGAGCCGTATCGAAGCGAAGGACGACTCAACCCGAACCCCAACCACGGCGAGCAAGAAAGCCAGTATCGGCCGCCTGATGCATGCGTGCTCACAAGCACCAGAACATCGTAGAACGAATCAGCCTTGCTCGCTTTTTCAAAACCAAGCTACGAGGACAACCAGAAGTCGGTGGCTGATGCACAAGCATCGGAGAACGAATCGGAACTCGCAGCATTTATACCACGACCATTACACGAAACAACACAGCCCCCACCCCACGAGCCATTAAGAGGAACCTCCGCCGACTCTTCGAAGCGTAATGCGAGCCACCGCCAAAGCGGAGACAACATCGATCAAGATGTTTGAACCGTGCATGGATAACTGAGGGGAAGCAACCTGCATCGTGGATTAGCTCCACAGTGCAGGCTGAAAAGAGTGAAATGCCTCCACACCTCGAATAGTCGGCTAATCAACCATCCTTGACTGAAGAAAGCATTGATCGGACCGCAACACCTCCGTCGTGAGCTCACGCACAACGCCACCGGTTCAGACCGCTGCGCCGCTTCGTCATTCGCCACGTAAGGTGAGCGAATAACGAATCGTCTCCGCAGTCAGAACCTAGAGTAAGGATGAACGAAAATGTAGGCCCAAACCAAAAAAGAAAATAGTGGCGACCGTCACTTGCCAAACCCGGGACTTCATAGTCGACACCCTGGACTGTCCTCGTTCCACGGGCTACTACTTAATAATTTTTTTCGTTACTTCTCGTTTCTTTCGGCCTTCGATGCCGTTAGTTGCGTGGCACTGACGGTCAGCGATTGCGGCTCTGTTTGGGACAAAAACGGAACGGCGCAACTTCATCTGCGTCGACGCTTCGTGATACCAATAGAAGTATCAAATATCGATGATTCCTTGTCTGTCTCATCTCCAACCCAAAGATTCATCGAATCGGCTTCCCCCTCGCCTAGCAACTTGAATACATCATCCACATTTCCTGAATGAGCTTCCTCGTCAGGTAGGTCGTCAGGAGCAAAAGAAGACGACCT
Organism: Pirellula sp.; assembly: GCA_031374515.1. Classification (GTDB taxonomy): domain Bacteria; phylum Planctomycetota; class Planctomycetia; order Pirellulales; family Pirellulaceae; genus JBKCUI01. The sequence continues at coordinate 50,639 of JANMGH010000147.1, read as the reverse complement.
GTTGAGCCGATTGATCACCAGAAGTGCATCGAGGGGTGAGATCGTTCCGTCGTCGTCGGTATCCAAGAAAGCGTTAACCGATGGGCCAGATTCTTCAGGTGGCTGACTCAAATTGTTGAGGTAGTTAATGACCATCAAAACGTCTAGAGGAGTCGTAATGCCATCGCCATCCACATCCGATGGTTGATCCGAATTGAACCGAGTCGATTCGAGGTCGCTGCTGCCAAAAGATTGAACAGACATCATAGCAGGGGGAGAATTGAGTATCGTAACCACAATACCAGGTGGATTCACCTTGATATCGTTTGGTGATCGAAAGATCCAATCATTGCGAGTTGGATTGGTGCTGCCAAAGTTGATGATCGTATCTGACGCGTTGTCCAAGAAAACCGAATTCACATTGAGATAGTAGGGAACGTTTAGTCCGCCTGGGGTCGAACCGTTCAAGTGATCAATTCGACTGTTGACTGGTGTAGGTTCTTTCCACTCGTTTCGAATCGCTTGCAGCGCAACAAGGTGGGCATCATAGAGCGTTATGCCCGCGATAATGATGTCACCTTGATTTGCATTCGCGCCCGTTAGTAGATCGCCTCCGTTGCCTCCTATCAGCACGTTTCGAGCGCCGGTTCCGTTGAGTTCATCGTTGCCATTGCCACCAACCAAAATGCCGTTGCCGGTGAGTGTATCGCTATTTCCCTCTCCAAAGAGATAGCCGATACCAGCGTTGGATTCCAGCGTATCGTCGCCGCTGCCTCCGTAAATAGTGTCGTCACCATTGCGACCATAAATCGTATCATCGCCGCCACGACCAAACAGCAAGTCCGGCCCATTGCCGCCACGGATGGTATCATCGTCTGGACCACCATCGATGTATCCTAGCATAGTCGTTCCATTGATTCTCAAATCGTCGTCGCCAGCCAAACCAAAGATGACGACTCGTGAAGTTGGGAATAGAACAGCTCCTTGAACGCCGTTGATCGTCGCGCGCAGTCCGCCAGCGTTTTGATTGACAGCAATGACGTCATCGTTCCCCGAGCCCTTGACATACAGCATGGTTTGCCCAGGAAACTCAGGGTCTGCTAAGACCTGTGAACTGAGTGGATTTGGGACAAAGATATTGATGCGGTAGTCTTCGACTTCACCGTCCGCAGCAAGTCCTGTCGGGGACAGGCCGCCTGCTGTTGAGACTCGAAAGCGCGCGCCCTGATTGCCCGCGTTGGCAGAGCCAGGCACCGCGAATGTGAATGCATTCGTTCCTGCGCTGAGCAGAAGACCTGTGGCAGGTGTGATGCGTTCGCTTTCAGCAAACGCGCCATTGCCATTGAAATCAATAAAAGCATCCAATCGACCGGATTGGGATGCGACTATGGTTGTCGTTGCATTCAATCCTGGAACGAGCAAGAAGGGCAGGGTCACGCCATCGTCGCCCGAATCCAAGTTCGCATTGGCTGACGGTTGCCCATCCAATTCAGTCGTCACGGTTGCCCCGAGTCGCGGACCGACGATCACATGCCTAGCACCATTGGCCGCAAGTGTCGTACCGAACGAAATGGGCAGATCGCCAAAGTCGAGGGCCTCCGGAGCGTCGACGATATTAATCTTCAGCGACTCCAGCGCGAACTTGCCGCCAACATCGGTCGCACGAACCGTCACCATGTGCGAGGTGGCCGTTTCGAAGTCAATCAGTGAGCCGTTGGCGACGACGATGGTGCTGCCCGCGATGCCAAACCGGCCGCCGGCGTTATTGTCGAGGCTGTAAGAGATCGTACTGCCGGCATCGGGGTCAGTCGCGCTGAGCGTGGAAACGACCGTGCCGTTGGCAGCGTTCTCAACCACGCTGTTGCCGACGAAGACAATGTCTTGAGGAGACTCATTGCTATTAGCAACCTGGATCACCAGCGTCTCTACGGTTGATAGTCCGCTGGAGTCCGTGGCGCGGACTTGGATCGTGTGTGCCGGGCTGCTCTCAAAATCGAACCGCGACGGATCAGCGACCACGATGCTGTCACCGACGATTTTAAAGCGGCCAGCGGCATCGTCCACGAGCGTATGGGTCAGTACGCTTCCTGTATCCGGATCGGTCGTCGAGATACTTCCGACGACTTGATCGAGCGGCAGATCGAAGAGGTAGGCCATGCCAGTATTGAAACCATCCGAGTCATCCGTCGGTGCTCCGACGATCAGGGTATTGCCGGAGAACGACAGGCGTGAGAAGAAATCGCCGTTGTTCGGGCTCGGATTGGCAATGGTCGAAATCAGTTCGCCGGTGACAGGGTTGAAGATATAAACGCGTCCGGAATCGATCGCGTCCGTGTCATCATTCTGTGCAGAAACGGCCAAATAAGTTCCGTTGCTCGCGAGTTGCAGGCCAAAAAGATCATCTGCATTGGGTGAAGGATTGTTTACCGAACTCAGGAAGCTCCCGTTCGTGCGATCGTACAAATGGACCTGGCCGGAGTTCGCAGCGCCCGTGTCATTAAAAGGTGCGCCCACGGCTACGAGATCCCCGACGATGCTGACCGCGCGCCCCAAGAGGTCCATGCCACCACCGGCCGGTGCGTTCAACTGGGCAACGAAGGCCGCGGATTGCGTGCCGGGGTTGAATTCAAAAATGTAGGCCTTATTGGCGGAACTCGCTCCCACCACGAGTGTATTGCCAAATAGTTTCAGTGAGTTCCCAAACTTGGACTGAATGGAGGGATTCGGACTGGCGACGGTCTGAAGCAGCGCACCAGTAGTGGCGTTGAAGAGGTACACAACTCCCGAATCGGGCGCACCCAGATCTTCCTCCGACCCGATCGCGATGATGTTGCCGGAAATCGCCACAGCCGAGCCGAAATAATCAGGATAAACGCCACTCGATGTGGGAGTGGGATTGAGGAGGGTATGCAACAACGCACCCGTTATGGCGTTGAAGACATAAGCCGCTCCGACCCCCGCATTGAGGCCCCGCGCGCCGACCACGACCAGATTCCCTGAAATCGCGACGGTCTCGCCGAACAGTTTATCGACCTCTGGAGTAGGAGCTGTCAACACCGAGGCAAGTTCACCCGTCGTCTTGTTATAAACGGAAACTTCGCCTGGCAAGTTCTGGGTCGTCAGATTGTTGGAGCCCACCACGACGAGATTGCCATCTGCCGCGGTGACGTATCCAAACGTCGGAATGCGCTGCGGGCCGAGATTGTGCAGGACGCGAACCTGAGTTTCCTGAACCGTGTTGCCCGTGAGCACGATGTCCTGAGGCGGTTCGTTGGCAGGTGTGACGGTGATCGTGAATGGCTTGGAGAACGTATTGCCACCCGCGTCGGTCACCTGGACTGTCACGTTATGCGAGGTAGCGTCCTCGAAATTGAGTTTGGTCGCGTCGGCGATGACGAGTTGATTGCCTTGAATCGCAAAACGTCCATCGGCGTTATTGGTCAGACTATAGGTAAACATGTCGCCCGAATCGGGATCGGTCGCGCTCAGCGTGCCGACGGATTGGCCAAATGGCAAATCGTAAACATAGACCATGCCTTGATTCGATCCATCAGTGTCGTCGTTCGGCGCGGAAATCACGACGCGGCTTCCGTCCGTGACAATAGCACTCCCAAAGGCGTCAATGAATTCTGGGGACGGATTGTGTATGGTAGCGACGAGCTCTCCGGAATACGCATGCAAGACATACGCGCCCCCAGGCGTTCCAAAATTGTTGCCATTAATGCTCGCGATGACATAGGGCCCGGAAAGAGCGAGCGAATTTCCCATCGAATCGCCCGCCACGGGAGCCGGATGAAGTATGGTCCGCAAGAGATTTCCAGTGACTGCACTGAACACGTAGATCTCGCCCGCGTTCGCAGCTCCCGTGTCGGCAACAGCCGAAATCGCGACCAAGTCTCCAGCGACGGCCACCGAGTCTCCAAAAAACTCTTCGCCGGCCGTCGTCGGATTATTGAGCGTCGAGACCAACGTGGCGGAAAACGTGACAGGATTGATGTGGTAGAGATACGCGCGACCTGCATTCGTGGCACCAAAGTCATCGAGCCGTGCTGCGACAACGAGCGTATTGCCGCTCAGGGCCAGTTGCGAGCCAAACAAATCGGGGATCAAATCCGGATGTGGGTTGTTGATGGTTGCCAACAAGGCCCCCGTCGTGGCGTTGTAAAGGTATACAACGCCCGCCGTCTGGGGACCATCCGACGAGCCGACCGCAATGAGATTTCCGGAAGCCGCGACATTTAAACCGAAACGCGATTTCGCGGCTGCGGGACTAGTCAAGGTATGCACGACCGCACCGGTCGTCATATTAAAGACATAAACCACACCAGCGCCCACTGAATTCCCAATGTCGGTGATGGCTGCGGGGATGACCGCCAGATTTCCCGTGATGGCAGCCGCAAACCCGAAGAATCCATCTGCGGAATTTCCGTTCGCTACGGGATTCGGATTGACCAGCGTCGCCAGCCGCTGGCCCGTGATCATATCGATCACCGCCACGCGCGCCGGCCGCGTGTTCGGATTCGTGTTATCGATGTCGGCGATCAACATTCGATTGCCTGAAACGGCCAGTGCCGTTCCGAAAAGTCGCTGCGGTTCAGGTTGCAGATTGTGAATCAGCCGGAGCGTCGATTCCGGAACGGTCGCGCTGCTAATTCCAATGTCCGTAGGACCATTTTCGTTGATCCCGATCACTTTGATTTGAAAAGTCTTGTTGAACGAGAGTCCGGAATCGTCGGTGACTTGAACTTCGATCGTGTACGAAGAAGCTTGTTCTGCATCGATTAGCGCTCCATTGGCGACGACCAACTGATCCCCGACGATCGCGAATCGACCGCCGGCATTGTTAATGAGGCTATACGTATAGTTTGACGTCGGGGTGGGATCGTTGACTCGGAAAGCGCTAGCGGGTTGCCCAGACCCTGGATCAAACACGCGAATTTCTTCGAGGGTCGCACTTGCGACCCCGACGAGTATACGATCGAAACTAAACGCGATATCGACCCCAACAAAGCCGGCACTGTTCGGGATCGACGTTTCCAATTCGCCTCCCAAGCGATCGAACACGTTGATTTCACTGGAAGTTCGATTGCTAACGGCTAATCGGTTGAAGTTCAAAGCAACCTGATCGCCGAATTTATCATTGATTGCAGGCGTTGGGTTATTCAGGGTTTCAAGAAGCGAGTAGTCTTGCAGGCTGAACAGATAAGCTCGCCCAGCATCGTTGGCACCCGCGTCGTCGAACGGTGCTCCAATTACAAGGTGGTTACCGAGAGTTGCAATATCGAAACCGAACCTATCTGGTTGCGTACCAATGGTATTCGTCGGTTCGGGATTGTTAATCGTTGCCAGGAGCGTTCCCGTCGCTCCGCTGTAGACGTAGACTCGTCCTTGATTGGCCACAAAGGGGTCAGAGACAATAAAGTCTCCACTGTCGGCAATAGCCACACGAGATCCAAATTGCGTTCCACTCTGAGTGAATTGATAGAGCAATGCACCGGTAGTTGCGCTGAATACGAAGGCACGGTTATCGCCTTGCGCTCCAACAATAATCGTCTGACCGCGGACATCGACGGAGCTGCCAAAGTTATCACCCGGACCGGGTAACGGATGTGACAAGGTACGCAACAGTGCGCCGGTCGAAACATCATAAACGTACACTCGACCGGTTAGGAATTGAGGCGGCGAGCTGTGCGCTAACGCGCCAACGACTGCGATATTCCCATCGATGGCAACGTCTCGTCCAAAGAGATCAGGAGCGGAAGGATTATAAAACGTCTGTAGAATATCGCCGGTCAATTCATCACGAACGACTGCGGAACCAACGGAAGAGCCTGGACCGCTGGAGGTCGGGGCTCCAATAATAGATCGTCCCCCTTGCACGTCGAGCGCGACTGCAAATTGTTCTCCGGGATTCGGAGTCGGATTATCAATATTAGCAATTAGCGTTCCGTTGGCTGCTCCTTCGATCACGAAATGATCAATCAGTTGGATATCTTCGGGTGCGGTTTCATTCACATCGAGCAACTGAATCGTTAACGCTTTATCGAAAGTGAGTCCTTGGGAATCTGTCACGCGGACGTTGATGCTATGCGATGTGGCTGCTTCGAAATTCAGCAGCGATGAATTGGCCACGACCAGATTGTTGTTCACAATGGCAAAACGCCCCCCAGCGTCATTCAGGAGTTGGTACGTGTGCGTCTCGTTGGGTTCTGGATCGATGGTAATGAAACCATTGAAAGGCAAGCCGTTGACAGCTTGGTAAGCGTTATATTGTCCATTGTTTAACATTCCGATCGAAGACAGAGAACCGATATAGAACGCGCCATCGAGATACGTGGCTGAGCGTCCGAAGCGACCATTAGACTGGCCTGGTATTTCATCGATCGCTCGTATCAATGCGCCGGTAAAGATGTCGAACAGGTAGGATCGTCCAGCTAAATCGTCAACGGAATCTGCCTGATCCGCAAGCGCAAGAACTCGGCCTCCTCCGACCGACAGTCCGAATCCCATTCTGCTATATTCGACGGGCATACTCTGCGAGAGCGTTTGCAGCAAGGCACCCGAAGTTAAGTTAAAGACATAGACCGCGCCGGTTTCTCGACCGTTCACATCTTGAAATGGCGCGCCAACCACCAATCGGTCTGACGTGGCCACGACACTACGCCCAAAGAAGTCGCCGTTCGGCGTCGTTGAGTCGGGATTGACGATCGTTTGAATCAATGCGCCCGTGGTTCGGTTAAAAACGAGCACGCGACCGGAAAACGAAGCGAAGTTCGCATCTCCAACGTAGATTCGCTGCGCGTCGACAAAGACCGATCTTGGCGCAAATGTGGCTCCCGTCGCGATGGTTTGAAGAAGTTGGCCCGTCAACGCGTTGAAGACATGGATATCGGGACTTGATGATCCTCGCCCTACGACCAGCGTGTCTCCATGAACGCTCATGGGCGCTCCGAATCCTTCATTACCTGCTGGGTTCGGTGCCGTAATCGTCTGCAAAAGGACGCCGGTCGTTCGATTATAGACATAGACCGCACCGGCATCTGGGCCTACCGTATCGTCACCTATCGCCGAGACAAAGACGCGTTGATCGGTCGCACGGATGACGGTACCGAATTGATCGAGACTGCTTGGCGTTGGATTGTCAATGGTAAAAAGCAGTTCGCTTGTCTGAGCTCGGAGAATTCGAACGCGTCCGCTTGAATTATTAAAACTCCCTTCACCGATCGCTAGAAAAGCATCGTTTCCTGTCCCGCCCGATGCGATCTCAGCACCGAAACCTCCGCCAACGGAAGTGTTATTATCGAGAGCCGCTACGAAAGTTCCGTTGGGCGAATTCTCGACGACGGTATTGTTTCGAAGGAGGATATCGGTCGGTGCCGTATCGGAAACGTTGAGGACTTGTATCGTCAAGTTTTCCGTGAACGACAATGAACCGCTATCGGTGACTTGAACGGAGATAACATGCGAAGTGTTTGTTTCGTAGTCGAGCAAACTTCCGTTCGCGACGCGGATACTCGATCCAACTAAAGCAAATCGGCCGCCAGCATCGCTGAGGAGCGTAAAGGTCTGCGGATCGGGCGAATCGGGATCGTTTGAGGTTAGATTCCCAACAGTCGTTCCATTTGCGGCGTTTTCAAGGACGCTTGATGGACTCAGTGTAATATTGGTCGGCGCCTCATTGACGTTGGTCAGTTGTATTTGAAAAACTTCGTCGTAGGTGTTGCTAGCCGAATCCGTGACGCGAACGGTGATTGGATGGCTTGTTTGCGTATCAAAATCGAGCAAGCTACCGTTGGCAACGCGCAATTGATTACCGACTATAGAAAATCTTCCACCCGCATTGTTGGTCAAGCTAAATGTGAACGATTCGGCGGGAGTCGGATCGGTTGCGGAAAGCGTTCCGATGACAGTACCGTTGGCCGAATTTTCGGGGATGATATTGTTCGAAAGAGCAATATCGGTCGGCGGTTGATTGATGGGACCGCCGGAGAGCGAATATACAAACACAGCCGGTTGTGTCGCCACACCGTATTGTGGGTAGAGGACAAGTGCTCGATCACCTTCGATCGTCACTACACCGACGTAGCCCGTATTACCTAGCGGCGGATTATAGCCTGGCGGAACAAAGATCGTATGGACTACATTGCCACTCGGTAATGAACGAACAGTAGCGAGGATTGTTGTGCTGAAAAGAACAGGTTGGATAATCAAGTTACCATCGAGGTCGATCGGATCAACATTAGGAGTACTAGCGATGAACGATCCATCGTCGACATCAAAAAGTTCAACAGCACCGGGCACCGATAGCGTTAACAGATCGCCATCCATCAAAATTCGGCGACCTGCACCAGCCGCAGGGTTTGTAGGCTGAATCGTGCGCAACGGTGGACCACTCGTGGCAGAAGCGTTGTAGATGTGGGCGACGGAGTCTGTGTACTCTTGGAATGGATAAAACGGGAGTTTACGACCACTCGACGCGAAGAGCCGTCCTTGCGATATACCGACTTGGCTTCCAAAGCCATAGACAGGCCCCGGGTTGTCGATACGACGAATCAACGCTCCGGTTGTCCGATTGAAGATATAGGTATGGCCTGGATCGTCGTTGTTGGTGTTCATTTGTGGAGCTGGATCGAATCCAGGCGCACCGATCACGACGTAGTTTCCCTCGATGGCGAGCGAGCTGCCGAAGCCGTCGAGATTTTCTGTCTCGGCAATACCAGTGGAAAATGTGTCCTGAAACGTATGGATCAGGTTGCCATTGGTCGCGTTGAACAGGTATGCGCGACCCGACAGATCGGGGAGCGGAAACACTGTTGGCGATTCACGCGTATCGACGCCAAAAGCACCCACCAAGATGTAATCGTCGTAAACGGCGACGGGCGATCCGAATGAAAACCCAAGACTCGGCTCAGGATTCTCGATCGTGCGAAGCAACGCTCCAGTCACCGCGCTATGAACTTGGACTTCCCCTGTGAAGTAGGGAGCAATCGTCTCACCGTCGAGGGCAGGTGCGTTTCCGATGACGTGGTAAAGGTCATTCGACGCTTGAGGGAATCCAAAGTAATCCGTAGAAACTAAGGGATTTACAGGGAGTCGAGGGTCTATGGCAAAAAGAAAATCTGCCGCCAGCATTGCCCGCGACTCAAGTCGTTCGAATTCTAAGGTGGACTTGAATCTGCGTCGAAGCGAAGTTCGTCGTGACGGGCTGATCCTTCGTAGGCGTTTCCAAAGACGTGTGCAGAGTGATTTCATAGACTTTGGCCTTATGTTGTCTGAGGAGAAACCCTAATCGGCTTGATGAGATCCGAAAACGCAAAGCACATGGCAAAGCTCCAGGCTGATTCCTGGTCGAGCAAGGCGATCCGCTGCTCCTAATGCCATGGGAAGCAAAAAATGTTACATCGGATTCCTCAGAATCAAAAAATGTTCCAATTTTCTTTCTGTACGGCGAGCGGGCTCGTGATTTAGTGCCCCCACGCAAGGGAGCCTTGTCTAGCTTTCGTTTCTTATCGCGCTATGAATTGGCTTAGAGTTGTTTCGGAGGCTGGTCGAGGTTGGGTTCGTGAATTATCGAATACCGAAGCCGACGCATTGGGGGAGCATTTGCTATGATGGCCAAAAAGCAAAAGAGTTGGTTCAATTAACCTCTTGGTAATGGGAACCGTCGAACACGATCAGCTGGGCGTCGATATTGCGTTCTTGATAGATGGGAGCAGGCGCTCGATTCGACTTTAGAGCCACTCGGAAAAGACTTTGGCGGCGTCAAGGCGTTGTCGCAATCGTGTCCATCTGACTCTTATTGCGACTGGGTGCAGACCGAGTTTTTCCGCCACTTCGCCCGTTGTATAGCCTTCTAATCGCAATTCAAGCATCGCCAATTCGACTTCGTCCAACCCCCGGCACAACTGCATCAACTGATCATTGTAAGCCGCGATTTCTTCTGGCCCCGAATGAGGATTGCTGATCGAGCTCAATAAATGAGTGATCAGTGATCGATCGCACGATTGATTGGTTCGCGGCGAAAGTTGCCGCCGATGCAATCGCCACTTGCGAGCAACTTTGCGACGGACGATGGTGCATGCCAGCGCAACCAGTTTTTCTGGACTGGCTACCGAATATTTGTCATTTCGGATTCCGATCAGCAAACTCCGATGAACTGACTGAAGCAGATCCATGGAATCTAGATGGGTCCGCAATTGTGGGCCCAATAAAACCCGAGCTACCACACGCACTTGTTGCTCATACTGTTGACAGATCGTATTTTGCGCTTGCTCGTCTCCAAGTGACGCCAAGCCAAGCAATTCTGTGAAAGGCAATTCAGAGAGTGACGCGTCCGGCACGATTGCTGCTACTTTTACTTTTTGGAAATTTTTCTGTAACGATTTCGGTCAGTGATGGCATTAGTAGTATACGCTCAATAGCATAGAGTGTAGCCAAAAGCGTGCTGTCCGCACCGTTTTCGGGCCGTGTCGTTGCCATTTTACGAGGAATTCATAATTGCCTTTCCAGAATTCGGATAACACTACCGAATCCTTACTTCGGAAGGCGGAAGAGGATCTCGGCAGGCTGCTGACGAGCGAGCAAGAAAACTCTGATACACACCGCATTGACGGCAGGCAACTCAAGGCTGTTGAGCACGTACTGCAAGAGCACGAGCTGCTGAAGCTGGACGGCGAAAGTGTATTGGAATTGATCTATGTGGAGTTCATTGCACGGCGAGAAGCAGCTGCGGAATTTGGTCGTGATCTAAACGAACTCTCTGCTGAGCTTATCGAGGAATTTCGGGACCGATTTCCAGACCTGCAGAACGAACTTGAAAAGCTTTTTCAAGTTGACCAAGCCTTCGCTTCGCTTCATTTGAATACCAAACGGCAATTCTTCGATCAGACGCCGAACGAGTTGGAAAACAACGACGCTACGGTGGACCGTAGTGAGATTTTGGGGCGCATTGGAGATTACCGACTGATCGAGGAAGTTGGACGCGGTGGTATGGGGGTTGTGTATCGCGCGACTCAAGAGTCCCTTGGACGCTCCGTTGCTCTGAAAACGCTTGAGGGCATGCAGGCCTTCGATCGTAGAGAAGCAGATCGTTTGCGTGCGGAAGCGGAACTCGCATCTAAATTGCAGCACCCTAACATCGTGCAAATCTTCGAAGTGGGCACTTTTGACGATGTGCCGTTCTTCTCGATGGAGTACGTGGCCGGCGGCAACCTGGCCGAAGCTGTCGGAAAACAACCCATTCACCCAACCGTTTGTGCCAAACTGGTCGCAACGATCGCGAGGGCGGTCGGTTACGCGCATAGTCAAGGTGTCGTGCATAGGGATTTGAAACCTAGCAACATTTTACTTTCTCCCAGCACACGTCCCGAGGCAATTGCGATTTGCGAAAACTCTCATAGGGCAGAAGCAAGTCCGAAGCAAAAAACGTTTCCCACCGTGACCAAAGTGGAACCCAAGGTTGGCGACTTTGGGCTCGCTGTTAAGGTCACCTGCAGCGACCGACCTGAGTCGCAGTCCTTTGCGATGGGAACACCGAGCTACATGGCCCCTGAACAACTGGAGAGTCGCCAGGAACCGACTGGGCCAGCCGGCGATATCTATTCGCTCGGCGCCATACTTTACGATTTGCTTGCAGGCAGACCCCCTTTTTACGCAGCCACCATCCAAGAGACCCTTGACCTAGTCCGAACCGAAGAGCCTATCTCACTTCGTAAATTGCAACCTAGGCTGCCAAGGGATCTTGAGACGATTTGCCTCAAGTGCCTCCGAAAGGATCCAGCATTGCGATACGGCTCTGCCGAGGAGCTGGCAGAAGATTTGAATCGATTCGTCGAGCGACTCCCCATCCATGCAAGACCCGCATCTAGGTTCGAAAAAGGATGCAAATGGGTACGCCGACATCCCACCATCACCTTTCTCATGTCATCGATAGCTGTTGCATTGGTCGTGATCACGGGGCTTTGGCAATCCTCGGAGAACAACCGTTTGGCAGAGACGAAAGCTAGGGAACGTGGAGAACACCTGATCTATGTTGGACAGATCGCGCAGGCCAACCAAGAGTTACGTTCACAAGACATCGAGCGGTGCCGTGCTTTGCTGAATGAATGCGATCCCAAGTTTCGCAATTGGGAATGGAATTATCTCAAGAACCTAACCTATGAACCGATTTGGGAATCCAAAAGCGATCCTCAATCGGTTATCGCCACCGCATTGAGTTCCGATGGAAATCGAGTCGCCATTGGTCGAGGTGCCTGGAATGTAAACAAGGAACAGTCTATCGAGGTCTGGGATATTCCAAGCAATCAGCTTGTATGGAATCTCAAAGGTCATCCTGCGAGCGAGATTTGTGACGTCCAGTTTAGTCCCGATGGCCGATCGCTTGTCTCGTCTGCCGTGGTTTGGGGCAAATCAAGCGTCTGCGGCAAGGTCATCGCCTGGGATCTTGAGAAGGGTATCCAACGGCACGTCGTTGCGGATTCGAATGCTAGGGTGGCTCGCATTACGCCCGATGGCGATTCGATAGTCGTCGGGCGCAGCGATGGAACAGTGACCCTGTTCCATTTGCAAACCGGTGAGAAGATTCGCGAGTTTAGAAAGCACAAGCAAATGGTGTTTGACCTTGCCTTTGGTCCAAACGATCATTTCGTAACCTGTTCACGCGATGGACAGATTTGCGTATGGAATCGGAACTTGGCATTGACTGCGCATGCGGATGGGATGGGGGACACGAGGAATATAGCATGGTCGCCTGACGGAACGGAATTGCGACTTTACAACTACAATGGAATCGTAAGGACACACTCGATCCAGGAGGGACAGTTCCGTTTAATCGATTCCGAGAATACTCCCGAGTTTCGATTCGAGCGATTCGCTCCAGATGGAATGACTGTAGCGACAGCCGAGTTTGGCTTAGGGGTTCGATTGCGACATTCTCACGACGACGGTGTGATGCGATTTTTGCATGGGCATCGCGGACATGTGAGGAGCCTCGCGTTTGACGGTCCTGGAACTCGATTGGCGACGGGCGGCTCAGATGGTTCGGTTCGAGTTTGGGACATTGCCAGCCTCGAACCGAACACCTACCGAGGGGTCTCCAAATCCGCAACAGTTAGTGATGTAGCCTTCCATCCAACTCGCTCAGAGATCGCGGTTGCGATGAAGAAAACACATTCTCGACCAGACAGTTTCAGCGGATTGCCCCGCGTTGAAATTTGGGACAGTCGGACATTTGCGATCAAAAAGACTTTTTTGGGGCATCAAGACTGGTTGACATGCGTGAGAATGAACGATGCAGGGACACGTATGATTTCAGGCAGTCACGACCAGACTGTCCGAATTTGGAATACGATCGATGAGCAATGTGCCACCGTATTCGATCAACATTCCTCATCGATTCTGGACGCTTGTTTCGCTGCTCCTGAGAACGCTGCTTCGATTGACGCGAATGCTAAGTTTCTCCTTTGGAATCACGAATCGGGGGGAATTCAGAAACAAGCGAGCATTCTCGATGCGCCGATCAAGCTGGCTGAGTTACTGCCGGCTTACGGACTGGTTGCAGTTGTCTCGTACGACAATCGTCTGGTTGTCTGGGACTGGAACCAAGCGAAAATTGTTTTGGACGTATCACTCCCGATTGCGATTCGCGCGCTTTCGATCAGTGCTGACTGCAAGTGGATTGCGATCGCCGGTGAGGCTCCGAAAACCTTGCTGTGGGATTTCGATCGCTTGAGACAATCTCCTAACACTTCAGCACATATTGAGCTAGATGGACATGCCGGCTTGGTCACGAGCCTGTGCTTCAGCCCGGATTGCCAGCGATTGATTTCATCTGGTAACGATGAGACGGTTCGAATATTTGAGCTTTCAATAGGGAAAGAACTTCTCAAGCTGGAAGGCCTAAGGGGTTTGGAGAATTTGGTTTCTATGAGTCCAGACGGCGCTCAGCTTTTGCGTTTCTCACAAAGAAACTTTCGTGCTTGGAACATGAAACAGCAACCCAAAGACTTAATCCAATCCCCCGATACGATGGCGGAATGGCATCACAAGCAAGCTCGCGCTGCGCTGCAACAGCACAACTATTTTGCGGCCCGGTTTCATAGCGAGCGAGCTGTTCATCTCGATTCCTCAAATGCGAAATTCTTGGATACCAGAACCTTGAGCCATATTTATTCCGATCAGTGGGGAGCGGCAGAAGTCGATATTCGCAACGCAATCAACGCCGAGCCAACATGGCGGCGCCAGTGCATGCTTGCACGCGCGCTAATAGCACAAGGGAAAATTTCGGAGTATCAACAACAGTGTCGTGTCTTGATGGAAATGTTCGGGGACAACAAGGAGCCTTCGATCGTCAACGGTGCGGCGTGGGTCAGTTCCTTTTCTCCAGACTCAGGAGCGGATTTCATTAAATGGATTGATAGGTTGGGTCCAATCGCAAGGGTAAAGAAATCCTCTTACTATTGGAACACTTTGGCCATGCTTCACTACCGAACCGAACAGTATCCGGAATCGATTCGATGTGCGAACGAATCGATGAAGCTGGGTATTGCGACCAGCGCCCCATTTGATTGGATTCTCAAAGCGCTTTGCTACGTGGAGCAAGAGCGATTAGTTGCACAGGATATAGATCTGAAACAAGTACAGGAGATCGATCCGAAATCCAAAAAGCAAAGTGCAGCGAGACTCAAAGCCATTCAGTCGCAATTGGCCAGTCTACTGAACTGGTTTGAACTTGAAAAAACGCAACTCGTCGCTGGACTCGAGTCGACGGTTCTTCAAGTCAAAGAGAAGTCGTTCGTGATTCCGATCCTGCTTCGCGAGTTGCAAGCGAAGATGAATGCAGCCGGCATCTCAATGGAGGATGAAGCTCGATTTCAATCGATGTTAAAGAATTGGCAACCTTCACTAACGATGGAGCTTGCACGGCCCTGATTTCGTTGCCGGCATTTAAGTCTTTAAACGCGTGGCTTTCAATGCAGTCACAAAAGGGCACGGAATGCCTTTCTGCACCGAGCGCTTGCGAGTTCGTTTGCTGTTGGGTGATTCGTCTTCCTCCAGACTGGCAAAATACGCGTCGATGGCCTAGGTGATTTCACGCGTCTGGATCACGCAGGGAAAAGTGGCTGAATACCAGCAGCAGTGTCGCGTGCTAGCCGAGACGATTGGAGTCGGCGACGAGCCTTTGGTGATCAATGACGCAGCTTGGATCCGTTCCGCCTCCCCTGATTCTGCGCCCACGGCTTGATGGCAACGTCCTAATCAATTCACCCATATTCCACCAAGTCTTTTTGGTGAATACATAAAAATGCAGCCAAGCGGAGAGGCGAGCGATTTGCTAAGATAGGGGAAAAGCGAGTTAGGTCCCCTGCACTATTGAACCACGCCCGGCAACTGTATCGATTCAACGTAACGATGAAAAACCTATTCGCAGTCAGTGCGTTTGCATACGTTTTCTCACTGTTATCGATTCACTTATGTTTGCCGCAAGAAATCAATTCCAGTCCTCCGCTATCGAATCCAAAACGTGAGCCCTTTAAGCTCGCTTGTATGCACCTACCCAACGCGATTCAGATTCACAGCAAAGTCATCTCGGGGGGGCAACCCGATGGCGAACAAGCGTTTCGCGAGTTAAAGCAGCTTGGCGTTAGGACGATTGTCAGTGTTGATGGCGCCAAGCCAGAAGTGGCACTGGCCAAAGAATATGGAATGCGGTACGTCCACCTTCCCCATGGTTACGATGGTATCGGGCCTGAACGCCGTTCCGAGCTGGCAAGAGCGGTGCGTGATTTGAATGGACCGATCTACATCCATTGCCATCATGGCAAACATCGCAGTCCAGCTGCAGCGGCCGTCGCTTGTGTTTCGGCTGGCTTCATCGAACCCGAAGCAACGATTGGGATCCTTAAGCTTGCTGGAACCAACGAAAACTATAAAGGATTGTTCGCGTCTGTAGCCAGCTCAAAACGAATCGAGGACGCCGTACTTAATAATTTGCGGGCCGAGTTTCCAGAGACTGCGAAACTGACACCTATCGCCGAAGCGATGGTTGCAATGGAACAAGTGTACGAACGTGTTGAACATTTCGCCAATAGTGGCTGGTCACCAACGAAGGCTCATGGGGACTTCGATCCAGCGCACGAAGCTCTGCTCCTGCGTGAGCATTTCAAGGAACTGCTGCGACTGGAAAGTGTGTCAAAACGTCCGGAAGGATTTCACAGGATACTAAAGAATTCAGAAGCCGATGCACAAAGCCTAGAGGCGGCGATTAGGCATTGGAATCCAACAACCAAAACAGCAACTGTTCCTAAGAGCGTTGCTGAGCTCCTGGAGCGTATAAATGCAAACTGCACATCCTGCCATCGACAATTTCGCGACTAGTCATTCTACTGTTTCGCATACTTACGTTCGTTTCGTCCTCAATCAAACAAACAAGCAGGCAATCGAATGCGCGAGACGAATCTAGTCGCAAAGCAGAAACGGGATGATTCCGATGTTTGTGCAAGCTACCTCAAAGCGCTCGGAGACTCCAATCGGTTGCAAATCATCAAGGCCCTACAAACAAGTCCCATGACCGTCACGGACTTGTCGTTGCTTCTCGATTCCGAGTTGGCCAATGTTTCTCATCATCTACGCGTTTTGTTTCATGCCGGTCTGGTATCGACGGAACGGAACGGTAAGTTTATTTACTACCGAATCAATCGCGAGGTGGTGAAGAACAAAACTCCTGCCAAATCGCTTGATTTCGGATGCTGCCGACTTGAAATGGAGGGCACCAAGCTCAAGTGAAAAACTGCTTAGGTTTGCGAGAAAACTTGTTTGGCACGCAACAAAACCAAACCATAGCGATGAGCGTGACGATCGCATCCATTCGATTGGTATGATTACAGCCGATGTGTTGGAACGGGGCGTCCTGGCTGAAAGCTCTGAAGGGTATGGATGGTCGATGTGACGCCGAATTCAAGGCACACCGCGAGCAGTGTTTCTTCGATGGTCTTGGTAAGAAATTCAGGGTCACACGCGACTCGAGCATTGATGACAAGATTGGCATTATCGGTAGCGATCCCTGCCCGGATCGATAGCTTAGCAGCGGACTGACTACTCACTAAGTTCGCCACCGCGAATTGGCCGTCGGACATTCCGATCACCTTCAAATGAGCTACTTCAGCGGAAAAGTCATTCAGAGCATCTTGCGTGCGATTTAGCAATTTCATTATGAAGTCATCTAGCAAAAACGGCTGGTTGCAACGCAGCGTCGCTTGTGCGTTGAGCCAGCCTAGCTCTGCCTCTCCAAGTGCATAGATGTCGTAGTCTACTTCCATGCTCTTTTGCCCGAACGCTCCTCGAAGGTCAAGGTGTTCGCAAAACGCTTCGAACCCCTGTCCGGTCGCTGCAGAGATGCGAAGGCATAGCGTGCCTGGGAAGTTGAGCTCGAGGAGCGTAGCCAACTCCTGGATAGACGATTCGGATAATTCGTCGATCCTATTGATGAGAATAAAGTCTGCTTCTTCGATTTGTTTTCGAAATATGTATTCAGCCTGGGGCGAGAAGCCCCCTTTGGAAGTGCCTTTTAAGATTTTCAGTCCATGGCTCGGTTTCAAAATCACGCCATACGGTGCGATTTGAAAAGGCTTCAAATAAATCGACTGCAGAGGACGAATCACGGTTGCCACCAAGTCGGTGCAGCTTCCGACCGGTTCCGCGATCACGATCTCAGGCAACGCATCAACCCCCAGACTTTCCATAGTACGTGTTAGTTCATTGAAGTTGCAGCAAAAGCAGGAGCCCGCAACCTCGCCAACATCGAAACCTTGTGATCGCAATAAATTGGTGTCGACCAAGTCAGTGGCTTGGTCATTGGTGACGATTCCTACCCGTTTTCCTTGGGATTGATAGTGGTGTGCCAGGCGAGCAATGGTCGTGGTTTTGCCGGCGCCCAGAAAGCCACCGATCATGATAAAACGCGGGTTGTCTGGCATCGAATACAAATCCTTAATTTCCGAATTTCGTTTCAGCAAGCACAACGTTCTAACGTCTCTTTGAATGTTATTCAAGCGAAACTTAGAGGATTCTTTTTGGGGGCACTATAACCGAGGATGCAAGCAGGCCACCGACAAGCGACATCGCGACCAGGATCATCCCAAACGCAAAATCTACCCCTTCGATTGTTTCTCGATTGAGCAATGCAGACAGTGAACGATAGCCGAGTGAGCCTGGGACCAAGAGGATCATGCCTGGAGCCAACGGGACCATGGCGGGTCGATCTCGCAAGCGAGCATAAAGATTGCTGCCGCAGCCGACCACCAAGGAGCCTAGAAACGAACCCACCTCAACACCAAATCGCTCACCAAAGCCTTTGGCCGTGAAGTATCCAGCTAGACTTACCGCGAAAACAATCCCCCATCGTGAGACTCGCACCCGAAAAAGAATCGCAAAAGCGGCTGGCGCAAAAAACAATGCAATCCAACCCACGATCCACGGGACGGGCAGCAAGCTTTCTGGGATATCTCTCCATGGGCTCGCAATCTTCCAAGCGATCGCAACACCAAGAAAAAGCGTCAGCAGCGTGGCGCTGGCGCCAGCTAATCGAGCTACTCCCGCCGACAGATGTCCAACCGCCAACTCGGTAAGGGCGGTCGTAATTGTGAAACCTGGGAGCAGGATGATCAATGCAGAGAGGGTTACAAGCCGATCGTCCATTGGACACAACCAGTGCGCCGCAGCTAAAGAGCATATGGAGGCAAAAAAACCGGCTACGGGAAAAATCAATCCTTGTTCCCAGCCTAATTTGCTTTGCAATAACTCGAGGCCTGCAATAGCCAGCCCAATGGCACCTGCAAAAAACACCTCAATCCAGCCACCGCCAAAGAAAACTGCGATCGAAGCGCAGGCCAACCCGCAAATGACCGCTGTGAACGATGGAGAGTAAGGCGGGGGTGATGAGACTGCGATCTCCATTCTTTTCGCGGCTTCGGCGATATCGATTTCGCCTGCCTCTAAACGTTCGAGAATATCATCGAATCGAATGAGTTTATCGGCGTCGATCGCGCCGGAGTCGACTCGCCGCAGATAAGTGCGTTCATTTTCACCGTTGCCCATCGACGCCACGAGCGCGGTCGGCGTGTAGAGCACGACACAGTCGACACCAAGTGTGCGTGCGACTTTGGTTATCACCCGTTCCAGTCGGTGGGATGGTGTACCATGCCGATGCAACAGTTCGGCAACACGCATCAAGAATTCGTGTGTGGCCTGATAGGGGTTTGTTGTCATTGATTCAGCGAAGCTTTTGAAGCTGCATGAATCGGATGAAGTCCTTATCGACTTTGGTCAAGTCGTCTCCGAAGCACTGTCGAAAGAGTTCAATTCGATCCTTGGGAGTGGCTCGACTTCCAGGCGGTTTTTCCCGCGCTGCGGCCAAATACTTTACGAACTCTTTGGGTTTGCTTTTGATCAGATAGAAAGTCAGTCCCCAAGCTTCGGCGTACGTCGAGGCCATCGTCCCTCCATTTCGCAATCGATTGTCATCCAGCAGCAGCAGCTCTAGTGAATCCTTCTTTCGCTCAGGAAAATATTTGGCAAGGTTGATGAAATTATGTTTGTTCAGTTTTCCAATCCCAGCCCAGCCGTTCTGGCTAGTTAGGTCTGGGGATTCGAAGAATGTTGCTAGTCCTTCGCTAAGCCAAAGCGGGTTGTCACCCAACCGCACTTGCAGACCGCTGTTGAATGAAATCTGATGGCAGGCTTCGTGGATAATCGTCGCAATGGTTCGCTCAGCTTCCGGTCTCGAAACAATTTGGTTGAGCAATTCAGTTCTCGTTTGCGCCTTAGGCGCATTTATCGCTTGGATGCCAGTGAGATCATAGGAGGCCAGTCGATTCGTAGATTGATGATAATAACCGATCGTGTTCTGCGCGCCGGCAAACTCTTTGTTGGCGTATTCGACGTAGTCCTTTTGATTTTCAAAAACGATTGCGACCAAGGGGAATCGGGGCGGCGTGAGCTCTACACCTTTCTCTTTCCAAAATCGATAAAAGCCTTTGAAGAGTCTTTCGTAAAGTTCGGAGTTTAATCGGGCGTACACCTCCGACGTGTTGTAGCAAACGACGAAGTGCTCTGACTCGAGGAATTTCGAGCCATTAGGCATAAGAGTGAGAACCTTGGCCGCTAAATCTTTAGCTGATGTCGGAATCAACTTGATTCCCAACTCCTCAACTCGCTTCAAGTCAGCTGGCGCGACCGCGGTGAGTTGCCCGTCTGCATCGAGAATCAAATGTCCCAGATTTGCATCCAGAACTACCAATTCGCCGGTTACGGTGCGAAGCAGCTTTTGCTCTTCAAAAGTCGCTTGAACGACGCTTTTGGGACTGTCTTCTTTTTCCTGCGATAGCAATGTCAAGCTTGAAAGCGATAAACACAGCACGCAGAGAATCCAACTTGACCTAGGCATCGTCTTTGACGTTTTCGAGCGGTTTGCTACGAAATACCGCCACCACATCTTCAACCGGCAGCACGTAAAGTTGATTATCTGGCTCAAAATCGACCGGAATGGCGTTCTTGGGGTGAAATAGGATCTTGTCGTACTGACGCAGTGGTACATTCTCATCATGCTCGACTTGGCGGCTGATGGTAACTATTCGCCCCGTAATTGTGGGAATCTCGGACGCATCAGGCAGTGCAATCCCACCCCTTGTCTCCCGTTTCGGCTCATCCTTTCGGACCAGTATCCTTGCGCCGATTGGTTCTATATAGTCAAACTGGGGTGTTTTTTTTGCCATCGACAAAGCATAGGCGACCCAGCCGAAACGGCAAGTACATTTGCACTTGCATTGAAGGGTAAATTCGTCATACTCCTGGGCTTCCCCAAGAATTTGATGGGCCGGCATCGGCTCGTCGATACACCGAATAATTGAAGCAGCGGAACGCAGCAGTAATGATTGAAACGATTGAAGTGGCCAAGCGAGACGTACTCGGTTCAAGAGCCATGATTAAGATTCGCGAAAAAGGCGATATTCCGGCGATTTTGTACGGGCACGGGCAGGAAAATATCTGCCTCACCGTCTCCCTGGATACCGTCAACAGTCTAATCAAGCACGGAACCAAATTGGTGACCCTGACCGGTGGCGTGTCGGACACCGCCTTGCTCCGATCCGTTCAATGGAGCAGCATGGGTGATCAAGTCATTCACGTAGATTTTGCAAGGGTTTCCCAGACCGAAGAAGTCGAAGTTGTTTTGCCAATCCGTTTGCATGGCGAAGTTTCGGCCGGCGGCGGGCAATTGCGATTCGTGACACACGAAATCGTAATTCGTTGTTCCGCGATGAAAATTCCAGAGTATTTGGTTTGCGAAATCGGAGGGTTGCGTGTTGGCCAATCGATCCATGTGAGCGAGCTAACACTTCCCGAGGGAGCTGTCGCGGTTACCCCAGGTTCGGTAGTGATCGTTCAGGTTGCGGCCGTAGCGGGCGAAGCCGCGTCGGACGGAGTTGATGGATCGGTAGAGCCAGAACTGATTCGCAAAGAAAAAGCGGCTGACGCTGCCTCGTAATGAGCGGCCTTAGTCCCCTTGGTGACGCCATCGTCGACGCCGGTATGGCGATGGTTGTCGGGCTTGGGAATCCAGGTGCGAAGTATGAGAAGACCCGGCACAACATTGGATTCGATTGCCTAACTCGATTGCTGGCTAAGATGGGGTCACCCAGTGTGCAGGCCAAGTTTGAAGGGCAATTTGCCAAAGGTCGATTTGGGCAACGGGATGTTTGCTTGGTTTGGCCGTTAACGTTTATGAATTGCAGCGGACGTTGCGTCTCGCAGTTTGCTCGATTCTACAAAATTGAAACAAAGAATATTTTAGTGATTTGCGATGATTTGAGTTTGCCACTTGGTAAAATCAGGATCCGTAAGTCAGGGTCAAGCGGTGGTCAAAAAGGGCTCAATGACATAATTCAGTCGCTCGGAACTCAAGAAGTTCCTCGGTTGAGGATTGGAATCGATCCGACACCAGAGCATTGGGAGACTTCGGATTATGTTTTGAGCAAATTTTCGACCAACGAACGCAACATCGTTGACGACGGAATCTCCAATGCCGTTGACGCTGTTGTCACTTGGCTGAGTAGAGGTATTGACGCAGCGATGAATGGCTTTAATCGTGATTCATCTCCGCCGAGCAAATAAGAAGCAAAATTTCCACCCAGGTTCATTCATCAGTATTTGGATCAGTTTTCAGGAGTTCATACGTTGGTTACCGGAATTTACGAGTGCTTGTTCCTTTTCGACAGCAATCACTACGCGCGCGATGCAAGCGGTGTTGCCAGTTCGGTCGAGTCCATGATCGGCGATGTCGGGGGAGAAATCTTGGTCACCCGACTTTGGGCTGAGCAAAGACTTGCCTATCCAATTAAGGGCCACCAAAAGGGAACTTATTGGCTTGCCTACTTCAAGCTCGACACATCCAAACTTAAAGAATTGAATCGAGCTTGCCAACTCAAGGAAAGCTTGCTCCGATTCATGTTCACGCGAATTGATCCAAGACTTATCGATGCTTTAGTCGCTCACGCTCAGGAAAAAGTTGTTGTGCCAATCGATGTTGTTCTTGAAAAGCAAGCGGTAGGCGTCGGCGTGGGTGTCGACGATGAAGAAGATATCGAGTCTGATGACGAATAGGACGTTCGCGGCCGGCTCAATTGTTTCACAGTGGTCGAGGGTCCATCATGGCTAGCTACAATAGAGTTATTTTGCTTGGCAATCTAGTTCGCGATATTGAACTGCGATACACCACGAGTCGGATGGCGGTTTGCCAGAACGCGATCGCGGTAAATGATCGGCGCAAGAATGCAAGCGGGGAGTGGATTGACGAAACGTCGTTCGTAGATGTGACATTCTTCGGACGGACTGCAGAAGTCGTCAGCGAATATCTCGGAAAAGGTTCACCGATCTTTGTCGAAGGGCGACTAAAGCAGGACACCTGGGAAAAAGACGGACAAAAGAGAAGCAAGCTCTACGTTATCGTCGACCGAATGCAATTGCTCGGTGGACGAAGCGAAGGTAAAAACGGCGAGGCTCGACCCCAAGCCAAAACAAGCAACGCAGGAAATTCACGATTTGTGGATTCTGCACACGACGGGCCTGGAGCCATGCACGCAGGAGGAAATTCCGAAATGCATGTTTCTGAGGTTGGGGATGATGTCTACATCAACGAAGACATGCCCTTTTAATAGTAACCAGCACCATCTAACACGATGACTTTTTTCGGATCGAAGTTTTAAAATGGCACCAACAAAAAAGAAGCGAGTCCCGCAGTACCCACGTTTGCCCAAAGGACCTAATGGAGGCATCCAATTGATGCTGATCCAAAACGTTGAACACTTGGGCAAATCGGGACAAGTTGTCGAGGTAAAGCCTGGCTTTGCAAATAACTACTTGATCCCTGAGGGCCTAGCCATTGTTGCCACCGATCACCACAAACGGATGGTGGACAAGCACCGAGCTAAACTCCTCGATATCGAAAAGCAACGCCTCGCCTCGCTGCGCACTCTCGCCGACCAAATCTCCAAGCAGTCGATCAATGTCGAAGCCAACGCCAACGATGAAGGTCACTTGTATGGTAGCGTGGGTGCATCCGAAATTGTCGCCGCACTTAAGGCTAACGGCTTTCAGATCTCGGCAGATCAAGTCAAATTGGAAGGGGTTCTGAAGGAATTAGGACTGTACACGGTCAAAATCCAAATGCACCAAGAGATCGCTACCGAACTAAAAGTCTGGGTCGTTCCAACCGCAGCGCACTAAAGTATGCTGCCTCGCGAAGAGTTTATCGAACAAGCTTATCTTTTTCGAGTGCTCGCGGAACGCTTAGGTCAAGATATGACGCTCCAAGATCTCTTGGAGCAATGTCGATTCGAAGTGCTTGCAACAACCAAACTGCCGATGGCAATTGGTTTTCTTTCTACCGAACTCAAGCACTGTGGAATTCTAGCCGAAGGCATGAAGCGGCTTGGTCATTACTTCACACCCTTTCAAACTTTTGTTGTCGAACAATCCGAACTGGATTCGGGTCGATTTGATTTTAACACGGCGCTTAGTGTCCTCCGCTTCGAAGCAGAGTACCGCGCTAAATCGGACAATCGACAGGGGTTCTTCTTTTATCAGTTTGAGGTTCTCTGCCGCAATCGACTGAATTACGACCAAGGGCTCAAAGCAATGAGCGACGACCCACTTTACTCGAGTGAATGGCGCGATTGGATTTTGATTGTCCGCAAACAATTGGGGATCGTCGATATCGCGGATCTTATCTATGGGCGAAGCGAAGAGTTTGTACATTATCGAAAACGTCACTTGGGCGAAGACGCTGAAGCGGAGTACCCCATTCTTTTCGGCGAACGCGAAGGCAAAATTGCGTTTGCGAATCGACGCAAAGAACCCCTTTTCTTGTTCGCGGCTATGCATCGCCACTTAGGCTATCCCGTCGTGCCTCGGCGACAGATACAAGATACAACGATTGAGATGATCCCGCAGATGCACCGCCGAATCGAACGTCTTGAGCAGCGGCTTAAGTTCCTGGAAGAAGAGCAACGACAAGGAATCGACATCACCAAGTTTTATGGCGGCCAAAACAAGAAGCCACCGATTAACTTGGATGACCTCGATGATTTGCTCTGACACGGCGATGTTCTGACACGGCGAGAAACAGTGATTCGCTATGAAGTCATTGTCGTAGCTTCTTTGGTTTCTGCCGCAAAGAGTCCAGCTTTTCGAGGCAGGTTGCTACGCCTCGCGAGGCTTTCGCATGATCCAATTGCCGATGTCATCCAGATACGTATAGAGGACAGGAACTGCGAGCAAGGTAAGCAAAAGTGAAAGCGTTTGCCCCCCTGAAGCGAGCACTGCAATGGAACGACGTTCCTCCGAACCAGGGCCGTTGGCAACTAGCAATGGCAGCAATCCGGCAACGAACGAGATGGTTGTCATCAAGATCGGACGCAAACGATCTCGGTTGGCCTGCAAGATTGCTTCCTTTCGCGGTATTCCTTTGCGCCGGAGAGCATTCGTGCAATCCACTTGCAAGATCGCAGCTTTCTTGACAACCCCAAACAAAACGAGTACTCCCAAAGCCGAGTACACATTGAGTGTCTCATTACCCAAATACAAACTGATAAGCCCGAATGGGACCGAAAGCGGCAACGTAAAGAGAATGGTGAATGGGTGAGCAAGGTGTTCGAATTGGGCGGCCAAAACCAAGTACATGAAAATGAAGCTCAATAGAAACGTCCATCTGAATTCCGACAAGGTTTTTTCTAGTTCCTTACCTCGCCCGAGCACTCGGGTCTCAAAACCGGGCGGAATACCGACCTCGGTAGCTAACGTTCGAAGAGCTTGCACGCGGTCCGCAAGCGCAAAGCCTGTCGGAATATTCGCACGGATCGACACCATTCGTTGACGATCGAGGCGGTCGATACGGGCTGGAGCATCGCCGAAATCAAATCGCACAATATTGTCGATCCGTGTGAGCTTTGACGCATTGGTTTTCGACGCGGACTGGGAATCGATCGCGGAGACTAGTTTGCTCGCAGCTGGATTGGCTCGCACATAAAGTTGAGAGATCGCCTCTTTGTCTCGACGATCTAGTCCGACCAAACGAAGCTCGACATCGTATGCGTCGTCGACAGTTGCATCTCGATAGCGAGATACTCGTTCATCTCCACCAACGGCGATTCGCAACGTGTCCGCGATCTCCTGAACAGAAACTCCCATCGCCGCTGCTCTTTCGCGATCAATGGACACCAACAACTCCGGCTTATCCAACCGCAATGTCGTATCCACATCGACGATCCCGGGCAGTTCCATCGCCTTTTTCCGAATGATCTCGCTAAACTCAGCCAGCCGTTTGATGTCGGGACCCGTAATGCAGAAATCGATGTCGACATTGGGACCCTGACGCAACGAGGTCAGATTTCGAATCGAGACACGCACATCAGGAATTGTTTTCATGAGTTTCCGGATTTCGGCCATCTTTTCCTGTTGGCTGAAATTGCCCGCCAGCGATTGTCTTGGCTGCCCACGAACCAATGCAAAGAAGAATCGTTCGAGTGAAAAGGTCCGTTCGGATGCGTCCTTCAATCGGACGAATACACTGCCACTGTTAACGCCTCCGAAACCGCGCGAACCTACGCTAGCCAGCGTCATAACGACCCCATCCACTTTGCGCAATTTCTCTTCGACAACTTGAAGAGCGTCGTTCATTCCGAGCAAAGAAGTCCCTTCCCTTGCGTTAACACTGACTTCAAACTCCGATTCGTCGACGTTGGTTGGAATGTAGTCTTGGCGTACCCAAGTATACAAAGGGATATTCGCAAGAATGGTGGCTATGCATAAGAGCAAAGTCAAAAAGCGGTACCGCAACGCAATGCGTAGCGAGGCCATATAGCTGACCTCGATCCAATGGTAAAAGCCCTTTTGCCGTGACGTCTTTTTTGCCTGAACGTCACTTTCGTGCTTCGGCTTTTTGAGCAATAGACTGCACATCATAGGGGTCAGTGTAAAGCTGATAATCATCGAGACCAAAATGGCAACGGTTGCGGTGACCCCAAACTCAAAGAGCATTCTGCCTGTGACGCTCGACAGGAACGACACCGGCAAGAAGACGATGACCAAGGAAACGGTAGTCGCAAGAACCGCTAACCCGATTTCTTTCGTTCCATCGATCGATGCCTGAAACGGATCCATCCCATGTTCTTCGATGCAGCGGAAGACGTTTTCCAAAACGACGATTGCATCGTCAATCACGACGCCAACCATCAACACCAGCGCGAGCATCGTCACGTTGTTCAGCGTAAAACCAAACGCTTTCATGAATGCAAAGGTCGCGATAATTGAGGCGGGGATGGCAACTGAAGCGATGAGTGTGGAACGCCACGAGCGCATGAAAAGCATAACTGTCAAGCAGGCTAAAATGGAGCCCGAAATGAGGTGGTTCTCGATTTCATGCAATGCGGAAAGGATGTATCGCGATTGATCTTGAATGATCGCTACGCGAACGTCGTTGGGGAGCAACAGTTCGCTTCGCTTGAGTCGCTCCTTTACGCCTGCAATCACATTGACCGTGTTTTCGCCCGACTGCCTTTGAACACTCAAAACAACGGTTGGCTTTCCATCGAGTCGGGCCATCGTACGCACTTCTTTGGTTCCGTCCGTTACCGTTCCGAGATCACCTAAACGGATTGAAGCACCACCGACCGTATCGATGACCAAGTCGTCAAAGTCTTTGGATTCTGCGACACGACCAAGTGTTCGCATCGATCGTTCTCGCAGCCCTTCATCCACTCGTCCGCCTGGGACCTCGGCGTTTTGACGAGCCAATGCATCGCGAACTTGGACAATAGACAACTGGTAGGCCGCTAGCCGTTGTGCATCGATACTGACTTTGATGGCACGTTCCGCCGCGCCGGAGATAGAAACTTGACCGACACCGGGACTCGATTCGATTACGCCTTTCACATATCGGTCCGCGAGCAAATACAGTTCACTTGGCGTTCTCTCCCCCGAAACCGCGATCGACATCACGGGCGATGAGTCAAGGTCCGACTTTTGAACGACTGGAGGGTCGACTGATCTCGGAAGTCGATTTGACACTGCCGAGACCGCATCCCGAACATCTTGAACTGCGGCATCAATATCCCGAGCGAGCGAAAAAGTGATTAGGACAATCGAACTTCCATCGCTCGAAATGCTCCTAAGCTCTTCGATTCCTGCGACGGTAGAAACGGCATCTTCGACGATTTGAGAGATCTCGGATTCGACTTCTTGGGATGCCGCGCCAGGGTAGCCGGTTCGAATATAGACGGTGGGCAGGTCGGTTTTTGGGAATCTATCTATGCCAAGCGACGGGAAAGCGACTACGCCCGCAACAACCATAGCCAAGACAAGCATGAGGGCAAAAACAGGCCGTTTAACGCAGATTTCAGCGAGCCAATACAAGGTAGTGACCTAAAGGAGGGATGAAGTTTGGCGAGGGAAAATAGCCGTCCAGATTCGGCCGGGGATTCTTATTGTACTTCAAGGTATAGCCAAGGAAGCGCGAGATCCTTCTGCCAACCTTCCGTCTAGTCGGCATAACCCCACCAATTTATCAAAAAATCCTGCGGCTCATCGTTGTCTCATTCAAGCTTTTTGCCTTGATCGCTTTTCTCGCACTAGAGTTTGGTCGCTCGGTAATGTCGAATTGCTCTAACACACGAGGCCTATGTGAGATCGTTTTTTACTTCATCGCTCGATAAAATCGATCCGCCGACCCCTTACGTCAATGCCATGGAGTGGGACTCGTATCGCAGCCAATTCCGTTCCGAGCAAAGCTGCAAATCGGGGAATCGGGATTCCGTTTTGGCTTTGGGCAGCCTCAACCCGGAATGCGCTGCGCTCGCGGGCCGAGGAGGCTACGGTCAGAATACGCCGTTTATCGTTGAAAATATACCCGCTTCCCCACTCACAATCGAACTCCATTCAGACATCCAGGCACTTGAACGCTCGGAAGTCGACGCATGCTTTGGCGACGACGAATTCCTGCGAGAAGTGCGTTCTGAGGCTCTTTGGCTTGAGTCGCCGGCAGTCCCGAGCGAGCAAACCTTCGATTTGGAGCTAGGTCTGTTAGAGAGTGTCCAGGAAATCGCCGTTTCGCTAGCTAGAACCCCGCCAAAACGAAAAGTTCTGGAAAGGGATGCGGCAATTAGCAGTACCCGCAACGAACCAAGTTGCTAGGCTTATATCTGGGACGGTAATTTTGCGATCCAAGAGCGGAATTCGGCCTGGACCGATACGCCGTTCATGGCTATATTTCTAGATTCTTGGTCGTACGCTTCCCGATGTGACGCTCATCTCCCGAAAAAAAGGACGGGTGATTTGAGTTGGCTGCATGGAATTGATCGGCAGCCAGGTATTTTTAATACATCGTCACATTTGCACAAAAAAGGTGGAGGCTTTGCATGGTTAAGTTGTTAGTCCGTGACCGGGAAACGATTCAAGAGGCTGTACGCCGTTTTCGCAAACTGGTCGAACGAAGCGGGCTAAAAAAGGAAATGCGTCGCCGCGAATTCTACGAAAAGCCAAGTGAGATCAAGCGACGAAGCAAGCAAAGAGCAGAAAGACGCTCACGACGCATGCGATTGCTCGGCATTTAGTCCGCAGCGCGGTCCCGAATAAAACGGGCGAATAGCTCAATTGGTTAGAGCACCACGTTTACACCGTGGGGGTTGGGGGTTCGAGTCCCTCTTCGCCTACTCCAGTTTCCAGTCCACACTTCAGCGTTCTACACAAGCGAACGTTCAAAACAATCATGAAAAACGACATTCATCCCAACTATCAAGAAACCAAAGTTACCTGCGGTTGCGGAAATACTTTTCAGACTCGGAGCATTCGCAAAGAGCTACGTGTCGACATTTGCAATGTGTGTCATCCTTTTTACACCGGCAAGCTAAAGTTCGTCGATACCGCTGGACGCATCGAAAAGTTCCAGACTAAATTTGCTGCTGGTACCTACGCAAGTCTTGGGTCGAAGAAGCCCGCTGCCAAGAAGAAGTAGCGGCTTGAGCCAATCGGCAGCGGTCTCTGAAAAGATCGGCTGCGTTCATGAAGTGGCTCTGGCAATCAGAATTTTTAAGACCGTCGCAGATTGCCAACTGAGGCATGCGACGGTTTTGTTTTTAACCAGCCAAGACTACGAATGAAAATACGCCAGCAACTCGAGCAGACTTTAGCTCGGTTTAACGAACTCGAAGCCCTGATGTCGGACCAAGCCATACTGTCCGGCGATTCCGCAAGAATGGCCAACATCATGCGAGAGCATGGTGGGCTGCTTAAAGTTGCGACTATGTTCCGCAACTACGAGCGAATGGCAGTCGAGCTGAAAGAGCTTGCCGCAATGGTTGCTTCGACGGATCCTGAAGAAGCCGCTATGGCTCTCGAAGAGACCAATCGCCTCAAGCAAGAGCGACAAGCCATTTGGAATGAATTGCTCGATATGAGCATCGGTGGGGAGGATGCCGCGCGTACTCGATGCGTTCTCGAAATTCGAGCCGGGACAGGAGGGGAAGAGGCCGCATTGTTCGCTCGCGACCTGTACGCGATGTATAAGCACCATGCGGACAACAAAGGCTGGAAAGTCGAAATCATGGACTCCAGCACGACGGAACGCGGAGGGTTCAAGGAGATCATTCTCGGCTTCGAGGGTGAGGGGGTCTTTCGTGAATTGCAATTCGAAAGCGGTGGACACCGAGTCCAACGCGTTCCCGAAACAGAAGCTCAAGGTCGTATCCATACTTCCGCGGCTACGGTCGCTGTGATGGCGGAACCGGAAGACATCGAAATCGATCTAAAAAAAGAAGACTATCGAGTCGACAAGTTTTGTGCATCCGGACCTGGCGGACAGCACGTCAATAAAACTGAATCGGCCATTCGTCTGACACACTTTGAGACGGGTGTAGTAGTCCAATGCCAAGACGAAAAGAGCCAGCTCAAGAATCTTGCAAAAGCGCTGCGTGTTCTAAAGACTCGCTTATACGAAGCCAAACGCGAAGCAGAGATCAAACAGCGATCCAACGAACGCATGTCCTTGATCGGATCAGGGGATCGAAGCGAACGCATTCGGACTTATAATTTCCCTCAGAATCGGCTTACCGATCATCGTATCAACTTGACATTGTACAAGCTCGATCAAATTGTTGCAGGCAACTTGCAACCGGTCTCAGACGCGTTGATAGAATACGAACGTTCAACCCTGAGAGACGACACCGAAGCTTAATTGTTAACACGCGCTGCGACGAGCCCTTTCCAGCTGATCCACACCACAAGGACGACAACAATGAC
Organism: Pirellula sp.; assembly: GCA_031374515.1. GTDB lineage: Bacteria > Planctomycetota > Planctomycetia > Pirellulales > Pirellulaceae > JBKCUI01. The sequence continues at coordinate 19,820 of JANMGH010000147.1, read as the reverse complement.
TTCCACGAGCACGACGCAATCGGATCCGTGGACCATCCTACGCCTCCTCCAGTGGACCACCGAACACCTGAAAAAGAGTGGCTCTCCATCCCCTCGACTGGATGCAGAAGTCCTCCTGGCCCATGCTCGTGGTTGCGAGCGCATTGCCCTCTATACGGCATTTGCCGAGGAGCCCGATGAGACAGTCAAGGCTCGTTTTCGCGACGTGGTGAAACGCCGAGCGCAGGGGGAGCCGGTCGCTTATTTGGTCGGCAAGAAAGAGTTTTACTCGCTTTCATTTCATGTGACCAAGGACTGCCTGATCCCTCGCAGCGAAACTGAGCACATCGTCGTGGAATGCTTGGACCTTGCCAAACCTATTCTTGCCGTTGAACCTGGAAAACAATTTTCTATTGTCGATGTGTGCACTGGTAGCGGCTGCATCGCCATCAGCGTTGCCAAACACTTGAAACAATGCAACATCACCGCAATAGACTTGAGCCCAGCGGCGGTTGCAATTGCTAAGACCAACGTCGAGTTTCATCAATTGGCCGATCGAGTCTCAGTCATCGAGTCGGATTTGCTAACGGCGACACCAGACAATAGCGTTGACTTTGTTTTAAGCAATCCGCCGTACGTATCGGAAGCCGAATACTCCAAACTAGACAAGACCGTCCGTGAACACGAGCCACGAATGGCCCTAGTCGGTGGCGTCTTGGGTACCGAGATGATTGAACAACTAGCAGCCCAAGCAATTAGGAAACTTGTCGCCGGTGGCTGGTTTATCTGCGAGCTGTCGCCGATGATAGCGGACCAAGTCGAAAGCCATATGGCCAGCACGAACAACTGGACGGACATTACAATTGTTAAGGATTTGGCTCGCTTGAAACGGCTGGTAGTTGCGAGAAGCGTTCCAGCACAGAACAGTTAACCGGCGCAGCCGTGACCCCCATATCAATACCAAAATAAACTAGACACTCCCGCCTCGGCGCGGGTTAGCCCCCCTTAGAAACAACCTAAATATGCAAATGGAAAAACTGGTGTCGCTCTGCAAGCGACGTGGATTCATGTTTCAATCCAGTGAGATCTATGGGGGGCTCAACGGCTTCTGGGATTACGGACCGCTCGGTGTTGAACTCAAGCGAAACATCAAAGACGCTTGGTGGCGCGATATGTGCCAAGGTCACAACGAACTCATCCAACCCGTAGGTGCTCCAAGCACCTACGAAATGGTCGGCCTCGATTGCTCGATTATCATGCACCCGCAAGTTTGGAAGTGCTCCGGGCACTACGACCTCTTCCATGATTTTATGGTCGACTGCCGCGCAACGAAAAAACGTTACCGATTCGACCAAGTGCGTGGCAAGTGGGTCGCTCGCGGTGAACAAAAAATCTTCGTCACAATGTTCGCAGACGCAGAGCTCGAACAAGAGGAAGTGACGCGCCGCGCACTGAAGTTCTTTAACCTCCGAAACAAAGACGTCGGTCAACTTACCTTCGACAGTGCCTTCCTGACTCTCGATAAAATCGATCCAGGACAGCGCCCTAGTGTTCTCGGTCCTGACACCAATGAGCTCGGCACACTAACGGATCCTCGCGAATTCAACCTCATGTTTAAGACCTACGTCGGTGCACTGAGCGGTGAAGAAGGTGCCGCATTCCTACGTCCAGAGACTGCGCAGGGGATCTTTGTCAATTTCAAAAACGTGGTCGACAGTACACGTATTCGCGTTCCATTCGGTGTTGCCCAAGTTGGCAAAAGCTTTCGAAATGAAATCACGCCGCGAAATTTTACTTTTCGGTCACGCGAATTCGAACAAATGGAAATCGAGTTCTTTTGCAACCCAGCCGAATCACCCAAATGGTATGAATACTGGCGAAACCGACGTATGCAATGGTACCTATCGCTCGGCTTAGCGGGGGACCGTTTGCGTTTACGAGAACACCATCAAGAGGAACTGAGCCACTATTCCTGCGGCACCGCAGACATCGAGTACGCATTTCCCTTCCTCCCCGATGGGGAGTTCGGAGAACTCGAGGGGATCGCACACCGAGGAGATTTCGATTTGCGATCCCACTCCGAAGGCAAACTCGATCCGAAAAAACGTCCGTTGGAATTGGAACTCAACGAAGAGGGCAAGCCCCGCCATCGCGGCAGTGGAAAAGACCTTTCGTATCGTGATGATCTCACCAACGAACGATTCCTCCCACACGTGATCGAGCCATCCGCTGGTGCAGATCGAGCGACCCTTGCCTTCCTTTGCCAAGCCTATCACGAAGACGAAGCACCGGACGAAGATGGCAAGTTGCAATCCCGATCGGTAATGCGACTGCATCCTAGATTGGCACCAGTCAAGGCTGCGATCTTGCCATTGGTCAAGAAAGACGGAATGCCGGAAGTGGCCAAAGAGATCTACACGGCGCTCAAACAGAGGTTCAACGTATTCTACGACGAGAAGGCGGCTGTCGGTCGACGGTACAGAAGACAGGACGAGATCGGAACTCCCTATTGCATCACGGTTGATACGCAATCACTGCAAGACCGCACCGTTACGATCCGCGACCGAGACACGCTGGAACAATGGCGAATCAAAATCGACGACTGTGTCGCCGAAATCACCGCCCGCGTTACATAGCGTACGTCGCTCCTGCCGGTGCGACACCTAGAACCTAGAAGCTAGAAACTAGAAGCTAGAAACTAGAACTTCAAACTTCAAACTTCAAACTTCAAACTTCAAACTTCAAACTTCAAACTTCAAACTTCAAGCATGGACTACCGACAGGGAGAGTTGTTCAAAAACGAACTCGCCCCATGGGAAATCGATGCGGCTGCAGAGACTCCGTGCGCATTGGTCGCCTTTCCTGAAGCCCCCTTTGGACCTTACGACTACCGCATACCTGATGAATTAGGGGGCATGATCAAACCGGCGATGCGTGTCGTAGTGCCATTGGGCAGAGGCAATCGCGAGATCGTCGGCTACACGATTGCAGTCCAAATTAGCCAGCATCCACGTGAACTCATTAAGCCGATCATTCGGGCGATCGATGCAGAGCCACTTTGCAACGCCAATCTGCTGCAGCTAATTCAGTGGATGAGCCGTTATTATCTCGTTCCCATCGGCCAAGTGTTCGAAGCAGTCATACCGGCTGGCGTTCGCGCGGGGGCTGGTACTCGCAATCAAACGCTTCTAAAACCATCACCCAAAGCCAGCGACGATTCGCTGATGAAGACTTTGACTGTCAAGCAGCGACAGACATTGCAGCAGTTGATCTTGGCCGATGAGCCTCTCTCGCAAGAACAATTAAGGCATCTTGCTCAATGCTCCGACGGAATCATCAAAAAACTATGCGAGCTTGAATTCGTTGAGTCGTACACGGAACGGGTCATGGCATTTGGCAAAGACGTGGCAGCTGAAGCGTATGAACGAGTCTTGCCACCCGCCTTGTCGTCCGACCAACGCATCGCTTTGCAGACGATCTATAGTGCTATCGATTCGGGCGAACATGAGACGATTCTGTTGCATGGCGTGACCGGAAGTGGCAAGACAGAAGTCTACATGCAATCGATAGAGCAGGTAATATCCTACGGACGACAAGCGATTGTGCTGGTGCCCGAAATCAGTCTAACACCGCAAACTCGCTCCCGATTCCAAAACCGCTTTGCCAGTGTCGCTGTTTTGCATTCAAAGATGAGCGGACCGGAACGACATTATCAATGGAAGCGAATTGCTGAAGGGGCAGTACAAGTGATCATCGGTCCTCGGAGCGCAATCTTTGCACCGGCACCGTACCTCGGGCTAATCATTCTCGATGAGGAGCACGAAAACTCATTTAAGCAAGAGACCATTCCTCGCTATCATGCTCGCGACGTGGCCATCCATCGCGCGTCCTTGGAACGGATCCCGCTCGTACTGGGATCAGCCACTCCATCGTTGGAGACGTTTCATCGAGCGACAATCGGCCAATACAAGAAAGTCGTTTTGCCACGTCGCATATTGAATCGGCCCTTGCCAGAAGTGACCACCATCGACATGCGATCCAATCGCGTCGATGTTGATCGAGGCAGCATTTCGCAACCGCTCGTTCAAGCCATCGAAAGAACGCTGGCGGAAAATGGCCAAACGATCTTGTTGCTCAACCGTCGAGGCTTTGCCACCTCAATCCAATGCCCAGCCTGCGGGCACGTGGTCACTTGTCCCGATTGCGATTTGGCCTTAACGCATCACCGCGAAGGGAGTAAAGCCTTGTGCCATTTCTGCGACTACACCATCGCGGTTCCGCAGGTTTGTCAAAAATGTGGCTTTGAAGCGATTCGATTCGCGGGCCTTGGAACTCAGAAACTCGAAATGGAAGTTCAGCAGCGGTTTCCGGACGCTGCGATTGCGAGAATGGATTCCGATACGATGAAGAAGCCCGGCAGCCACGAACGGGTACAAGCGGACTTTCGTGCGGGCCGAATTCAAATCTTGATGGGAACCCAAATGATCGCAAAGGGACTCGATTTCCCCAACGTCTTATTGGTCGGTGTGATCAACGCAGACACGGCGCTCCATTTTCCGGATTTTCGTGCTTCGGAAAAAACATTTCAGTTGGTCACTCAGGTCGCAGGTCGTACCGGGAGAGGCGAGCGGGGTGGCGCAGTGCTCGTACAGACTTATTCGCCGGAACATCCAGCCATCATTGCTGCGTGCAAGCATGATTACAAGAGTTTCTCAGATCAAGAGCTATTGCAGCGCGAGCAATTTGGCTATCCACCGTACGCTTCTTTGGCTCGTATCATTATGCGAGGACCCGTCCAGTTAGATGCCGAAGAGTTCGCCGAGGGAATTGTAAAAAAGATTCAGCTCGAGATTTCAAAAACTTCGTCACCTGTGCGGGTACTCGGTCCCGCACCTCCACCGATTGCCAAGTTGCGGGGGCACTATCGATTTCATGCGATGCTCATTTCAAAGGAGCCGGGGGCTCTCAACGCGATTCTCTCCCGTGTCCAAGCGTCTATAAAAACGACCGGCGACAATCTGTATTTAATCGATATCGATCCGCTCGACATGCTCTAATGTACACTCGCTACGTCGTTCGCATAAACAAAGCGCATTAACTCCTTCATTTCCACAGCTAGTAGAGACTTGGGCTACGTCACTAAAAGCTTGCTAGAGGACTGATGTATAGGCTAGACTTGGGCGGCTAGCGGCGGGGAATCGCTACGGTAGCGCATGATCTTTGGTCACGACTCCTACCCAAAACCCAGAACTTAATAGATTCTTCGGCTGTTTAGGCGTTTCGAACCCAGTACATGGCAGTCTCAAACATGGATAGATCATCCGAGAAACTCCCCACACCGTTTGACGACGGCGGGGTCTACGACCTCCTCCTTGGGGACATCCCATACGGGCTCGGCTTCTACACTGGCCTAGCAAAGGAAGCCAAGGGACCGGTGCTAGACGTCTGCTGCGGTACAGGCCGGATCCTGTTGCCTTGTCTGCAAGCGGGTGTAGATATCGAAGGATTGGACCTGTTTGTCCCGATGCTGGACACGTTGCGGCAAAAGTCAAGAGAGTTGGGGCTTTCGCCGCTCCTGCATCAAGCGGACATGAGCGACTTCGACCTGCCACGCCGCTACTCGCTGGTCATGATTCCCTTCAACGCCTTCGGCCACAACATGACGCAAGAGGCGCAAATTCACTGCCTGACGCTATGCAGGAAACATTTGTTGCCAGGTGGTCTGCTGGCCTTTGACACGTTTTTTCCATCGCTCGCGATCATCGGCACGCCGCAGAACACGCGCGTGCTGGAAGGCGAAATGCCGCATCCTTCAACTGGCTTGCCGATGCGGATGTACGATACTCGAAGTTTCGATCGGGTCGCTCAGGTTCAACATTCCATCAACGAACTGGAATTGTTGGGCGCCGATGGCAGCTTGCAGCAGGTCCATCGTTCCGAAATGAGTCTGCGTTATATTTTCAAAAACGAAATGGCTTTGCTATTGCGGACTGCCGGATTTACCCGATTCGAGATCTACGGTAGTTTCGACCGCCGTCCACTCATCCATGAAGACGATGCGATGATTGTCGAGGCGTGGAGGGAATGAGTGCTCGCCGAAATCGGGTAGGGATGCCCGTTTCCGGGAACTCTGCCCACACGGCGACGGCTACGGCTACGGCGCTGGATGCTTGCAGCGCGGGGGATGGCTGGAATAGACTAGTTGCCTGATTGATGAGCCGCGTTAGTTTGCGTCATCGAGGCAAAAGAGTCCCCGAATCCGCTACAATCTGTTTGGAATCGATGCCGGCGAAATTCAAAACGGTGAGGAGAATTGGCTATGAAGTGGATGTTTGGAATTCAGATTGCCTTGACCATTGTGTCGCTGACGTTTTCTACATGCTCAGCAAATGCAGAGGATTGGACTCAATGGCGCGGAGCGCAACGAGATGGAAAGTCCACTGAAAAGGGCTTGTTGGCAAAATGGCCCGATAGTGGGCCGAAATTAATCTGGCAAGCAAAGAACATAGGTAGCGGTTTTTCCACTCCGTCGGTTGTTGGCGAACAGTTGTTTGTGATCTCGAACGAAGGAATGGAAAAGGAAGAGGTGATCGCCCTTTCGACAACCAAAGGCAACAAACTCTGGTCGACTACGATCGGAAAAGTCGGCGAGAATCAAGGCCCCCAGTATCCGGGTACGAGAGCCACTCCAACGATCTCGGGCGATTCCGTTTATGCGCTCGGTTCCGATGGTGATCTTGTTTGTCTCGATATCAAGTCGGGAAAGAAGATGTGGTCGAAGAGTTTGCGAAGCGATTTCGGCGGCGTACCGGGCATGTGGGCTTATACCGAATCACCCTTGATCGATGGCAACCTGCTGATTTGTTCACCGGGTGGTGCATCCGCAACAGTCGTCGCGTTGCAAAAATCGACCGGTGACCTCGTTTGGAAATCGCTATTGCCGGAGGCCGATGCCGCTAGCTACGCCTCGCCAGTTATCGCGAACGTAGAAGGTGTTAAGCAATACGTTCTGTTCTTGGGCAAAGGAGTCGTAGGAATCAAAGCAGATACTGGCGAATTGCTTTGGCGTTATACTAAGACATCGGACGCTCAAGCGAATATCGCTACTCCAATCGTCAACGGAAACTTTGTCTATTCCGCAGCAAGTCGCGTTGGTGGAGGACTAGTGAAAGTGACCGGAACCAAAAGCGATCCTCAAGAACTCTACTTCGCAAAGTCGCTACCAGCTGGAATGGGCGGAAGTGTTTTGGTAGACGGCCTTCTTTTCGGGTCCATCGGTGAGACCATGGCCTGTGTTGATTTCATGACGGGCGAAATCAAATGGCAGGATCGTGGCATCGGTTCGGCGTCGGTTTGCTTTGCAGATGGTCGATTGTATTTGCATAGTATAAAAAACGAACTGGCAATGATCGAGGCTTCACCGGTTGGTTTCAAGCCGTTGGGGGCAGTTACCCCACCCGGTACAAAAGATAACGGAACGGCGAAGCCTTGGACGCACCCAGTGATCTCGAATGGTCGACTTTATATCCGCGATCAGGGCGACGTTTGGTGCTATGACATCAAGGGTTAGCGTCCGTTCGCTATCCAGGGCGAGAATTCAATGAGCAGTCGGCAACAAATTCAGGCCATCCAGTTTCCGAACGGTATCCCTCGTTTATGGTGCCCAACGCTAACACATTTCCGTGCGGCCAGGGAGCCAGATACGCAGCGAATCCGTGCGCACCTTGAGGCATTGGCGCCGAGAGTGAAGGGCATTCTAGTGCCGGGCTCGACCGGCGAGGGTTGGGAGATGAGCGATGCCGATATTCAAGGACTGCTTACCTTTGTTTTAGAGGCAGCGCACGATCTTGGCGTACGCGTTTTGATTGGCGTGCTGAAAACAAACGTAGAAGAAGTGCTCGCTTGTCTCGATTCGATGGAGAGCATTCGATCGCACCCTGCGGTTGCGGGTGTTACGATTTGCCCACCCAAAGGGAAAGAGCTTACTCAAGAGACCATTCGTTCAGGTCTTGCCCGTGTTCTGAGTAAATCTTGGCCTACGGCGCTTTACCAGTTACCGCAAGTAACCCAAAACACAATGGAACCGGAAACCGTCGTCTCGCTCGCGCAAGAGTTCCCTAACTTTATTCTTTTCAAAGATACTAGCGGAACAGATTCGGTGGCCCTGAGCGACGCGGCACTCGGTGGCGTCTTTTTGGTCCGAGGCGCTGAAAAAGGGGGCTACGCCGCGTGGCCTCGTAAAGCGGGAGGCCCGTACGATGGCTTCCTCCTGAGTACGGCGAACGTTTTCTCGAGCCAACTGGACGAAATGATGCAAAGTATTGAGGACGGGCAGATCGAGGAAGCACAGGTACTTTCAACGAAACTCTTGCAAGTCGTTGAACAAGCATTTGCTATCGTCGCAGGATTCCCCGAAGGAAATGCCTTTGCAAACGCCAACAAAGTACTCGACCACAGCATGGCCTATGGAAACCGAGCGACGGAGTTCGACCCTCCGCTGCTTTATGGCGGAGCACGCCTGCCCAGGAGTTTTGTCGAAAGCGGCTTCAAGTTGTTGCAGGAAAACTCGCTCCTGCCGCAGCGGGGATACTATCATTAGTTCCACTGGCATGAGCAACAGAGCATACACCATGCATGCAGCCAAAAGAAAAATGTGTGCCTAAAAACAACTCCGACCGGACTGCTTGGTACATCAGTGCGGCCCTTTGCGGTACGCTGCACAATGGACGAATAGGGCCTTTTCAGTTTTTACCTCCGTCGTTCGAAAAAACACTGGGACGGGTTGTTAGTTAGGAAGCCATCTTATGAACTTACGAAATTTACTTCGTCGAGCTGCGATTGTCATTTTCAGCTTAGCAACTTTCTCTACTGCGCGTTATGTGCATGCTCAGGACCCTGCTGCGACCCAGAGATTGCTCTATGTGGCAGTGCCCGGCATTCGGGACTATCTGCAATACGGTGGACATGGTGTGCTCGTGTTCGATATCGAACACGGACACAAGTTTGTTCGACGCATTCCGTCTGCTGGCCTCAACGACAAAGGAAAACCGATCAATGTCAAAGGGATCTGCGTGAGTGTGTCGCTTCGGCGGTTGTTTGTAAGCACCATCGAGTCATTGATCTCGTTTGATCTAACCAACGATAAAGTAGTTTGGGAAAAAAAGTATGAGGGTGGCTGTGATCGCATGGCGATCTCCCCCGATGGCCAAACGATCTACATGCCGAGTTTTGAAAAGGAGCACTGGTTTGTACTCAACGCTGCAGACGGAGAAGTGGTAGCGCGTGTTGAGCCGCATTCGGGTGCTCACAACACCAACTTTGGAGCCGATGGCAAAGAGGCTTACCTCGCTGGCCTTCGAGCCAAAACGCTCGCCATCACCGATACCAGCTCGCACAAAATCGTTCGGCACGTTGGGCCTTTTAGCGCTCCGATTCGGCCATTCACTGTCAATGGAAGTCAATCCCTAGGCTACATGTGCGTCAACGAATTGCTCGGCTACGAAATCGGCGACCTTCAGTCTGGCAAGGTGCTTTCGCGGGTCGAGGTGCAAGGATTCAGTAAGGGGCCAGTTGCAAGGCATGGATGCCCAAGCCACGGAATTGGCATGACACCCGATGAAAAGCAAATTTGGCTTTGCGATGCGTTCAATCGTCGCTTGCACGTCTTCGACGCTACGACCAATCCGCATACGCAAATAGAAAGCATCCAAGTGCGAGAAGAACCGGGGTGGGTGACATTTAGTATCGATGGACGCTACGCATATCCGTCAACAGGTGATGTCATCGATGTTGCAACGCGAAGAATCCTGACCGGGCTCCAGGACGAACTAGGTGCTGCAGTCCATAGCGAGAAGATGCTCGAAATCGATTTCAACGGAAACATGCCGACCCGAGCTGGTTGTCAGTTCGGCGTGGGTTCGGTCACTGCAAAATGACACATGCATCGATCTAACGCAGCTCGCGTCGTCGCACCTTACTAGTAAAACAAGAGTACATTATGGATTTGCACCTGAGTGGTAGTGTAGCCGTCGTTGTCGGAGGAGCCAGCGGCATAGGACATGCAACCGCGGAGTGTTTTGCAGAGGAGGGAGTTCAAGTTGCTCTTTGGGACAACTCCCCGAACACTGAGCAAGTTGCCGCGGAGCTAGCCGCTCGTTTTCAAATTCAAAGCGTAGGGGTGCAGGTCGACGTAACGAACGAATCCATGGTGAATGCGGCAGTTCCCAAAACGATCGAAGCGCTTGGATCCATCGACCATTTGGTTCATGGTGCAGCAATTGGTTCGGGCAAGTTTGGGTTTCCGTTTACCAATCTTGTTCCAAGCGACTGGGTGCGTACGATCGAGGTCAATGTGATGGGGATGGTACATGTGGCCCATGCGATTGCGCCGCATATGATCGAGAATCGTCGGGGGAGTATGCTCTTCTTAGCATCGGTAGCTGGCCAAATTGGATCGCAAACCGACCCGCCCTACAGTGCAAGTAAAGCTGCCAATATTAATTTTTCACAATGCCTCGCCAAAGACCTTGCACCGCATAAGATACGCGTCAACACAATCTGTCCTGGGATGGTGCGAACTCCGCTGAACCGGTCGGTTTGGCAATCTTGGTTCAATCAAGCTCCTGTAAAGGAGCGCCTGAGCTACGAGGAGTGGACCGATCGCAAGATCCGGGCAGTGGTCCCATTGCAGACATGGCAGTCTCCATCGGACATAGCCAATATGATCGTCTTTTTATCTTCGGACCGAGCGGCCCACGTGACGGGCCAAACCATCAACGTCGATGGTGGATTTGTAATGCATTGGTAGCGTTGCCGCATTCCCAATTTAGAGCTATAACTCGTTCCATAATCCGCGTGACTCGGAGCGTGACGCATAAGAACTCGGTCGGCGTCGGAAGGCAATCAATTACTCCTACTCAAATCGCAAGTGCTTGACCGATTCGCCTGAAGTTTGGATCTCAACGAGTGCTGCGATGCCAATATTCAAGTGCGCAGCTACGAATCGTTCATTTACCGATCGATCGCTGGCGGAGGTTTTGACCCCTTCCGGAGTCATCGGGTTGTCGGAGACTAACAGAAGCGCGCCTTTGGGAATATGGTTTGCAAAACCGACAACGAAGATTGTTGCAGTCTCCATGTCGATGCCGATGGCTCTCGTGGTAACAAGATATTCTTTGAATGCAGCGTCATGTTCCCAAACTCGTCGATTCGTCGTGTAGACAGTACCGGTCCAATAATCGAATCCCATGTGGGCGATGGTTGCCGAAACAGCTGCTTGCAAGCGAAAGGAGGGGAGCGCGGGTATTTCGGGAGGGAAGTACTCGTTGCTCGTTCCATCACCTCGAATGGCAGCGATTGGCAAGATGAAATCGCCAATCTTGGTCTTTTTCAGTCCGCCACATTTACCGAGAAACAATACCGCGTTCGGTTCGACAGCCGATAGCAAATCCATGACCGTTGCGGCCATCGGACTCCCCATTCCGAAATTCAAAATGGAGAGGTTTCCCGACGTCGCAGATTGGATCGGCAACCCATCGCCGAAGACCGGAACGTTAAATCTCTCGGCAAAGGCATCGACATATTGAGAAAAATTGGTCAGCAGAATGTACTTGCCAAAGCTGCCGATTTCTCGCCCCGTATAGCGGGGTAGCCAGTCTCGGACAATTTCAGACTTGTCCTTCATAGAGGATCCTAAAATAGTTGTTGCATTTTCGGTGGAAACACTAATGAAACAAGCGGTAAGGACCTTACCGCTTGTTTTCATTTGAGTGGGAAATGGGAAACGCAATCCAACTATTTGGGCGCCGAAATGCCAGCTCCAGCTAATAGTTTTTGGACCTCTTCCGCTTTTCCTTTTACTTTTTCAGCGATCGCAAGTGCCGTCTGCGTCGCATCTTCTTTCAGCTCCGTAATCTCGGTTGCCTTGATTGCCATTTTGAGAGTCTCGAGGTCTGGAAATTTCTTGATGAGCTCAAGCACAGTTTTCTGTTCGCCTGGTTGACGTGCAGCAGCAAGAGCCTCCTTGCACATTTCGACTCGTTCGGTCTGGTTCCGAGCAAACTGACCAGCCATCCGTAGGTAACCCTTAAAGAGTCGACCTTGGAACTTATCGGCTGGCCCAGTTTTGACAAGGTCCAGCAACACCGGAGCAGCATCGTAAGTTAACCATTCCCCGAGGACTCGACTGCTGACATCACGAAGCTCTGGCGTCGTCCCCTTGGCTGCGGCGGAAATCGCTTCCAATGCTTTCGAACCACCAACAGATCCAATGATATCCAACAATACAACCTTGATCGGCAGTGAAGATGTTTCCATCGTTTTAGCGAGCTGGGTTGCGCAAGCTTCTCGGTCCGGCATGCGGACCGCTGCCGTCTTGAGCGCTAGCTTGGCGACTTCCAAATCCTCTGCAACGCTAGGTGATACGACTTGTGAAATCAAAACGTCGAGACTCTGAGGCGGAACAGTCGTCCCAAGCGACTTGAACGCCGCAGCACGAACCGCTTTGTCCCCATTCTTTAAGGACCTGACGAGCTCTTGTGTTGCCTCGATACGTCGTTGGCCCACAACAGTAATCAGTGCGGTTAACATACTGCCTTCCGCTTTCGGCAATCGAGCCAAGATATCCTTTGCGATATTTTGGTCAGGCAATTCTGCAAGTGCAGTTAAAGCTGCTTCGGTAAGTTCCGCATCGGATTCATTCGCGATCCCCAGTAGCGAAGTAACGCAAGTTGTATCACCGACACGACCAAGCGCGTTGATGGCGGACAATCGCACTTCTTTGGGGCCAGCGCTGGCTGCCTTTGCGATCGCGGGAAGAGAAACCGTTTCTTTGCGATCAGCCATGGTCTGGATGAGCAATACAGCGCGGTCCGGCTTTATCGCAGTCAGTTCCGTGGCCAGTGCGTTATCTATTTCGCGACCAGACATTTCTCTGGCTGTTTTGAGAGCCACTTGAAATAGTATCTTGTCGGGGCTGCGAAGATTCTCCAGCAACAATGGCAGGCCGTCCTGTTTCCTTGCCAGAATTGCACCACGGGTCGCTTCGACAATACGCTGTTTTGGTACCTCGGCTTTGCGAACGTCGTCGTAGATGGCAGCAGCGAGCGTGGTATTTCCGTCACGCATGGCTTTCTCTGCGCATAGCACACATCCTTCGGCAACCGCTGATCGAACGCCTTCCGACGAAGTAACAATGGCTTGCCGAAGAGTTTGCGTTGCAGCTGCGTTGCCGATTCGGCCAAGGGCAACAGCAACTGCTGAAGCAACCTCAACGTCTTTGTCTTTTAGCTTTGGAGTGATGCTCTCAACAGCACCGGCATCTCGACGTACACCGATGGAATTGATGGTGCCGACGAGCAATCTCCCCTGCAAACTCGAAGTTGCTTTGCGTAGGGTCTCGTCAACTTTTGCCCCTGGAATCGCTTCCAATGCGATGCGTGCCCATGCCGCCAGTTGTTCGTTGGACAAGAGTTTGGCAAGTTCGGGTGCCGCTTCGGCGGTCCCGTAGATTGCCAACCTCTTGCATGCGATCGCCTTATCCCCGGGTGGGGAATCGGATTTGAGTACACCGATCAGGTCGCTCTCTTTTTCCATCGAAGTGACTTGGCAAAGCCCATTGCTGCTAGTCGCAAAGGTGAGTGCTGTGCATAAGGAGAGAATTAAGGTAGTGCGTTTCAGTCGTCTATTCATATTGGTAGTTTCCAAAATATTTCTGGGTTGCATTGGGTGGATTAAACTCGCCATGGCTCGCGAATGGCTTCAGATCTCAAACGATTGGCAGGTTCGTCATTGATGAATTCGCTTTTGGCCAAATCGTACTTCACTTTTCGATTCAGGAACAAAGCGATGTTGGCAGCGTGGCAAGCGATATGCGCATTGCAAGCAGCTTGAGCATTTCCTTTAGGCAAACCGCGAGTCTTGACGCAATCGATGAAGTCGCGCACATGGAAGGTTGCAGGGTAATTGGGGACTTCTTCGACGGTCCTACCAGCAAGCAACTCCGGTGAGCTGAGAACCAGTTTGCCGCTGTCACCCGCTTCGACCCATCCGGTCTCTCCCTCGAATCGAACCGGGCACGAGCCGAGCGGAATCCAGCCCTTTTCTCGGAAAATCAACTCCACCCCGTTCTCGTACGTCGCGACCAACTCGCCGTTGCTGGGCGCGTTGTACTCGATCGGCGGAGGGCAATCTCCGACAGCCCATTGGCAAAGGTCCACGCAGTGTGAACCCCATTCAAGAACGCCACCTCCGACAAGTCCGCCCCCTTTTTCAAAATTGAAACCGTCCGAAAGCGTCTTGCTATTAAAAGGACGCCAAGCGGCTGGGCCCAAGTACATATCCCAATCTGCTATTTGTCTGTCCGGAGCTTCCTCTGCAGGCAACCAACCACTCATCATGGCCTGCATTCCAGCTGGGTGAGCGTAAACCTTTTTGAGCTTGCCGAGCTTTCCCGTTCTAGCGAGATAGCAGGCGAATGCAAAGTGGGGAAGATTACGACGCTGGGTACCTGCTTGAAACACTCGCGCGGTTCGCTGTATCGTTTCCGCCAAGATCAAGCTCTGGGAAATGTTCTTGGTACATGGCTTTTCGCAGTAGATATCCTTGCCAGCCCGTGCGGCCTGCATAGTCATCGTTGCGTGCCAATTGGGTCCCGTTGCGATCAGGACTGCGTCGACGTCCTTCCGGTCAAGCAGCTCGCGGAAGTCAGCGTACATATTGCAGTCGACGGTGTTGTATTTTTCGTCGATCTTTTTCTTCACGGCGACTCGTCGGGATTGTTTGACGTCGCAAACAGCAACAAACTGAACATCCTTCTGCTGGAGGAAACAATCGAGGTCGTAATTGCCACGGTTTCCGATCCCGATTCCCGCAACGACCACTCGCTCGCTCGGTGCAACCGCTCCGTCGCGGCCAAGCGCGGAGCTAGGAATAATGGTGGGTGCCAGGACCACTGCGCTAGCAGCACCCAAAGATGTTTTTAGAAATCGACGCCGTTTAAGTTGATCTGTGTTTTTCTTCATCGCTGCTTCCCGAACCCATGGTCGTAAGAATTCCGCAAAACTGCTTGTAAGCGAACCAAGTCGCCCTACGAAATGTTACCATAGAACGAAGCGGTTTGCATGCTGTGTGCGGTACCCACTAGTTGCTTTGTCAAATCTAAGAAATTCTAAGAAATAGGGAGGCACAATCCTTTGAACCAAATGCAACCTCGAAAATCAAAACTCCTAGCTTTGGTTTTGATTTTGTCAATATTGTCTTCGGGCAACGTTGCGATTGCATACGACAGTCCAATCAAAATATGGCCTGACCTAGCGCCCAATGAAACGAGTCGCGAACCAGGTACGGCGCTGCCAAAAAAGGCTGGTGAGCAAATTCCTATTACGCGTGTTTCCGGAGTTCGATGCCCAACGATTGACGTGTATCCCGCAAAGGCAAATCCGTGCGGCACCGCAGTTTTAGTATTACCGGGAGGTGGCTTTACCTATGTCGTCCCAGACCTAGAAGGTTCGGAAGCTGCCCCATGGCTCAACGAGTTGGGGGTCACCGTTTTCGTATTGAGATATCGCACCAAAGAATCAGCGTTGCCTGGCGAACCACTTTGGCAACGACCACTACAGGACGCTCAGCGTGCAATACGATGGATCCGTCACGAGGCAAAGCGTTACGAACTCCGGACCGATCGCATTGGGATCCTTGCATTCTCGGCTGGTGGTCAAGTCGGCGCGATCATGCATTCGAAAGGGGACCAATCCGCATATGACGGGCTCGATGCCATCGATGGGCAATCCTGCAAGCCCGATTTCTCCATGCTGATCTATCCATGGCAACTGATCGACTCCAAAACGAATGAGTTGCTGGAACCGATTCAAATATCGGATCAGTCAGCACCTGCATTTATCGTTCACACGCACGATGACGCGTCCAGTTCGATCGGCGCGGCCAAACTTTACATTGAACTGAAGCAACACAAAGTTCCTGCTGAACTACACGTCTATCAGAATGGTGGACACGGATATGGACTGCGCGACCGTCCAGACTCAGTCATATCGACTTGGCCCAACCGATGCACCGAGTGGCTCAAGATTCGAAAGATCCTTGAACCGAAATAGCCGTAGCAGCCAGCGAGCGTGGATTTTCATCCACCAATTATTGGTCTAGCAGGCTTCCTGCAACCGTGTTCCATTTTCGAACCGTCCATTTCGTAATCAGGCCGTTGTGAACATATGGATCGTTCTTCGCGAATGATTCGGCGGACGCTTGGGAGCGAAACAAAAGAACTGCCCCGTCTGCTGGTTCTGCAAACGCACCCCCTAGCAGCAACTCGTCTTGCTGTACGGCTTCACTCGCCAAAGCTAGGTGTTTCTCACGAAACGGTGCTCGTTTCGCAACATAGTCATCGACGACTTCGTAAAGCAAAAGGTAATGCATATCGAATTTCTATCAAGAGTTCTGTTTCACCCAAGAAAATCGCCGAAAGTCTTGACGACTTTCGCTACGGGCCAACCCATACCAAGTTCCGCAAGTGCGGTCCAATAAGTAAAACTGACGAAACTAGGACTCAACATCATTCGGGTGAGATGCTGGAATAATCAAGATTCGAGTAGCGTCAATGGGTTGACGCGAGTCTTTAAGGGGAGCTCCACTGGCGTTCCGAGCCGATGCGATTCGAAGACAGCGGATATCATTTCTACGATGCTTCGCCCATCCTTAGCAGAGCACTTCGTCGGCCGATTCCGGCTAGCGCTCTCCAGCAAATCGTTGATTGCAACGATATGCCCTCCTTCGTAAGTGCCCTCTGTTCTCGTTTCCGGTTTCCCTATTCCTGCGGAGGTTATCGGTTCCCAAGCCTTCCCTGTTCGTCCTGGAGACCAACTGCTATCACGCAAGAGTTGCCCTTTTACCAGGTATCCACTCTCTAGCTCGATGATCCCTTTCGAACCAAACACCTGAATGGCGAAACGAGTTGGATTGCCTGCAACCGAGCGACGCGAGGCAAAGTGTCCCGTCGCTCCACTGGGAAAGGAATAGCATGCCTGAATCGAATCTCCAGTGAGTGGACCAATCCCTTCTGCTCCTGAAACGACATCGGCTTTGGTCGCGCGCCTTCCTTGTTTCGTCACTGTAGCCGTGCATTGCGTAGCGTTGCTACCGGCCAAGCTCCGCATCAAACCAAAGATGTGCGAACCGAGAACCCACAGGTCTTCGCCACCACCGCGATGATCTTCCTTGCCGCGCCCACGTAGCTCCAATACTTCTCCAATCTCATCGTTTTCGATCATCGATCGAACTACGTCTAGAACCGGCGAATACTGGCTGATGTGCGCGATACCTAGTTTAAGACCGCGTTGATCTAATTCCTTGATCGCGTTGTCGCAATCCAACAACGTTCGGCAAAATGGTTTTTCCATGTAGATGTGACAGCCAGCCTGCGCTGCCGCAATGATCATGTCATGATGCTGATCGATCCAACGCGGGCAGATCGCAACCACATCTAGTTTTTCCTTTTGCAACATTTCGCGATAGTCCGCGTAAGTCTTCTTCGGATTGGTGCGATTGCTGGCAGAGGCCCGACCCATCGGGTTTTCATCTGCGAGCGAGACGATCTCAATGTTGGGCAACTTAGAAATCGCAACGTCGACTGCGTGGCCGTAATCTCCGCGACCCGTGCTTCCTATGATCCCGACTCGAACTTTTCCCTGGATCGCAGCTGGAGTTTTAGACGCATGCGAAGTCACGAGTCCACTCGCAGCAAATGCAGTACAACCGTCCTTTAGAAACCTGCGACGTGTCTTAGCGGACATGGTTTTGCACCCTGTTTAACCGGTTTGGGAGGAAAGCGATTTGCAGCACGCGTCGAAACTGAGTTCATTCTACTCTTTGGTGCATGCTGTAGGAATTGGCTCACCACACTCGCGTTTGGGGAGTGTAGAATCCACTCACTGCAATTGTCAATTTGATTTCATACCCTATTTCTACACTGCGAGGCCCAAAACCATCATGAAACCATTGCTCTTGATTGCTGCGGCTTGGTGTTGCCTTTCGACGCTCGCAATTCCGTACGACTCTGTCGCAGGGAAACGCCCAAACATTCTTTTTATCCTCACTGATGACCAAGGTTACGGAGACATTTCTGCGCATGGCAATCCCGTGCTCAAAACACCGAATCTAGACAAATTACGCAGCGAAGGAGTACGGTTCACGGACTTTCACGTCAGCCCTACCTGTTCGCCAACGCGAAGCGCCTTGATGACCGGCAGGCACGAGTTCAAGAACGGAGTTACACATACCATCTTGGAGCGAGAACGCCTTACGCTCAAGGCAACTACGATAGCGCAACTGTTGCAATCTAGCGGCTATTCGACTGGCATCTTTGGCAAGTGGCATTTGGGTGACGAGGCCGAGTATCAGCCCAATCGACGCGGCTTTGACGAAGTGTACATTCATGGAGGAGGAGGTGTCGGGCAGATCTATCCAGGGTCATGCGGGGACGCGCCGGGCAACAAGTATTTTGATCCTGCCATCTTGCATAATGGGGTATTCGAAAAGACCAAAGGCTACTGTGCGGACCTGTATTACGAACAAGCGATCAAATGGATTGATTCGAATCGCAAAGGCGATAAGCCGTTCTTTGCGTACATCCCTTCCAATACTCCGCATGGTCCTTATATCGCACGGCCCGAGGATAAGTCGGTTTACGAAGGGAAAGGGCTGGTCCCTGAAACGGAGAGCTTTTTTGGAATGATTCATAATATCGACCAAAACGTAGGTCGCATTCTCGCGAAATTAAACGAGTGGGGCATCGACAAGAATACGCTGGTGGTATTTATGAACGATAATGGAGGCACAGCGGGCGTGAAGGTATTCAATGCGGGCATGCGAGGTTCCAAAGGGACCGCTTGGCTCGGCGGAACACATGCCAGTTCTTTTTGGCGCTGGCCCGGAACGATCCAACCCGCCGATTGCTCGGCGCTCACGGCGCACATCGATTTTTTTGCAACTCTCGCCGAGATCGCCGGTGTAAAAATTCCAGAAGAATTGAAAGCGCAAGTCGAGGGGCGTAGCCTCGTTCCACTACTGGAAAATCCTAATGCCTCATGGTCAGACCGCTTTCTGATCACCCATTTCGGGCGATGGCCAAAACTAGCAGATCCAAACGGCTCGAAATACACCATGTGCAGCGTTCGCAATTCGCGTTGGCATCTCGTATCAGAAAAGGGGGCTGCAGAACCCAAATGGGAACTCTTCGACATCAAGGCCGATTACGGCGAAACAACGAATATTGCTGAACGACATACAGAAGTTGTGGCGGAACTGTCCCAGGCTTTTGAAAAATTCTGGTCCGAATCGCTGCCATTGATGGTCAACGAAAAAGTCATCGGGCCATCGATCAATCCGTTCCAGGAACTCTACTACAAACAGTTCGGCGGAAGCCCAACCGAGGCAGATTTGAAAAAGATGGATCCGAAACGAAAATAGTGTTTAGGCTCTGTTTCTAAACACGTAGTAACGAAAATGCTAGTTTAGAAACCGAACCTACTTACAACCCACAAAAACGCAAGAGCGTGGCACGTCCAGCACTATAGCTCTGTGCGTGCCCAACGGATTTCAACAGCAAGTTCAGTTAGCCACAGCCGACAAAAGTCAAAGTAGTTCCGCCTGAAAACCCAGCCAATATACGCAAGCATACGGCACGGCGGAGCGTGCCTGCTAGTGCGCCTCCGAAGGCGTTTGAACAGTAGGGTGGAAGTCCCTATCGGGGTAACGTTACCGCCCTGAATCCAACAGTGGTAATTGCGTTTCCGTGAGGAAAGGTGAGGAGCAACCTGAGGAGAATAACCAGT
>JANMGH010000068.1:0-7715 GCA_031374515.1 Pirellula sp. | reverse complement strand
TGAGGCAAGCGAGTTATGGGATGTAACTACAGAACAACACAGAGCATGCAGTCTTGCCCAATACGGAAAGACAAGAAAGAACTATTCAGAATCATTTCTGACTATGGCAGCATGATAAACCGAATAGCCGGTCACACCCGTGCGTTACCAACATGGCAAAGGATTCGCGAGTTACAGAAAGTAGGTGCGATAGGAGGCGAAGCTGATGCCGAAGCTCAAGCAAGAGCTGCAGTATTTCGCTACCGAGTCATGTGGATAAAGGAGAAAGCTGGAGATAATAGCCAGCTCAAGGCGGTGGAACTACCTGCGATTGGCCACGAGGGCATTCCGGTTAATGTCGGCACGGGTGAGTTGCCTCCTGGACTTGAAAATGTAACAGAGCTACAGGCAATCCAGCGATCTCAAATTGAGGTGTTGAGGCTATGCGTGGACCGCTATGACGGAGGGCTGATTAACATAAACAATCTTCTTGCTGCACAGACGGAGTTAGCCATAGCCAGACTGGATACTACCAACGTAAAGCAAGAGCGATTGGATTTCATTCAGGAAGCATTAGAGGCCGCATTAAAAACGTGGCAAAGGATACACGAGTTGCAGAAAGTAGCCTCGAGGGGAGGCGCTGATGCCGAAGCTCAAGCAAGAGCTGCAGTATTTCGCTACCGAGTCATGTGGCTAAAGGAGAAAGCTGGAGATAATGGCCAGCCCAAGGAGGTGGGACTACCTGCGATTTGCCACGAGGGCATTCCGGTTAATGTCGGCACGGGTGAGTTGCCTCCTGGACTTGATGGTGTCACAGAGCTACATGCGATCCAGCGATCTCAAATTGATGCGTTGAGGCTTTGCGTGGAAGTGTTGAAGAACCGCTATCGGCAAGGGCTGATTAACATAAACAATCTTCATGCTGCACAGACGGAGCTAGCCATGGCCAGACTGGATACTACCAATGTAAAGCAAGAGCGATTGGACTTCATTCAGGAAGCATTGGTCAGTGCGTTACAAACGTGGCAAAGAATTCGCGAGTTACAGAAAGTAGGTGCGAGAGGAGGCGAAGCTGATGCCGAAGCGGCCTTGTAAGGAATATTGTGTCAAGCGTTGGGATGTAGTATTACCTAACCTTTTCAAACTACGGAGATTAACGCATGGATGCGATTCTGACTATGAAGACCCAGGAACTTGCTAAGGAGTTAGCCGCCAAGTCGATACAGCATCGAGCAAAGGAGACTTGCGTCGTATCTGGCGTTATTTTGGAGCCGACGAGCCGAACTATGCTTACATGAAGGATGGCCGCAAGTTGCTCAGGCAGTTGGGTGCACTTGCACCGAAAGAAGTCTATTTTCGCACTCACAATTTGATGACAACAGGGCCAGGCGCACCTGCGCTCAAATGGGGTAGCACCAACCTCTATACGGAAGATGCCAGTGGCAATCCAATTTATGATTACCGAATTGTCGACCTGATCTTTGATACCTACCTTAAAAACGGTGTCCGGCCTTATGTTCAGCTGGGATTCATGCCTCAAGCCATGTCGACCAAGCCAGACCCCTACATGCACGAATGGCGCCCGGGTCTTCCTTACGAGGAGGTTTACACCGGATGGGCTTATCCCCCCAAGAGTTTTGAGAAGTGGGGCGAACTTGTCTATCAATGGGCAGCCCATTGCGTGGAGCGGTATGGACGTCCGGAAGTGGAAACCTGGTGGTGGCAAACCTGGAATGAATCGAATATCGGCTATTGGAAAGGGACGCCGGAAGAATTTCAGAAATTGCATGACTTCGCGATGGCTGGCGTAATGAGAGCTTTACCAAGTGCCCGCATTGGCGGTCCTGATGTCGCCGGTGATGGCGGCAATTTCACTCGCAACTTCTTCCGGCACTGTATCGACGGCAATAACCATGCAACCGGGGCAAAAGGGACGCGGCTGGACTTTGTTTCCTTTCACGCCAAGGGCTCACCGTCTTGGACAGAAAATCATATCTGGATGGGTATCGCAGCTCAGTTGAAAACAATCGACAAGGGCTTTGGTATCGTCGCCGAGTTCCCGGAACTCAAAAGCAAACCGATCGTCATTGGCGAGTCCGATCCGGAGGGGTGTGCAGCTTGCCAGGGCGATCGATTCTCCTATCGAAACGGTACCATGTACTCGAGCTACACCGCTGCAAGCTTTGCTCGCAAGCACGAGCTTGCGGACAAGCACGGTGTGAACTTGGAAGGAGCACTGTCTTGGTCGTTCACTTTCGAAGACCAGCCCTACTTTGCGGGCTTCCGCCAGTTGTCGAGCAATGGACTTGCGATGCCGGTTCTCAATGTTCTTCGGATGATGAGCAAAATGGATGGTCAACGTATTTCAACTACGAGTTCGCACGCAGTTCCACTTGAAGAGATGATTAGCGCGGGGGTTCGAGGATTACCTGATGTCGGAGTATTAGCAAGCCGGAATGATAAGCAGACAGCAATTATGGTCTGGCATTATCACGATGATGATCTGGTGGGTCCGGACGCAGCGATTCAGTTGAACGTTAGTGGTGTGCCTGAGTTGATGAAGACTGCAAACGTGTCGCACTTTAGAGTGGATCAATTTCATAGCAATTCCTATGACGCTTGGCGTCGCATGGGTTCGCCAGTTGCCCCAGGCAAAAAGCAGTATGCCGAATTGGAGGCAGCCTCTAATTTGGCCACCCTTGGCGAAGCGGAACAGATGGTATTCGACCACGGAAACGGGAAACTCTCTTTTAAACTACCGAGACAAGGCGTTTCGCTAATCATCTTAGAATACCGATAGAATGGGTCGGCCCCGGTGCAACGTGCACTGCCATACAAACATGTCGATTACTCTCTGGAATCGGTGCTTAGATGAATAGAATAACACCTTTGTTGATCGCCTTTGGATTTGCAATTCTTTTTCGAACGATTCCAAATGCAGCTGGGGCGGATACTCCCGAGGTCCATTCAGATTCGACCGTAACTTTTCGGCTCAAAGCACCTAAAGCAGATAAAGTGCTACTCGTCGGTGATTGGCTAAAACGGGATGAGAAGATCGAAATGAAAAAAGGGGACGACGGTGTTTGGACCGCAACAGCCGGACCCTTTCCGGTTGGCAAGCACATCTACGAATTTGACGTCGATGGGCTACTTATGGCAGATCCGCTCAATCCTGCGATCAAGCTGCGTTCGTCCCGTTCCGGGTCGTTCGTTCACATTCCAGGCGAAGCCATCTGGGAGTCACGCGATGTGCCTCATGGAGCTGTCGAGATCAACTACACGAAGTCAAGCGTGCTCGGCGACACTCGCGGAACCTATGTCTATACGCCTCCCAATTACGCCAAGAACCCAGATAAAAAATACCCAGTCTTCTATTTGTTACACGGATCCAATGACACGGCTGCAGGTTGGACAATGGCGGGTGCCGCAAACTTCATCCTCGACAACTTGATCGCGGAGGGCAAGGCAAAGGAGATGATTGTCGTAATGCCCTACGGACATGCGGTCCCATTCGGATCGCCCCGTGATATTCAGGCAACCAATAATATACGGTTCGAGGAGTTCTGGTTAAAAGATGTCCTTCCGATGGTCGAAGCCAAGTACCGCACATTGCCCGGAAGTGCAAATCGAGCTATCGCAGGCCTTTCGATGGGCGGAGGTCAAGCAATTGCGATTGGCTTCGGGCATCTAGAAATGTTTGACGCAATAGGCGCCTTCAGCGCTGCGGTCCCAAACGGCTTTGCAACTCAATTTGCAAGCGTTATTGCCAGTCCCGATAAAGTGAATAAACAGTTGAGTCTTCTATGGATCGGTTGCGGTAAAGATGACGCTGCAGTCCAGCGAAGTCAGGATATTGGCAATTTGCTTACCGAAAAGGGAATTCATCACACATTGCGAATTACGGATGGTGTCCACAACTTTGAAGCCTGGCGACGCTATCTCGTGGAATTCACTCCGCTTCTCTTCAGTCGGAATTCCAAAGTGGACGCGAAATGATCTAAATGGAGGGTGTTCTTATTTAATTTGGTGCGAACGACAACGGTGATGCAAACGGCAAGGGCGCGCTAAAGGGGACCGGTGACGAGACCGAAGTGATCGTGAAGAATGAAATGAACGAGACAGTGCATACGTTCGGTTGGTATTTGCGACAATTCGTCAAAGAGACCCGCGAGCAAGGTGGGGCCCCCGTGATTTGTTCCTTGACCCCTCGCAAAAAATTGAACAACGAGGATCAATTTCAACGCGACAGTACGACTCACGTTGCTTGGGCTCTTGCCATTGCCAAGGAAACGGAAACGCTGTTTGTCGATCTTTACGAAATCATCGCACGGAGGTTCGAAACTCTGGGGTCGGAAAAAGTGGATTCTCTTTATGTGCCTACTCCCACCGAGAAACTTCATTCGGGCTGGGACGGAGCAGTAGTCAATGCCGAATAAGTCGTTGCAGGACTAACCTTAGGTATAAATGATTGAAACTTCTGCGATCGAGGCTGCAAACAGCTGTTCAGTACGTGACGGTTTGCTGGGAACGAAGAAAATTCAGCGAACCAATTCATCCTAGCGACGACTATTTTCTTGTACACGCTACAAAGTGCTCTCGAATTCGGCGTGGTTGGATGCACGCACACCGCTGAAAAACGCCGGAAAGATTTTAGCCGGATTCCCAAATGGTCGACTGGGGTAGTCACGGTTTCCGGCCTTCGCCAGTACTGCTGGATATAGTTGGCGATTTTTTCGAGAAGAAAAAACTACCTTCGCAAGAATTCTTCCAACAATCCAACATCCCGACATACGTATAAACGCAGAAACCCAGCGAACGCATCCATCCTCAATGAATAAAATCGAAGTATTTTTGCATGCAAGCACGTTCGCTGCGGCCGACGCATCGCAAGACCGATCCAAGTACGGCAACAAAGTCTTCCGTGCAATCATCGCCTCGGGTCGCACCACCTATCCGCTCAATCCAACGGCAACCGAAGTAGAATGCCATCCCGCGTTCGCCTCGATTGCTTTTCTAACCGTTGTCCCAGAGTCCTTGTCGATCGTAACGCCACCGCAAGTCACACGCGAAGTCATCCAACAGACAATCGCCGCAGGCGTAAAGAACATCTGGACGCAACCTGGAGCAGAAGATGACCAAGCTTGCCAGGCAGCTCGAGAAGCGGGACCCAACGTCATCGATGACGGAATCTGTGTACTGGTACTATTCGCCATCGAAGCGAGGAAGCCACGAAGTTAACAATTCAATGGTGTATTGTCATACATTTTTCAAGCGGATGATGCGCTGGCTCTGAGCGAGAATACTGGCTCTTTTATTGTCGGTAGCTGCAACACACGGTAGCGATCGGCGCAGTAGAGAGCAAAGCGATCTCCGTGTCGCGCACGAAGGGTGGCTAAAGCGACTTCGGGTGAATTGTTCTGCGCCGACAAGTGCCCCAGGCAATCCCATTGCAGCTGATTTGCATCGCAAGTATCGAGAAGCTCGGCAGCATCTTTGTTCGAAATGTGTCCACGCTTTCCAGAAATGCGATCCTTCAAGTGTTGGGGGTAAGGTCCAAAACGCAGCATATCATCATCGTAGTTGCTTTCGATCAATACCGCGTCCAAAGTGCCGATGACTTTGGGAAGGCCGC
Organism: Pirellula sp.; assembly: GCA_031374515.1. Taxonomy (GTDB): domain Bacteria; phylum Planctomycetota; class Planctomycetia; order Pirellulales; family Pirellulaceae; genus JBKCUI01. The sequence continues at coordinate 2,104 of JANMGH010000068.1, read as the reverse complement.
TGAAGACATGCCCCAAGTCCGTAAACAAACCGAATCGCTGTCCGGACTCAACATCTTCGATCACGAAGCAAACGGCATCGATAGCATCGTGCGGCGTTCTCAATGTCTCGATGCGCATCGAACCAATTTGAAACGGTTTACCAGACACGAAATAATTTGGACTTCCAATGCATCCGGTCGATGACCTCGCTCGAGTCGCGTCCCAAGTTCGTAAATTCGCGTAGACAGGCAAACCGAATTTACGGTGAAACACGCCGACGCCACTGATGTGATCGGAGTGTTCATGTGAAAGAATCAGAGCATTGCAATCGCGAATGTCGTAGCCATAATTGGCCATCCACATCATTCGTACAAATAGAATCCCGTTTATTCAAAGTCGCTCCTCTTGGCCGTTGCTTGTGATGTCAGCGATAATCATGCTTGTTGGCATCTCGCTTCCGTTCTCGCCAATAGGGCGCTATCTCGGATTCACTCCGTTGCCAGTTTTGTATTGGCCATTGTTGATGCTCACGCCGGTATGCTACCGCTTACTGACTCAATCGATCAAAATGTGGTTGCTTCGGAAAAATTGGATTTGAAATCGGACAATTCAATGCCAGTTCAAAGCAGCGTGCCGCGAAGCAAAAGAATAGCCACGGAAAAATAGATGATGAGGCCCGTGACATCCACCAACGTTGCGACGAGTGGAGCGGATGACGTTGCTGGGTCTAGCCCTAGTCGCTTTAGTGCAAATGGAAGCATCGCCCCAGCAATAGTTCCCCAGAGCACTATTCCAACTAGCGAGAAACCCACCGTCAATCCGACTAGAAACCAATGCGGCCCGTAGATGTCTGTAAACGTTGTCCAAAGCGCTATGCGTGCAAAACCGATAACTCCGAGCGTGCATCCCAATGCTAAGCCAGATAGTACTTCGCGACGAAAAACTCGCAACCAATCTCGAAGTCTAACTTCGCCCAGCGCTAACGCTCTCACGATAAGAGTAGCGGCTTGTGATCCAGAATTACCACCGCTTGAAATAATAAGTGGCACGAACAACGCAAGCACGACGGCCTTTTCAATTTCGACTTCAAAAAATCCCATGGCAGTCGCGGTTAGCATTTCGCCAAGGAACAAGACAACTAGCCATACGGCACGTTTGCGAATCATCGTCACCAACGGGGTAGTATCGTAGGGCTCATTTAATGCCTCGAGACCACCGAGCTTCTGCATGTCCGCTGTTGCAGACTCTTCCGCGACGTCGATTACGTCGTCAATTGTCACAACACCTAACAGTTTCCCATCTTCGTCGACCACAGGCAAAGCACTGCGGTCGTATTGCCTAAAGACCTCGACTGCTTCGCGTTTCGGGTCGTTGACTTTGAGTGAGACAAAGTTGTTGTCAAGAATCTCCGATAGGTATTGAGTTGGCTTCGCAAGCAGAATCTTTCGTATTCGTAGGTCGTCGATCAATTTGTGATCTTGGTCAACAATATAAACGACATTTAGAGTCTCGCTGTCTTGACCGTGTTGCCGAATATGGTCGAGGACATGTTGCACCGTCCAGTGTGGAAGCACCGCCACAAAGTGTGGCGTCATCAATCGGCCTACGCTGTTTTCCGGGTACGTCAGTAATGATTCCGCGATAACCCGCTGCTCGTCGGACAACAGCGTCAGCAATCGCTCTTGCTCAGACTCTGAAAACTCTTCGAGTATCGCCGTCCGATCGTCGTCAGCGATCTCGTTTAGCAGCGATCGAACGGATTCCGGTGGCAGTGCTCCAAGCAGATGTTTCTGCGAACGCCGGTCGAGATACTCGAACACGCGCGCACGTTGCGGGCCCGACATCATCTTCATGCCTGCCAGATCTTCTTCGTCCGATAGGGCATCAAATAGCTCGACCACGTCCGCAGGAGACCAACGGTTTAAAATTTCGCTAAGCGTTTTTTCGTCGCCGCTCGCGATAAGATCTCGCACTTCGGGCAGTAGTAGTCTTCCAAGCATATGATTCTCGTTGATTTCTCTGGTCGATGGGGATGAACTTCAACTCAACCATACTCAACCGTCGAAGTCACAATCTCGGTATCTGCGTCATTTGCTGAGAGGGAGCGTCAAGATTGGAGCTTTG
>JANMGH010000053.1:0-54246 GCA_031374515.1 Pirellula sp. | reverse complement strand
CCTCTTCCACCGCAGCGATGATACGCGATCGCAAATCCATACTTAAAGCTTTCATTCCAATCTCCTCCGTAAAATTTGGACAGGAAAAAGCTTACTCGATCTGCCTAGTTCAAACCTATATCACTTTTAAAGATGCTCTAGCAAAAAATGAACTCGAAAACACATACCATTGCGTCAAGAATACTGCGAACATCAAAGGGATACCGATTGCAGCATTTCTAACGCAATCGCGACTTAGGCACGCAACGATGCAGGGCCAAGTCAACAGGTAATAAAAACTAATGATCAAACAGAAATACTCCAAGGTGCTAGAAAAAGAACCCAGCTTATTGCGTTTCGCCTGGATCAAACTGGCAAAGACAGCAAATACTACCATGGCAACTAGCAAATCCCGAATTCGAAATTGCGCCTTTGGTGCGGCCGCATTTTGTGTGGCTTCTGAGCTGAAGAGCGACACTTTCAATAGCATGTTATAGATTCTTGCTGTTCCCCACATCAACAGTAAATGCAAAAGGCAAGCAAGCGATAGCGAGAAGACAAAACTCGGCGGTATGAATCGAGCGGCGAACGTGGAAAAAAATACTACTGCGAAGATTTCCAAGGCGATTGCAGCTACCCCGAATGAAAAATTAGCGATGTTGGAACCGAAGGCCAGCCAAAAACCGGTCATCGTCAATTGGCCCATTCCCACGCCTATTGCTACCGCAACTCGCAATACATCACTCGACAAGTGCGTTGGTTCCGTCGACAGGTAGATAACGGCCAGCCAAGACAAATAACTGCAAATCCCTGCAATCAATTGGCACATCATCATGAAGTGATTTCGGTCGTCCGCTGCAGAAGCGAGCATGGCGTTTTTCCTAAATGAAACAAAGGACATTAGACATTTGTCTCCAACGGGAATCGCACTTCGAAAATACAGTGGAGCGGTATAAGATGGCAGCCTAAGCAATTCCATTGAGACCTGCAACTAATCCATCGAAAAAAGCGATCGACGAATGCCGAACAATTTACTTGGCTCTACCAGCCCTTATTTGTTGCAACATCAAAACAACCCTGTTCAATGGTACCCATGGTGTGGTGAGGCAATAAACAAGGCCGCCCGAGAATCCAAACCTATATTTCTGTCAATTGGCTACGCGGCTTGTCATTGGTGCCATGTCATGGAGCACGAGAGTTTCGAAAACGCATCCATTGCGGCGTTTCTCAACGCCAACTTTGTGTCTATCAAAGTCGACCGAGAGCAACGGCCGGATCTTGATCATCTCTACATGCAGACCGTCCAGATGTTAACAGGCTCGGGAGGTTGGCCAATGAGCGTTTTTATGACCCATGAAATGAAGCCCTTTTATGGTGGCACGTATTGGCCACCCGAGCGGCGTTGGGGACGACCTGGGTTCATGGACGTTCTAAAAGCTATCGTCGATGCGTGGGAAAACCAACGCGACAGCTTGCTCAGTCAAAGCGAAGAAATCACTCGGCATTTAAAAGCAGCCAGTCATCGCCACGTGTCTGAGGGCAATAAAGACGAGCAGTCTATTCCGCTTGACGAATCGTTGCTCTGGAATGCAGACAACTGGCTTTCGCAATCATTTGACGACCGCTGGGGCGGATTTGGAAGTGCGCCTAAGTTCCCGCATGCAATGGATATCCGATTACTAATCCAGTTGCAGACCCGTCGCCCCGACAAGCAACGACTCCATATCATTACCAAGACTCTTGATAGCATGGCCGACGGAGGCATCTACGATCACTTAGGTGGTGGATTCGCAAGGTACAGCGTCGATGACAAATGGCTCGTACCGCACTTCGAAAAGATGCTTTACGATAACTCACTATTGGCTAATGCTTATTTAGACGGTTATCTGCTTACAGGCAACCCTCGGTATCGAAGCGTAGCCTGCGAAACCCTTGACTATGTACTGAATGACTTAACGGATGAACTAGGTGGATTTTACTGCACGCGAGATGCCGATAGCGAGGGAGAAGAAGGGAAATTCTACGTTTGGTCGCGAGAAGAAATCCTCGACCTACTTGGCATGGAACAGGGCAATCTCTTTTGCGAGTGTTATGGTGTTACATTTGGCGGTAACTTCGAGGGAAAGAATATCCTTCATCGGCCTGAGCCACTAGATGCAATTGCAAAGCGGAATGGGATGTCAGGCGAGTCCCTTTCTCAAGAATTAGCGAGAAGTAAAGGAGTCCTTCTCCAGGTGCGCAATGCGAGAATTTGGCCAAGCTTGGACGACAAAGTCCTATGTTCATGGAATGCCTTGATGATCACTGCAATGGCCAGGGCTGGAGCAGTGTTTTGCATCCCCAAGTACATTCAAGCGGCTGAAGCATCCTTAGAGTTTATTTATCGCTCCATGACCACGGCAAATGGCCGCCTATTGCACTCATGGCGTAAGGGAACCGCAGAGATCGATGCATTCTTGGAAGACTATAGTTATTTATCCGACGCACTCGTGACCCTTTTTGAGTGTACTGGAAATGCTCAGTACATTAATCGAGCTTGCAGGCTAGTCGCTGTTATGGATGATCAGTTTCGAGACGAAGAAGGCGGTTTCTTTTTTACCGCGCTCGACGCCGAGGAATTGATTGCGAGATTCAAAGATCAAAACGATGGAAGCGTACCAAGCGGCAATGCAATGGCTGCGACCGTTTTAGTAAAACTAGCACGACTGACGAATGACCCCCGAATGCTTCAACTTGCCGAAGAAACACTGCAACAAGCTTCGACGCTCATGCATCATTCGCCGGGCTCGGTTCCGCAGATGTTAATCGCCTTGGATCACTTCATCGGTCCGAGTTCAGAGTTCGTTCATATTGCGCGCGATGCACACGCGAAACAACGAGCCATATTACACGCGTACTCAGCGCTTATCCCCAGAACGATCGTTGCGCTATCTCAAGATGACGGCGGGACCAATTCGCTTTCGGATACCGTCATGTCTGATTTGGTTTTAGGGCGTCGTCTCGACAAAGACAAGTCCCTAATGCTCTATCGATGCAGTGGTGGGGCATGCCAAACACCGGAATCTCTCTGACTTGACATTGCCGCAGCATCGTGCGCATGCGCCGAAGCCCTGATTTCGCCATCGTCGAACGCCCTGCACGCAGCATCGCTAGAACACGTGCTAGAAAGACTTGCCCTTGCGGGCAAGCCTCGCGACTGAGGCAATGTAGTCAGTAGTCAATTGGTGCGATTCAGCTCCAGTTAGTATCAAATCTAAATAGCTATCGCTTGGAATTGCATGGGCTTCATGAAACGATTGGCCGACGTAGGCGACGCATTCCAAGTCTTTGCCTGCTATGGTAGTCACTTGCACAATTGCTCGGCGATAGCAGCTCTCCGCAACTCCTTCGAATCGATCAAGTTGCGCCATCGCATGTGAGCTGCACAAGTATGCTGCTCCTTGAACAACAGCTCCAACCGTTGGGACAATCGTGGCATAAACATCCAGCCCGTGGTTCACGCGTCGAAAGGCAAATTGGTAGTGGAGCAATCTCGCGGTGATTGAAACGGGAAGGGACCCTGTTGCAAACCATTTGCGGCTTGGACAGGTTGCTACCGTAGGCAAAATACCAAGTTTCGTTCTGCACTATTGATATAATCCATTGAGTTAAAGACGACCAACCGAGGGGATTTTAGATGGAAACCATCGCTTTGTTCCTGTGAGGCTCCTATGATAACCCTGGATTCCAATTGCAAATGCGCTTTTTGGTCGACGTCTGGCTCAAGGATTGGTAATGTTTATTCGGGTTGGTTTTGAAATTGCGTTTACTTTCCCTTCTCCCACCTCGCTGGTTTTGATGCTTAATACGCATCCGTCGCTTGACCCAAAAGTGCGGTCCGCAGAACCATTAAGGGTTGAGCCTTCTGCCCCCATTTCTGCCTACACAGACATCTATGGTAATCGATGCAGTCGCGTTCTAGTCTCATCGGGTCGCTCAACGTTTTTTAGCGATGCGATCGTTGAAGACGACGGTAAGCCAGACGAACTGGGGTGGAATGCCCTTCAGCATAAACCTCAAGACCTACCAAATGACGTTCTGTTGTACTTGCTCGCAAGTCGTTACTGCGAAGTCGATAGTGAGCTTCGGGAAATTGCGTGGTCGCTTTTTGGACAGGAGGCAGCGGGTTGGAGCTTGGTGCAAGCCATTTGCAATTTCGTGCACGCCCATATTCGCTTTGACTACATGCAAGCGAGCGCAACTCGCACCGCCCTCGACGCATATCACGGAAAGACTGGCGTTTGTCGCGATTATATGCATTTAGCGATCACGTTCTGTCGTTGCTTGAATATCCCCGCTCGTTACTGCACTGGTTACTTGGGAGACATCGGCGTTCCAGCAGCGCCTTATCCGATGGATTTCAGCGCCTGGTTTGAGATTTACCTTGGTGGGAAATGGTATCCAGCCGACGCTCGCAACAACGTTCCTCGTATCGGTCGAGTGTTGGTTGCGCGTGGTCGGGACGCGGCAGACGTCGCAATTACAACTTCGTTTGGCGTCAATCGACTGGAAGCCTTTCATATTCGGACCGAGGAAGTAAACGAACACATGACTGTGACCGGTTAGGCATCAAGGAGGAGTCAATTGGTTGAATTGCCAATGCAAGACTCTCGCCCAATAAAGTGCATTAAAAACACGCGTTTTTCGTGCCTCAAGGATGCGTCACACGTGGAAAGTGAAACCGACACAGTGGATGTTTGCTGTTTATTCGCCGAAAAGTTGTTGTTTGAGGAATGTGTACGCGATGGCCTGCATGAAAGCGGATTGGCGATTATTCGCCGCACCACCATGTCCACCCTCAATATTTTCATAGTACATGACCGCGTGTCCTTGTTCTTCCATTTTGGCCATCATCTTGCGAGCATGGCCAGGATGCACCCGGTCATCGCGTGTCGACGTTGTGAACAGCACGTTCGAGTACTTTACTCGCGGCTTCACGTTGTGGTACGGAGAAAAAGACTTGATGTAATCCCATTGTTTCGGTTCGTCAGGATTTCCGTATTCGGCCATCCACGATGCACCAGCAAGGAGTTTGTTGTACCGTTGCATGTCCAACAATGGGACCTGACAGACAGCTGATTTGAAAAGTCCGGGATAAAGCGTAACCATATTGCCTACCAAGAGTCCGCCATTGGATCCACCTTGGATTCCAAGCTTTTCTGGTTTTGTCACTTTACGGCTGCATAGATCTTGTGCCACGGCTGCAAAATCTTCGTAGCATCGCAGACGATTTTCTTTGAGAGCCGCTTGATGCCAACGTGGTCCGTATTCGCCACCGCCGCGAATATTGGCGACGACATAGACTCCACCTTGGCTAACCCATGCACGTCCGACCGCAGGGCTATAGCCTGGTTGCATTGAGATTTCGAAGCCGCCGTAACCGTAAAGAAGTGTCGGATGGCTGGCGTCCAGTTTCAGCCCTTCCCTTGCAACCATAAAGTAAGGGATTCGCGTGCCGTCCTTGCTTTTCGCAAAATGCTGCGAGATAGCAAGTCCTTTGGCATCAAAGAACGCAGGTAGTTGTTTGAGTACCGTTGGTTCGGAGCCGATGGTTCCCAACGATAGCGTTGTCGGGTTTAAGTAGTTGGACGTTGTCATAAAGAAGTCATTCGATTCGTCGGCGTCCACCGCATTGATGTTCACCGTGCCAAGGCTTGGTGCACCTTTGAGTGGTTCCCGTACCCATCCTTTTGAAGTCGGCTTAAGAATATAGATACGGTTTTTCACGTCTTCCAGCACATTGATATACGCAAAGTCCTTGGTGAATCCAGAACTGGAAAGCGCGGTTGTGTCCGAAGGCTCGAAGACTACTTCGAAGTTTCGTTCACCCTTGAGGAACGCCTTGAAGTCGGTCATGAGCAAAGCGCCAGCAGGATAGGTCTTGTCTCCGACCTCCCATGGCTTACGCAATTCGATAGCCAAATACTGATGGAAGACGGACTTCTGTGCGCTGTTTGGAACATCAATCTTGATTAGCTTTAGATTGTCATCGAGCATGTAGAGCTCGTTATTGTAGAAGGCAAGGTTTCGCGTAACGAAATTGCGTTCAAAGCCAGGTGAGTCATCATGGAATGCACCGACCGACATGTCGTCGTTCTTGCCCTCGTATACGACTTCCGCAGATGCGAAGGGCGTACCGCGTTTCCATCTCTTTGCAATGCGAGGATAGCCCGATTCCGTCATAGTGCCAGGTCCGAAATCGGTCATAACAAAGACGTGATTTTGGTCGATCCAGCTCATGCTCCCTTTGGATTCAGGGCGAGAAAAGCCATCGTTGACAAACTCTCGCTTGTCCATATCAAACTCGCGAGTCACGTCCGCGTCTGCGCCTCCTCGGGAAAGTGTTACGAGCGCTCGCTTGTAATCTGGCCGAAGCAAATCGGCTCCCTTCCAAACCCAGTTTTCGTCCTCCGCTTTTCCAAGTGCATCTAGGTCGAGAATCACATCCCAAGTCGGTTCGGGCTTCTTGAATTCGGCAAGAGTTGTTCTGCGCCAAAGTCCACGCTCGTTTTTTTTGTCTCGCCAAAAGTTGTAGTAGTACTCACCTTGCTTACCGACAAATGGAATTCGGGCATCAGAATCCAAGATCGCCAACAGGTCTTCGCGGAGCGCGTTGAATTTCGGATCGGCTTCCATGTTGGTCTGCGACTTTGCATTTCGAGCCTTAACCCATTCGATCGCTTTTTCCCCCGTGACGTCTTCGAGCCAAAGGTACGGGTCGACGTCTGCCAAGGTTTTTGCAGACGTTGTTGGTTGTTGTTGAGCCATAATAATTGCGTGGAACGGTACTAAAGCGACGAGTAAGAACGGAAAGAGGGAGGTCGAGGCAAGTCTAATGCACATGAATGCAAACTCCTGGCGTGCAAACGCCGAGTCAAAAAGGAAGTGAGTTTTTGGCAATTTTCGGAGAGCAAAGAATCGCCTAGCCATTTGATTTCGATACACTAGAGATATCTCGTCTCGTGGTCCGTTGAATTCTAAATAGTATCGATTAATCCATGGAGGATCAATCATGCGATTGCTTATTGCAGCACTGTTAGTGATTCTGGCGCAAGTCTACAACTGCGGGACTGCGATCACCGGCGATCCAACAGCGCCCGATTCAGGCCTTATTCAACGCTTAAAGGACGCCGTCTCGGCCGGAAAGACTAGCTCGGCACGCGCCGAGTTGCTCGCTTTACCGAGCGATCGACGTTTGGAATGGCTTAGTGAGTTGCACCAGCATGGCGGTACTCCCAATCCAAGCGGCGGCGGCTCGATTGCCGACTACACCTCCCTCATAAGTTTGATAGAAAGCGTGATTGACGCTGAGTGGGTATCGAACGGTGGATCTGCATCTCTAACTCCATATCGGCAGGGGGTGCGAATCGATCCTCAGGGTTTAATCGAGCGTATGGACGCCAGCAAGGATATCCTATCCTCGCTGAAAACGCTTCGCGATCAAGGCAAAACAAGTGTGCCCGCAATTGTGTCACTGCGTGATTTGGGGGAGTGGCAGCAGGAAACATCCTTGCGTTGGATTTCTTTGCATCAATTGGATCAGCAAGTTGCGGAACGCACTCGAGGAGATTATTCGAAGCGCGCAAATATCTCAATGGAACTACTCGGTGGACTTTATCGTATTGACTACTTGGCATATGACAAAGAATCTCGCGAATGGTTTCTTGGGGGCCCAGCAGGAAATCTCGTCGCAAACGCATCCCATGAGCTGTTAAATCCAGAGACAGGTTTACCACCTGTGCTTCTGGAAGATTTACTCGGTATTGGACCGCACGTTTTACAAAACAAAGGAGAATTCGGATGCACTATCGATCCCGACCCGAAGCGGCTCACTGCTGCCCACGAAATGGCTCGAGCCTCTTCTTCAATTCGTGCGATGCAAAGACAACCCGATCGCTGGTCAGAACAATGGCGAAAGACGCTCGGACGGCAGCACGCAAAAGTGGTCGGCTTGCGACAGGATTCTCCTACCGGTTATGCTTTGCTCGTAGCGGACGCTCATATGAAACGACTGGGGCTTGGGCTAGAACCATGTCCAACACAAATGAAATCCTATTGGCAAGAAAAGGATTTCTTTGAAAGCGCGAACAGCACTACCGATTCGAGCATGGTGCGTTGGTGGTTTTCATTAACCGATCACAAGATCCCAATGGATCCGGATCGCAAAATCTATCATTTCTCTTCATCCAATGTCCAGGTGATGAGTGAGGGACAAATGATGAACGTAAAGGGAGAACGTGTTGTTGCAAGTTCGCCAGACCTTGCTGCGGATGCATTTGCGAAAAAGTTCACTCTCAACTTCGAACGATTGCAACGCGAGTATCCAGTTTACGGGCGTTTACGCCATATTTTCGATTTGGCGGTTGCGCTGGAAATTGTTCGACATGAGATCCAAAATGGAAACGGGAACCCATTTGTCGCCATTGACCAAGCCTATGTTCAACCCAAATTGCCTATTGCTCCCAACGAGGTAGAATCCATTGCCGCGACGCATCGAATGCCCAATGGGACAACTGCGGTAATGATAAGCGGTGGAGTTGCCATTCATGCGTCCAGCCTGCGGAAACGACTAAAGGTTGACCCCACTCAAATCAATAAGGTGGCCTTCGAATCTTCGATTGACGCCCGAAATGCAATACCAATTATTTTGCAATCGGAAAGCGAATTGAAGCCGATACGCGATAAGCCATTTTGGAAGTAAGGACTCGCGGCATGGCGATGCCACTGGTGATGGTGGCTGAGTCTTCTTTCCGTCATGCGAAACTCCCAAGTCGTTCGCCGGCTGTGCAGTTATTGATTCGCATACTTCTTAAGCGTTTCGATGCTTGACTGCAAACGCGTCCAAGCGTTCAGCAAGGTGGATTCAGAAAGATCGTCTACTTGCCTGACATCGGTAGAGATCTCTTGCAGAAACTGGTTCCACTGCATGAGGCAAGTCGGGATCAGTCGCAATCGGTCCTCGCACAATGTTAGCCTTTCGGTCGCCTTTCGAAGCATTTTTCTTTGGATAGAGCACGAGCTTTCGTCCTCGGCTCTTGCCTTGGCGGTACACCGCAACAATTCTTCTCGGGCTTCCGTCCATCGCCTTTCCGCGATCCGCTTCTCATTGGACCAATAGTCGGGCAGATCTTTTTCGAGCCAAGAAGAGACCCGTTGCAGCTGTTGGCGAATTTCGTCGATTTGTTTGCTAGTGTCGTGCCGCAGCTTGGCGATTGACTCTGCAAATGTCTCAATAGCAGCAAGGCTTTTTACATTCGCTTCAGCCATTTCCGCGTTGATACTCCTCGATAAGTTCTGCTTTCCTCATCAGATACGGAACATGCCTCTCACTGGTTTCAATGAGACGAATCAACTGTTTCATTTCCTGTTCAAAATCGGCAGCGAATTTTGCGTGCTCTTGGTCTCGCCAGGAGGTTGCGAGTTGCTGCATTTGTTGCGAAAGCTTTCCCGAAGCGTCCGCGAGTAGGCCAGAAAAACGCTTTAGCTGCATTGCAAAGTTGCGGAGCTGTTCCGGATCAACAATCGCTTGCGCCATAATTTACTCGATTCTATTGTTGGAGGCCGGTATATTGTCCGCTTGGTCTCACTTATCCAACTGACCAATGCAGTAGAGAAACTCGTCCCGATTTGCTCCATCGAGAGTGGCGGCACGGTAGAAAATGCGACTATCACATATGACCATCGACGATAACACTTGGTCTCCCAAATGGTTTTTTCCGATCTGAAAATACTCTTTTGGGTCAGCACGATAAACAAAGGTATCTCCGGATTCATTGGTCGCAAAAATCTGGTCGCCTACTAAAACCGGCGAAGACGTGAATGTCCCTCCCATTCGTGACTTCCAAAGTTCTCTCCCGGTTTCGGCGGACCAACAGACCGCGATGCCTGCATCCAAAACACCGTAAAGATTCCCTTGATGAATGAGAAGCGAAGGCACATAGACTCGGTTGTCGTTTTCCCATTCGAGTTTGCCCGATCCGTCCGCAAGCACGGCGGACATGTGATTTTTGGGATATCCTCCGCTCGAAAAAACCCGCTTTCCATCAGTCACTGTTGAAGTGACGCACTCCGTAGTAGAGCCGGGAACTTCCCAAATAGTGCTTCCCGTCAACGGCTCAAAGCTTGACACAAAATCACAACCGGTCATTATTAGTTGGTCTTTGCCCGCAATCCGGAGCAATATTGGAGAAGGGTAGTTTGGCAACTTGGGCCGTTCACGGATCCAAACAATTTGGCCTGTTGTTCTGTTTAAACCGGCAATCGCGCCACCCGCTTTGTTGTCCGCGGAAACAATGACAAGCGATTGATAAAGGGCAGGTGAGGAACCGTAACCTTGATGCTCGATGTAGTCGCAAATCTTGGTCTGCCAAACTTGTTTGCCATCGAGACTGATCGCAGTCGTCATCAATGAGCCATTGTTCGGGAAATTGACAAAGATTCTTTCCCCATCGCAAGCGGGGGAACTCGACGCCGCGGTCGACTTGTTGTTTTTTCGCATCCCGCCACTTGGATGCACGATAGTGTTCCAGAGCTGCTTGCCAGAGTCGCGATCAAGACACATCAGCATTTGCGCGCCAGTGGACTCATCTGCCGTTTGCAGATAGATCTTGTTCTCTACCACGGTTGGCGATCCGTGTCCTCGCCCTGGCAGCGGAGTCTTCCAAAAGATGTTCTTGTCTTGGCTCCAAGAAATTGGCGGTGTTTGATTTGCGCACGCGACGCCATTGCGATTGGGACCTCGCCACCAAGGCCAGTCGGTTTCGGCGAATTTGAATCCGTCGACCACTTTGGTGCTGTCATCGGAGCGCACAACGCCAAAATTGGTGAGCGCTAAGGCCAACCATACGGCCATTTTGACGAAAACTCGAAATGGTGAGTTGAGACGATTCATTGTAGCCTACGGTACGTCAACGGTTGAATTCTGATCAGTCAGTCTTATACGATGGAACTGTGGTCGGTTGGTTCGGCGGTACCAGCCGCGACAATTCTTTGTTTCCGACCGGTTCGCCGATGAACCGCTGCGCCGACAAATGCAGCGAACAGTGGATGCGATTTTGTCGGCTTGCTTTTAAACTCGGGGTGGAACTGAACAGCCAAAAAGAAAGGATGCGACGGTAACTCAAGGATCTCGACCAAGCTTTCGTCAGGGCTTTGGCCCGAAAATCGCATTCCGTGCGCTTCAAAACGGCTACGAAAAACATTGTTGAACTCATAGCGATGGCGATGGCGTTCCGAAACGAGGTCCGATTGGTAAGCGACTTGTGCAACAGAGTCTTTCGCCAACGCACAAGGCTGAGCGCCAAGCCGCATGGTGCCACCAAGGTTAGTGACGTTTCGTTGCTCGTCGAGCAAACAGATTACAGGATTGGGCGTGTCTTTATCAAATTCGGTCGAATTGGCTCGATCAAGTCCCAAAACATTGCGACCGAACTCCATCGCGGCACATTGCATGCCCAAGCAGATTCCGAAGAATGGAATGTCCCTTTCGCGTGCATAACGAATGGACTGCACTTTACCCTCGACGCCTCGTTCGCCGAAACCACCGGGGATGAGAATGCCGTCGTAGCCAGCAAGCAATCGTTCGGGCCCTTCTTCTTCGATTTCACTACTTTGGATAGGGACGATGCGTATCTGAGCGCGGTGCTGAATACCTGCATGATCGAGCGCCTCATAGATCGATTTGTAGGCATCGCGGTGTTCCGCATACTTGCCGACTACTGCAATACTGATCTCATGCTTCGGATTGCGAAGGGAAAACATCATGTTATCCCAAGCGTCTAATCGGATCGGTTGGCCAGTCAAATGAAATCGCTTCATCACAAATTCGTCGAGCTTATGGTCTCGCAACGAAAGGGGGACTTCGTAAATCGAAAAATCCTTGTCCAGTTCTTCAATCACCGCTTCCAAAGACACATTGCAGAATAAGGCAATCTTTTCCCGTTCTTCGCGAGAAATGCTTTTTTCGCACCTGCAAATCAACATGTCCGGCTGAATTCCAATCTGCCTCAACAGCCCAACGGAATGCTGCGTTGGCTTGGTCTTTATTTCGGCTGCTGCCTTCAAATAGGGGACAAGGGTCAAATGAATAAACAGGCAGTTATCTCGACCGACATCCTGAGGGAATTGCCGAATTGCCTCGAGGAATGGAAGGCTTTCAATATCACCGACAGTACCGCCGATTTCCGTGATCACGATATCCGTAGCGCTATCTGCAAGGCGAAGGATGGACTCCTTGATTTCATTGGTAATATGCGGAATAACTTGGACCGTTTTACCTAAGAACTGTCCTCGTCTTTCCTTCTCAATGACCCGCAGATAGATCTGGCCGGTAGTGTAATTGGAATCGCGTGTTAACGGTCCGCTCGTGAATCGTTCGTAATGCCCGAGATCCAAATCGGTCTCACTCCCGTCATCCAAAACGTACACTTCGCCGTGCTGATACGGGCTCATCGTCCCCGGATCGACGTTGATGTACGGGTCTAGTTTTTGCATGCGTACATGCAGTCCTCTCGCTTCTAGAAGCATTCCGATGGAGGCGCTCGTAAGGCCTTTTCCAATGGAGCTAACTACACCGCCAGTTACAAAAATATGCTTGGTCATCGATTTTCGCGGGTTTGCGAGCAAAAAATCTGTGATAACACGACGGTCTTAGATCTTAACAGCAAGTGAACTGTCTGACAATTTACGATCTTGGGTCGGTCATTGTGGGACGATCTCCATTGACCTGTTTGGCAACTTCTTCGATACTCCGAGTGTGATGCGGTTCTTGGGGCCGTAAATTGCAAGCTAATGGCAGCACTCAGTGTTGTTCTTACCAGGGGAAACCCTCTTTTTCTTAATCCTTACCAAATGAACGCAGCGACCGAAAACAACTTGGCTAGCTATTGTGCCGAGGTTTCGAGCCGAGCGCGAGACGCGTCTCGTGTGCTTGCCGGTTTGTCAGGCGCTGTAAAAAATAAATGGTTGGTTGAATCCGCCAATCGGCTGGAATCGCAACTATCGCGAGTTATTACGGCCAACGAAATCGACCTAGCGGCGGCGGAACAATACGGCTTGACTGATGCCGAAGTCGACCGGCTTCAATTAACTCCTGCGAGAATCGGTCAGATAGCAAATGGGCTCCGAGAAATCGCATTGCTTCCAGACCCTGTCGGCGAAGTGATTGAGGGCAGCGTCCGTCCAAACGGCCTTCAGATCTCGAAAGTGAGGGTCCCACTCGGCGTCATTTTTTTCATTTACGAATCCCGGCCGAATGTGACTGCGGATGCTGCAGGCATCGCAGTCAAGAGTGGCAATGCGATCATCCTCCGAGGTGGCAAGGAAGCAATTCACAGTTCGCAAGCCATCGCCGAAATCATGCAGCGGACTGCGGTTGAATTCGGAGTACCCGCGGATGCTGTCCAATTCGTAAACACCACGGAACGCGAGGCAGTAGGACTTTTTCTAAAGCTATCCCAATGGATCGATTTGGTAATCCCAAGAGGGGGAGAGAGTCTGATTCGCCGAGTTGCTGCCGAAGCGACGATGCCCGTTCTCAAACATTACGATGGCAACTGTCATATTTATGTAGACAAACAATCGGACTTGGCGATGTCAGCAGTTGTGGTTGAAAATGCCAAGTGCCAGCGGATGGGAGTTTGCAATGCGCTAGAGTCGTTGGTTGTTCACCGCGATATTGCGGCGGAGTTTCTACCTTTGCTGGCAAAACATCTTGCACCTAAACACATCGAAATTCGCGGTGACCTGGAAACACTTCGGCTACTCCCCAACTCCATTCCCGCAACTCAAGACGATTGGTCTCGAGAATACCTTGGTCCTATTTTAAGCGTGCGAATCGTTGATTCAATTGACCACGCAATCGATCATATCAATCGCTACGGATCGCACCACACGGACGCCATAATGACATCGGACTTAGCAGCAGCCAGGCACTTTGTGACATTAGTAGATTCTGCAGCAGTGATTGTGAATGCGTCGACTCGTTTCAATGATGGCGGCCAACTAGGATTGGGTGCGGAAATAGGAATAAGCACGGACAAGTTCCATGCACGTGGCCCATGCGGCCTCCGCGAGTTGACCACGTACAAGTACGTCGTCTATGGAGACGGACATGTTCGCAATTAGAAAAGGACTTCTCAATGGCAGACGATGTACTGAGCAGAAATGACGTTGAGAGCTTACTCCGTTCTCTCGATGGAGGTGCTGCGCCTGCGACACCTGCCGCCGCATCTGTAACCAAAACCGAGGCTAAGAAACCGGCTAGTAAAGTTCGAGTGTTGGCTTACGATTTCAAGAGGCCGGAGCGTGTTGGCAAGGAGCAAATGCGAGCCTTGCAATCGCTACATGACGGTTTCTCTCGAAATGTAGGCGCTTCGCTTTCGGCGGTACTTCGCAGTATTGTGGAAGTGAGATTGATCAGCGTCGACCAACTTACTTATAGCGAATTCGTTTATAGTTTGGAGATCCCAACCTGTTTCAATCTGCTCAAGCCAATGCCGCTCGAAGGCAATTGGGTATTGGACATCAGTCCTTCGTTGCTCTATCCAATTATCGACAGAATGCTCGGCGGCAACATCGGCGCTGACTCTTCTCTGAAAAGACCGTTGTCGGAAATCGAATTGCGACTCGCCGCTAGGATTAGCGGTGTTTTCTTGCGAGAACTGGAAGTTGCGTGGGCTAATGTAGTTGACTTGAAAATCGAGGTCGAGCGAGTAGAAAGCAATCCACAGTTGGTGCAGATCGTGCCGCCCAACGAAGTCGTCATTATGGTGAGCTTCGAACTCTCGTTGGGAGCTATTCGTGGAATGGCGAATCTCTGTATTCCCTTCAACACAATTGAGCGAGTTGGTAGCAAACTGACAAGCAATAGTTGGGTTGGCTATGCCTCAATCAAAGCAAACTCGGAGACCACAGGGAGACTTTTGTCGCGTCTGGACGGCTCAATGGCGGATGTAATCGTCACCTTGGCTCGATCTACGATCAAATCGGCTGATTTATTCGATCTCGAAGTTGGCGACATCATTTCGACAGAAAAAGACATAAAACTACCTCTTGAAGTGGAAATCGCAAATCGCACTAAATTCCATGCATCTGCCGGTTCCTTTAAGGGTCGGAAGGCAATTCAAATCGAACAAATCGTGAATACGACTAAAGAATGATCGGCGAAATTGTAATTCCTGCACGGCTCGCATCAACACGACTGCCAGAGAAGCTCCTGTTGAGTGAAACCGGCAGAACTGTACTTGAGCATACTTATCGCGCTTGCCAAGCTGCATCGCTCCCCCAAGGGATTACGGTGGCAGTAGATCATGTGCGGTTGCAACAAGTTGTGTCTCAATTTGGTGGCAGAGTACAAATGACAGATGTCAATGCACAAAGCGGAACCGATCGAGTTGCCGAAGTGGCCCGCCTTCGAACGGAGGTCGACTTGTTCATCAATGTACAAGGCGACGAACCAGAGATTTCGGGCGATTCAATCGATACGGTTATGAAACTGCTCATGACGGATCCGAAAGCGCATGTTGCCACATTGGCAACGCCAATTCGAAATCGCAATGATTTGGACGATCCGTCTTGTGTCAAAGTCGTTCGAGCAATCGATGGAGCTGCACTGTATTTCAGCCGATCGGTTATTCCGTATCCTCGAACATGGGATGATACCATGCTTTCCATAGAGCCAGCGTTGTACCTGCAGCATTTGGGGATTTACGCGTATCGACGCGACTTTCTACTCCATCTCGATCAGTTACAGGCAAGCGCTCTTGAGCAAACGGAAAAACTAGAACAGCTTCGGTTCCTACAGGCGGGATGCCGCATTGCCGTTGGCATTGTGCCAAGCTCAGCAAGGGGCATCGACACCCGTGAAGATTACGACCGGTTCCGGTTGCGACTCGCAGCGTCTAATCCATAAAAAAAGCCTTCTCAACTCGAGAAGGCTTCAACTCTTTTCTAGATCGAAAAGAAATCGATTAACTCTTTCGATTTCTTCGTGCTCGCACAATCCCAAATCCGAGTCCGCAGGCGCAGAGTGCAACAAGTGCGATCGATGAAGGCTCAGGCACTGCAGTGATATTTCCATTGGTAACTGCAAAACCATTAGGGGCACCAGGAACCTGTTGAGAAGATGGCCCACCGGTAACAACGAAGAAACCAGTTCCGCCAGGAGTCAGGTTTCTAGCAGTGGAAGCGGCAACTGCGGAAAGTGTATAACTTCCGGTCAGGGCAACAAAGTTTACCGAACCAATCCTTGTCGATGCATTTTGACCTGTGCCTATGGTTATGTTAAATGGATCCGCCGTCACACCTTGTGAATTCAATCCACCGCGGAATGTCAAACCAGAAGATGTTGTACTATCAAGACCACCCCAACTTGTCGTACTGTTCGTCGCCGGCACACGTGTTGTCGTTATGTTGTTCGCTGGAGCGTTTAAAGTTACCGTGAACCCATAGTCTCCGACGAGTTGAGATCCAGCGTCCGCAGACGCGAAGACATCGACCGAAACGTTTTGAGCAGTCGGGAGGCTCGTCTGCTGAAAGGTAACAATGATGGCAGCATTCGAAAGTGACTGCATTCCGAATGCAATTGCAAGAACAGCTGTGACTAAGAGTGTTTGTTTCATGGCATCTCAACCAAATGTGTAGTTCACTGGGCTAATTAGTAGTTCACTGGGCTAACTAGAGTTATTTGTTTAGCACGACTATGCATGTTAATTGTACCAAAATCAAAATCAACAAGAGCATGGGTTATTTTTGAAAGTTTTTTCGTTGGTTTTGTTTTGGCGAAAAAGAAGCCGCCCTAATCGTATGTTTATCGTGGGCAATCGCGACCAAGGGGAGGGGTGAAATTCATCCGTGGTACGGCAGAGTAACCCATAAAAAATGCCCCTGAGGCCCAGGGGCATTCGTCATTTTGTTAGAAGAGGCTTACACGAACTACGGTACAAATTTCTCCGTCTTGGAACCGTCCTTGTCAGTCTTGCCACCAGTGCCTGCACCCATCGGCGCTGTCGGGGCAAGGAATTTTTCCGGAGCGGACACTTTGTTTTCGTTCGAGCCGCAGCCCACTACGAATCCAATCATCAACAGAGCAAACAAAAACAAAATCTTCATAACTTCCTCTTTATGTTGCGTAATACTAATTCTCAAGCGAAGTGACAACACCGTCGGCCATCGAAGAAACGTCGATCAGCACCTGTGGATCGATCGACATCGAAACTCCTCGAACCGAACCGTCTCCCGAGGTGAAATTGACCAGACCGGTATGGAAGCTAGAAAACAAATTCCATCGCTTTTGATTCTGGTATCCATAAACTGGACGATGCCACTCTGTAACCTGCGGTCCTGCATTCCAGGAGAAAGACCACTCACGACCTGTCGCGCGTACTGGGTCGGTGAACGAACCTGTAACTTCTCCGAACAAGAAAGTATTTGAAGTTCCGTCCGTAATCGCGCCGATCTTTGTTTCACTGCGATTGAAGAACACACCCTTCTTTGCTTCACGAGATACAATACCGACCCCAAGTTGTCCCGACGACCCCAAGTAGTTCGTACGACCCAATGCTGTTACTTCGGTCCAGCCATGGAGAGTGATCCCGGTTGGGGTTGGGCGAATTTCGGACGCTGTTGCCGTTTTATTACCGTATGCTTCGTCCGATGGGCAAAGCAACGTAGACAATCGGTATTGATGCTCGTTCCAAAGGCTCTGTGTTGGAAATGAACCACTGAACCAACGAGCATATCGCCAAGCATCTGCAGCTGGGACCGATGGTCCACCCTTGGCAGTGGCCGACATGACTCGCTTGTTCGTCCAAAGATCATGGACGGCGGTTGCCTCCATGTATGGAAACAAAAAGACCAAGTGACCAATGTAGGTGTTGTTCACATCGTCACGGGACGCTGCCACAGGTATTTCCCCAACGAATCCTGGAGGAAACTTGCGATTCGCGGACTCAAAATTATGAGCCGCCAATCCTAGTTGCTTCAAATTGTTGGTGCACTGCATTCTTCGAGCAGCTTCGCGAGCAGCTTGAACAGCAGGCAACAACAAACCAACCAAAATACCAATGATTGCTATAACAACCAACAATTCTACAAGCGTAAACCCGGACCGGATTCTGCGCGGTAAAGAAATCCCCATTTTACACGACCTCTCGAATTAGAAAAAAAAATACCTAGGTGCAAAAATCTGCGTATGTGTGCGTGTGTGTGTTCAAAGGTCGTTGACCAACGGATGACGTAACGACCAATAGCAGTATTCCGTATTTAAGCTCATTTCTCAATTGTTTTGTCCTCAAAATTACCAATAAATATAAATGAGCTACTCTTAAGAGGGGTTTTTCGACCCGCAGCAGCCATTTTTTTGATACATTAAAAGAACAAATAGATGAGTAGGTGAGGCTAATTGCGACTCCCAGTCGTCAAAAACTAATATTCATTTCGTCAGGGGTGTTTTCGGTCAGGCAACCGCTGCCGGTAGGACACTATCATTTTTCGATTGGTTCGACCAAGGTAACACTAAAAATCAAGCACCTGCCCATCTTGAAGCAATTGGGCCTTGAATTTTACCAAGTCAATTTCCTGGATGCTGCAGTTCTCGTTAATAGAATGAACGGCAGCTGTTGCAGCGCTTTGGCCTATTACCATGAATACGGGTTCCATCCGAATGCTCCCGTATGAAATGTGGCTCGCAGCAAGGCAAACCGGGACTAAAAGGTTCGTGCATTGATCCGCTCGTGGCCGTATGCTTCGGTAACTAATCGGGTAGGGTCTAGTACCGATTTGGATATCCCCTTCGTTGCGCACATAGCCCTCTTGGGTGACGTATCGTTGCGTGTTGTGACTATCCATGTTGTATGCACCCATCCCAACGCTATCGGAAACAACCTCGGTTCGTTTGCAGTTTTTTTCGCTCATCACGTAGTCTGACACCATGCGACGAGCTTCGCGCACGTACAGTTGCCGCGGCCAATTGTCATTTTCAGCGAATTCATCTTTGGTTAGCCCAATGCGATTGAACTCGCGACGAATCTGTTCCGGCACTCGAACATGGTTGGCTAGAGTCCACATCAAACCTTTGGTGTATAGCTCGTGCTCTTTCCAAATTTTAGCGCGCAATACGTAATCGCCATCCGGATACTCGTAGTTCATTCCAATGTTGTCCGTACTAATAGCAAAGTTATTGTTCGTATCGGTTTTCCGATTCGGCATCCAAAGAGGATGCCACGGGACGCGAAAGTCACCTGCTTCGAAGTTGCGCAATAAGAGTTCATATCGGACCTCCTGGTAACCCTCGGGTTTTGGCCATGGACGACGATTCTCTGGTTTGTCGGTGGTGCACAGTCGGAAGTTGTACGCTTGGATTCGATGATCACCGTCACCGTCCTTGCCTTGTGGCATCGGAGTGACTCCAGGCAATAGTCCACTGGAAACCACGCCCGCAGTGATGTACGGATCGACTTGTTTGACGAATTGGTGATGGATTGTACCCTTGATTTGAAGACCGTTAATCGTTTCACCGTATGTTTGGTTGGACTCTCGCCCGACGTGGTA
This sequence comes from Pirellula sp., assembly GCA_031374515.1. Classification (GTDB taxonomy): domain Bacteria; phylum Planctomycetota; class Planctomycetia; order Pirellulales; family Pirellulaceae; genus JBKCUI01. Next base: position 34,680 of record JANMGH010000053.1, on the reverse strand, counting down.
GCTGACCCCTGCTTTTGCCATAAGATCCCCTTCGTACGTTGCATCAATCCAAACATTCGCTTCGAAGGTTCGCCCGCTCTCCATAACGATTTGCGTTACCTGAGTACCCTGTTTAATGACCCCTTTTTTTAGTTCCAGTCTTTCTCCAAAGACGACCGGCACGCGGGCCTCGTCGATCATGCTCTGAAAGACTTTGCTTGCGGCACTCGGTTCAAAGGTCCACATTGTATCTTCGTTTTTGGCTCGCTCGTTAAAGTACGCGTCTCGCGACTCCATTCTCCAAGCACTTGGATTAAGATAGTGCTTGTGAATTCGCTGGTAAAACTCTCGCGAGATACCGCCGATTGCACGCTTGTTGCCTATGTCCGTAGCTCCCAATCCGCCCGTGGTCAGTCCTCCCAGGAACTGCGTTTGCTCGACTAACACAACCGACTTACCCAATCGTGAGCATTGCACCGCCGCAGTGATTCCGCCACTCGTACCGCCGTAAACAACAATATCAAAGCGTTCAACTGCAAACGCAGCGCATGCGTTTTGCAAGATCACGCAAATCGTCAAATACGCAACAATTGATGGATTCATAGGGTTTCTACAGCAATTTGCAGGTTTTTTGAAATCAACTCAACAAGGCCCAACCTAGCAATTGTCCATGATACAATAAATGCCGCTTCCACGGACCTTTGGAAGGAGTCGGCCATTTTTGCCACTCGAAATGCATACCCTGTTTACGTCATTGACGAGCACACATCAAATTGGGCCGCTATGATTTGGATAAACGTCTGTCCCAAACTGCTTCTAAATGGGATTGCAATTTCGATGCGAACGAAAATCCTTGCTGCAATGCGACTGAAACTCCTTTGGTCGATGGGGAAATCGCATTTCGTCAACATTCGGGTGGCCACACGGACGCTCCCAACTGGCGCGCCTTTCTGGATTTCGCAGGGCGTTACTGGGTACAAAAATAAAGGGCGCAATAGATTCAAGCTGCCTTTGCGGTGTACTTCGGTACGTTGAGCCCAAAAAGGCCAAAGATCTCTTTTTGGTTTAGACCGAGATTTTGAGGGGTCCCTGTCTCCGAAAACAGATTGTTGAAGAGCTCTCGTTTTTCTTCGAGGACGTCATGAATACGTTGCTCAATGGTCTCGAGGGACATCATTCGAGTTACAGTCACAGGCTGTTTTACACCCAAGCGATGTGCACGGTTTATGGCTTGGTCCTCGACTGCCGGGTTCCACCATCGATCAAACAGAAAGACATAATGGCAAAACTGCAAGTTCAATCCGACTGCTCCTGCGCCGTAGCTCATCAGAATGATTTTGTTCTTGGGATTGTTTTTGAATTGATCGATAACGCCATCGCGTTTGTTGGATGCGACCCCACCGTGGTAAAAAAGCGGATTGAACTTGGCCAGTCGTTCTCCAAGGACATCAAGTGTGCCAACCCATTGGCTGAATATGATCGCTTTCTGACCGCTCGCAGCAACCTCCTCCAAATCTGCTTCCAATCGCTCAAGTTTTGCGCTCGCGCCGGTCAACGGGTCGAAGTTGCAAATCTGCTTAAGGCGTAGGACAAGTTCAAACACATGGTGAATTGTCACGGACTCACCCATCTGCGATAGTTGAATGATACCATCCTCCTCGGCGGATTTATAACTTGCCCTCTGTTCGCCTGTTAATTCAAGCTCAGCTGGGCGGAAGAGCTTGGGGGGCATGTCTGTAAGTACCTTATCTTTAGTGCGGCGGAGAATATAGTCGCGGGTTGCTTTGCCAAGCGATTTCAAATGCATATCATCGCGCAGGTAGCCTGGCGCCAAAAACTCAAAAATGCTCACCAAGTCTTCGACCGAGTTCTCGATCGGAGTGCCTGTCAATGCCCAAGATCTTGTTCTTGGAATCGATCGAACTATTTCGCTGGTGGTGCTATTGCGGTTTTTTATTCGCTGTGCTTCATCGAGCACAACCAAATCGAAATGAAGGGCATTGTTTTCAAAAACATCGCGATCTCGCATCAACAATTCGTAGTTAGCGATCTTGACTGGCGCTTGTGGGTTGGTCCAAATCCAATTGCGTTTGGCGGAGTCTCCTTCGATGACTGCAAGTGGGATTTCAGGTGCCCATTGTCGGAATTCCCTCATCCAATTCGTCACAAGTGGTTTTGGACAAATCAACAAGACACTCGACAGTTCTCCTGCAAGCAAGAGCATTCGGATGGCAGTGATCGCTTGCATCGTTTTCCCAAGCCCCATCTCATCGGCCAAAATCGCTGCATCGCGAGGAAATAAAAAGGCAATCCCTTCCATTTGGTAAGGGAAAGGCTGAAATGGAAACGTGAGTTTGGCCGATTGGATGATAGTCTCCAAAGGGGGTTGCAACACATAATAGAGTCGATCCTCGAGTCGAACTAAGTCGCCAGGAGGACGCATTCGCGTAACCGGCTTGCGCGATCTGAAGTCAGATTCGTCCCCCTGATTCTCTTTTAAATCCTTCGGAACGAATTGTCTCGGTTCGACCGTGCTATCGGGAACCGCATTGGGTAGTTGCGATACTGGTGCCATCCATTGCGGGGAATCAGGGAATGCGAATCCGATCGTTCGCGGAAGTGCCTGCGATAATTGAATCGGCAATACTTTGAGCGGTTCAAGCGCAAGGGGAGTCGAGTTCAGGGCGTCCGAAAACGCGACGTCAAGTTCACTCGTAGAACCGTCTTCGGGGTGAGCATGGAAGGAGACATTGAACTCCCGCGCGAACCAATCGGAGTCCAATGTAACTTCAAAAAGTAAATTGCCGCTCATTATGTTATGCGGCCTTCGTTGCCGGGTGAGCTTCCAATAGCGCTTCCTCGATCCTTTCAAACGGTTCAAACAAATCCAGGGGAGATTTGTCCGATTCGAAGAGCCCTCGAATCGAATCACAGTCGCAAACAAATTCCGGCAGAACACTGAATTGCTTGCCAAATGCTTTGAATCGATGGAAGTCTGATCGTTGTGGCTCTGGACGTGATAAGCACCCTTCTTCATTCAAGGGAATGTCGATGGAAGCCAATGGGATCGACTGCATGTGTCTTAGTGTAAGCACGGCGCATGTGTCGGAAAGTAGCACGTTGGGCGTCCCCTTCGCCTTTGCAACCAGTGCGCGAGCAATTTGCTCACCACAAACAAACTCGTTTAGCGTACTTCCGTAAAGTATTTGCTGTGCTCGAGTCGGCTGAACGGGGAGCGTACAATGAAATTCTAACGGTCTCGCCAAGTTGTTGACAATTAAGTACCCGCCAAAGTACCCGTGAGTCGGGTGATGGCGAACTGTCACAAATCCTAGGGTGATCGTCGAGTTGCGTCTATTTGCTTCCATGCCATCTTTCATCCGAGATCCGATCAGGATGTGCCAAACGAGAACTCGAATGGCAACGATAGCTTCGACTATCCCCCTCCGATTCGTTCAGTGCGACCCAACTTCGCCTACCATCCGGATTATTAGGTACAACCATTTCAATCCGCAAAGTTTACAAAAGCGATTTCGAGATGCTCGACTTTTGTGCCGCTTCGCGACTATACTGGGATCTGTCGGTACTTGAGAAAATCTGAAATGATTCAGCCGGTTTTTTTACACCTTTGTTGAACAGATTGCGCAATCACTATGGCTCACGACCCAACTCAATATTCCCCAGTTTTTAGTATCGATGTTTCCGCTGACGCGTCGTCCAATACACCTCCTCGTCCGGCTGAAGTCGGCGCTGCGCTGGTGGCATTGACCCGACAACTGATTGAATCACAGCAAAAGCAAAACCAGCTTCTTGACCAAATCCTGCAAGTCAACAAGCAAGTCCTTCAAGCTAGCAATCAGGCTAACACCCAACGACAAAACGAATTGACTCAATGGCGAAACGCACACCCGAAATTGGTTCGGTCTTGCAAGCAGGCCTTGGAAACACTTTCCAATGTACAAACCGAATTCCTGCAGACGCTTGCCGACGAAGTGGCGGATTCCAAAGATGCACTCACCGATAGTGAGTACGTTTTCGCCGAGTTTTTGGATCGATACGGCCCGCGCATGGCGCACTTAAACGGAGTTCTCCAAGTGCTGAACCATCTAGGTGGCTAACGAACTATTGTCGGGTAGCCTGTGTTGAATGGCCTACACATAGTAAAGCGAGGGCTATACCCCCCACGCAGAGACTAATTTCATCAACCCAGACCAAGCAACACAGTGTTTTGTCTAGATTTAATTTTTGGGAGCGAAACTAGTCATGAGTTTCGGAACGTCGAATCGCCGAGAGTTTCGACGACTTTCGCTACGAGACAAAATCATCAACCCCAATTTCCAAGTTGGTCAGACCACTAGCATTCTTTTCAAGAATGCTGTTCGCGTTCGTATGCTAGAACTCCAGTGACCAAAGTTGTCAAACGAGGTTCCGCATCGTTTGCAATGGCGATAATCTTTTGCACGTCTGCTGGCTCCAAAGCGTCCGGCAAGCACATGTCCGTGATCACGGAGAATCCAACGCAACGCATTCCCGAATGGACCGCTACGATGACTTCTGGGACCGTCGACATTCCCACCACGTCGGCTCCAATCGCTCTCAAGAAGCGGTATTCCGCTCGCGTCTCCAAGTTCGGTCCGGAAACAGCTACAAACACCCCTTTGTGTGCGACGATGTCATGTTTGCGAGCCGTTTTCAATGCCGCTTCAATGAGTGTTTGATCATAGGGCTGACACATGTCGGGAAACCGAGGACCTAACCTATCATCGTTGATACCAATCAACGGGTTGCCGCCCAACAGATTGATGTGGTCATCGATCAACATGATGTCTCCTGACTTATAGAAAGGGTTCATCCCTCCACACGCATTTGACACCACAAGAAGTCCCGCCCCCATCGCATTCATTACGCGCACTGGGAGCGTAATCTGCTTCAATTCATAGCCCTCGTACATATGGAATCGACCTTCCATAGCCATGACTGGAAGGCCGCACAACATTCCGCAAACGAGTCGACCGCGATGGGAGGTTGCAGTTGAACGAGGGAAATGAGGAATGTCGGAGTACTCTAATGTCGCTTCCACCTCGATCCGCTGAACCAGCGACCCAAGTCCAGTTCCAAGAATAATTCCTGCATGTGGGGTCCGATTCCAGACTTTTTGAATAGCTGCTTTGGCATCTTGGATTTTGTCGTACAGGTCTAACATTTTGGCTTGTAGCTTTGGGTATGGAATGAAAATCGGCTTTCACTAAGCCGACATTTTACGCAATCGATGCAAACCCACTACTCATCTTGCAATCGTTTTCGAAGGAATCAAAAAATGGTAGTCAAACCGAGCAAATCCGGCACAATTGCAGTATCGTCCCCGTTTTGACTCCTACGGATCTTGGCAAAAGCCTGAATCCCTTCAAAGGCCGAACATGTCGATTGTCGTTTTCGAAGACCCTCAATGTGAATTGCTCGCGCCTATCACGGTCGCTAGGCTTGCGGCGGCGATGACCTGTGGCAGTTTTCGGTTGATCGACTTACTAGAGGCTCTAGGTGCAGAGGTCTATGGTATTTCTAGACCTCACCTACAGACCCTCCAACGTATCGATTTCCCATCGTTGCGGATGTTAGATGAAAGTATTGATGAGGGGAGGCCCGAACGTCGCGTCGCTTTATTAGTCAATGCTAGAGTGGCACCGACGAAAAAGAACTTTGAGCAAATTCAATCGCTTCACCGCCTCGCATTGCAGACACCCAACTCAGCGCCCATGGTCATATGGGATAGAGAACATGTCGCCGCCGTGGTTAATCCACCCTGGACCGTCGAGCAGTTATTTCACTATGGCTATCTTGGAGTTGAGGATTGGTTAGAAAAAGCAAAAGCTTTTGAATCTTTTGAGGCTGATCTAGGCACCATTGCAGTTCCGCACGAACTAATCGCATGCAATATGGCCTGTATTCGCGATAACCTCGAGTGGCGCATCGGCCTTGGAACCTCGGAATCTGATGGTCGAATAGGAGTGCCACAAGTCTCGGAATTGCGGCAGTTGGCTGATGGACTGTTTCTGGCTGAGGGCGCGACGGTCGGCGAGTATGTCTTAACCGACACCCGCAAGGGCCCAATCATCATCGATAGCGGAGCACAGATTGGACCGTATACTTTGCTGAGGGGGCCTATTTACATCGGTAAGAAAGCTCGCATCTTGGAACATTCAGCGATTAAGGACGCGGTCTCTTTATCCCACACAACCAAAATCGGTGGAGAAGTCGAAGCGTCCGTTGTTGAACCCTATACAAATAAACAGCACCATGGATTTCTTGGCCACAGTTATTTGGGTAGTTGGATCAATCTAGGTGCTGGCACTTGCAATAGCGACTTGAAGAACACGTATGGTGCCGTCAATATGGAGTACGGTTTCGGTAAAGTGTCGACGAACATGCAGTTCTTGGGTTGCATCATGGGCGATTACTCCAAAACCGCCATCAACACCGGTATCTTCACCGGCAAGGTCATCGGCGTTTGCAGCATGATGTACGGTTTTGTCACCAGCAATGTTCCGAGTTTCGTGAATTACGCGAGGTTGTTTGGACAGATGGCAAGCTTGCCACCCGAAGTGATGGTCAGTACGCAACAGCGCATGTTTGCACGACGCGATGTTCAGCAACGCGGCTGCGACGTACAACTCATCTACGATATGCATCGTATTACTCAAATGGAACGAGATCGATTCGGTGATGTGCTAGCACTCTGACGGTCTCAATGATAGGAGTAGAAGGCTTGGCAGTTCATCGACGAATCGATTGCCAACTCGAAATCAAGGCAAAGACTGCCGTGATAAATTGGGCGCCCCCCAACGAAATCCTTCCAATTCAAAAACAGATCGCGACTCTGGCGAGCAGAGTCTTTGGAAAAGGCGTTCCGCCAAGCGCGTATTAGACGCTCCCGCAGCCACCGCAAATGGTTGAGTTGCTTGTGCACAAGCGAGCCCATGAATGCGAATCGCATCCAAATACTCCGCCGCGCCCGCTGCATTGCTCAAGTAGACAACCGCGGCATCGAGCGATCCCGTCCGAAGTTGATTTACCAACATATCTCCCGTGGGTGATTGAACGGTTACGTTCTCCATTACTTCTTTGAGAACTCCACCTTCGCGAAGTGTGTTCTGAGTGAGCCAACCCATCGCACATTGTTTTTCATGTCCCACTCCGATCCTCAAGCCTTTACGGGCAAGGTCTCGCAACGAATCGATTCCATGTGGGTTCCCTTTCTGCACCAATATGACGAGTTCATTCATCGAGACATCGATGGGTTTTGGGAACAGATCCGGGACCTGATTCATAAACTCCCGATCGCAGGCGAAATATGCATCCGGGATTTGGCCAGCTCGCATTTGCGCAATTAAAATTCCGCAACCGTTGTAAACGCGTGTGATTTTGACTCCCTCGCGGAGTTCGAAATCGGAAAGCGTTTCGTCGATGGCTGGTCGCAACATCGAACCGGCGAAAATGGAAAGTTCTGGCACATCGCTCCAAACGTCGCCGCTGAAAACGGAAAAACCTTGATTGGCATAGTGAGTCAACCCTCGATCCCGAGCAGCAGCGTAACGAGCAAAATGAAGTGCCGCTTGTGGTCTTTTCGATCCTGAAATTATTGCTATCGAGACTTGAGACACAATTCCATTGAACTCTGGCAGTTCGATCGATTCCAAACCCGAATACGATGTCAAAACGGCATCATACACGATGCCTGCATCTGCTGCCCCTACGACCAAATCGTTTGCCACGTCCGTTACGGTCGTTCGAAAGGCAGTTGTCGCGGTATTCAAGCGATCCCACAGATCCATTTCCTGGAGGCTTACTCGTGTTCGCTTGCCGATAGCCGACGAATCCGGACTGGATTGAACCAAGCGTACATCAGAACGGAGCAGATCAGAAAACGAATGAACGCTTTTGGGGTTTCCTTTCCGCACCGCGACAACTCCCCGCATGCTTGCCAAGGGAAGGACTTCGCTAAGCAAACCCTTCTGAATTCCGATATCGATGAAACTGTCATCAGCAGGCAGAAAGAGATCTCCTGTTCCGCTGACTTCCATCGAAGAAAGTAACGTTTGCGACGGTCCGTACTGAATTTGCACGGATCGCTTAAATTCCGTTTCATACTGCTTGCGAATCGTCTCGATAACGGCTCGATTGCTAGCGGCACAAAAAAGTACCAATGGCTCATTTTGAGTACCGTGATCCTGCACGGCGAGCCTACTGCTATTCGAAGCGTTCATAAAGAAAAGTGCCGCAATGAAAACGACTGCGGAGCCAATTAGTACAACGTTTTGACGGTTCATTGCCGGTACTTCATGCGAGTTGTTATTACTTTTTTCTTCCGGGAGGTATCGTCAAAAGCGTTGGTTTCGAAGGTACACGCTCCAGGGTCGTTACCGATGGAGGCGCCTCACTACCCTCACCAAAAAGCTCCCGATCCCAATCGGTCGAGATCAGCAAATCGAATCCAGGATTGCGTTCTTTGACTTGGCAGGAGCATGCGCCGCAAAGAAATAACGTTAAATCCTCAATGAGGCCTGCATTCAATTGCTTCCCTTGTATAACTTCCAATGCCCTTCCACGCCCGAAAACAGGTGATAAAACGGGTTCGTCATGAGTGTCTGTCTCAAACCCCGACATGAGCTTGACCATCAACTCTTCCCGTGGGTCCTTTCGGTCTATTTCCAAAATTGTAAATTTGAGAAACAAAGGGACTTCCGAGTATAGTTCGGATCCAGGGAGGCCGATTCCGTCGGGTAATTGTATCTTCTTGCTTAATCGCTCCAGTTCGACGGTTAACAGGTTACGAGTCGGGTGATTTTTCGACTCGTCCGTCGATTTGAGCATCAGCCAAACGACGGAATCGCCGCGGAGCAATCGACGCGAAAGCTCGCTTCGAATCGGAGATTCAAACAAGTTGGCCTCGCTTGCATCGGCAAGAGGACCACTCCAGTGATTCACTGTTTTGCCAGTTCCCAGCGAAGTCTGAATGACGACGAAGGGAAGCTTGACTTTGGGATTAGCTCGAAATGAGGCCCAAAGCTCATTTCTCTTGCTGTTGGACTCATTTTGTATTCGACTTCGCACAATCTCGATCTGAACTGTCCCCTCTTTTTTTGTCGTCCCATCTTTTTCCAACGATTGAAGCTGCTCTTCTTCAATCTTGGAAAGGTCCTGGTCATGAAAGACAATCCATTGACAAATGTCGGGACGCCACCGTTCCAACGCATAGCGAAAGACGGGAACGTTGCACACGATTTCGATCGATGCGCTCATGGTGAATATGATTGCGAGAATCGATTGGAGGCAAGTTCGATAGGAATTCATGGTCATTTGAGGGCCGGAGAAATGCGTTGATAAAAGGGAAAATACTATTTTCCAAAGCACATGAGTCTACCGTCGGTCGTTGACAGGTACAACTTTCCACTTGCGCCAGACATCCCGTCCCACGCCGGGAGTGTCCCTAATTCGATCCGATGTTCGATAATCCCGCTGTCGCAATTTACTGCTAAAAGCAAACCTCCAATCTTTCCCTCGAGTGCACGATCTTGTTCCGCAAGCAATCCTTGAACTACATCGTCCCGTTCGGTGAGTTTTTTGAACGTCTCTTCTTCGTCGATGGTATCAAGTGGTCCAGCAATGAAGAGCTTGTTTCCTGCCAAGACCATAGCCCGAACATAGATAGGTACATCGTTGGCCCATTTCGGCTTCACAAGGCTGTTGCCCACCTTTTCGTCACCTTCCAAATTGACACCGCCCGCTTTTGCAGCGGCCCCAGGTTTTGCCGGCACCGCTTTGTTGGCACCGCCATTTTTGGCGGTAAACTGAACCGCATTCCCAATCTTTCCTTCCACGACAGCACCACCCTCCAATGTTCCATTGTTACGGTAGGTTGAAAAATCGCGAGCGGTGCCATCATCGAACGTGACCACAAGCCGAGGATCACTACCCATTTCGGAACCATTCTTGAATCGTTCTGCAACGGCGGAATCGTCCGCGGCACTCAAATAAACACGTACCTCGTCAATGATCCCCGCGAACGAGTTCGGTGTGGCATAATCTCCAACTGCCGACCCTGCATCGGCTCCAATCTCCATCCCTTGCGCAGGATCTTTGGTCAGCAATGCGGTCGCAACCCCATCTGACACCCGTTCGCCGTCTACATACAACCTCATCTTTTTGTCTTCAGTTAGCACTGCAACCACGTGATGCCAACCGCCCACGATTCGCTTCGGCCCCTTGACACTCGACAAGTTGGACTCGGAGCGAATAAGAAACGTAGGTCGGCCTTCTTCCAAAACAAGCGCGAATCCTTCGGCTGGTCCGCCCCTTGCAACAATCACTCCGTTCGGCCTGGTCGCAGTTATCCACGCTTCGATGGTGATTGGTTTTCCAGCAGGGTTTAGGCTCAAGGACTTCTGAAACTGTGCGAATGACGCTGCGGTTGCCGCTTTGGTTCCCTTGCCGAAGTCAGCGGGGATCTCGGGTGGGTTTGGATCCGCTTTGAAAAGCTGATGTTCCATCGTTGTCGTCCATCGCAGGTATTCAGGTTTACGTCCATATCCGTACACATAGCCATTGCCATTGACCATCAAGCGGCCCGATGGAGCGAAGCGACCCGCTTGATAGTACCCCGCGTGTCCACCTGCAAAACTCTGTCCCAATACCCAATACGATCGGTGAAACCATGAGTCATCTAGAAACCCCATGGGTGCAAACAGGTGTGCGTTTTCCCCTCGCTGAACTGATGCTTGCCCCACAAAGTCACCAGAGTTCGGACCGAGCTCAAGTCGATTCCCGGACAAGTCAAATTTTTGCGACTTCATATAAATAAACTTTCCATCGCACGAGAGGATATCCGGCAACCCAACCGGCATTTGCAATACTTTGACCAGTTCTTGGAGGTTGTTTCCTGTTTCGGGATTTGTTTGGTCCATGATTGTCTCAGACATCTTCTTGCCCGTTGCCAGATCCAAGCGTATCAAACGAAGCCCGCCATCAAGAAAATTCGAACGACCTGAAACGCAATGCACCACTCCTTCGTGAAGCAAAACACTGCCATGAACCGGCCAAAGGGATTCCAACTGCTCATAAGCCATCGTTCGGCGATCCATCGGTGCAGCTCGATAACGCCATGCAAGTCGACCATCTGCGGCCTGCAAACAGTAAACCCAGCCGTCGGCTCCTCCGAACACAACCTTGCCCCGGTGTATGGTGGGAGGCGAGTCGATTCGAGCGCCAATCGTATATGTCCAACGCTCGTTACCATTCGTCTCATCGAAGGCATGAAGCGTATGAGCGTCCATCTTGGCTACGTAAACTGTACCATTTGCAATCACTGGCGAAGTCAATCGTCCACCTAAATCGATGCTCCATTTGCGTTCAACCGACGACGGAATCAATTCCGACGCGGAACCGCTGCGTGACGCATCGTGTCGAAATGTTGGCCAGTCTCCCTGTTTTGCTTCGGCGACATCGTCCAAAGGCTCCGCAAAGGCAGCCCCTTTCTGCAGTCGCCCTTCCTCGGGCACCGTAGTTGGTATGGGGCGAGTTGGTGCGAGAGGCGCCAGTGCATTAAACCCGAAAAGTTTTGCCTCAGGATAGCATGCGCAATTGTGTGGAGGTGCGTAGGTCAAACCATTGCAAGGCATGATGCCATATAAACATCCACCTCGCACCCAATGGTGGATATCCCAATGCTTACTGTCTGGGCTTACGAACTCCATGCCTGTGCGAGAGGGAATCAAGAAATTGTCCGTCGCTTTGGCTATGTAGCATCGATGGTGAAACCAGTAGGTATCGACATCCGGGGCAAACTCTTTTTTGACCTCACCCGTCTTTAGATCGCGACCCGTGTATACGCCAGTATCTTTTCCGGCCGTTGTCGGTGCGCACCAAACAAGACCGTCCATCACCAGCAAGTCTTGAGGTGATTGGTAGCCTGAGTTGGGATGGACTGCGTCCCAAAGCAATTTGCCAGTCTCTTTGGAGACGCTGATCATTTTTCCATCACCGCCAGCATACAAAACCACCTCATCTTGCACGACGAGGCGTGGACCAAAATTGAAGTTGAATTGGTTGCGGCGGCTAACAGGCTTGGTTTCCCAAGCCATTTGCCCCGTTTGATGCTCTACTGCGATGAGCTTCTCGCCATCATGGAAGTAAGCTCGCTTATCGTCTGCAGCAAGGGTCAACGGCGATATGATTGTTTGTTTGGCCCAAAGTGTTTTCCCAGATTTCGCTTCGACAGCCATCAGGACGCGCGGATCTTCGTCCCAAAACATTCCGCGTGCAATCGCTTGATCGCCGACTGTTCCATTGAGAGGTGCATAGTCTGCGAGTTGGGCTTTACCCTTCCGTACCACGAGAAACAAGATTCCTTGTGTGGTAACGACTTCCTCTGTCCCCTCTGTCCCCTCATACTTCTGTATGGTCTCACCCGTTGCTGCATCTATTGAGGACAGCGCAGCATCGAATCCCAGTGTGGCGTACACCGTATTGTCGGTTGACACCAAGCGTCTCGAGAGCTGTGTCGGACCGCTTTTGAGTGGCCAGAGATGGCTTTGCCAATTTTCGATGTCGCGTTTCCATAAGACAGTTCCATTGAATGCATCGCGCGCAATCAACTTCCATTTCGATGGAAGCTGGATCGAAATTCGACTCCCTTCGTCCATAATGTAAAACATGCGTCCGCCCGTTGAGACCAAAGCACTCATGCTCGCCATTCGATCGTGATGTCGTGAATAGCGCGGACTGCCTACCCATTGCAGGTGCCTGGGCGGGGCCACGACGTCATCGTGTGCAACGGAGTTTCCGCTCGCATCGTGCAAATAGTGAGACCACTCATCGATGTTGCTAGGTCGCGGCTTAACCGATTTCGTCCATTTACCCGAGGTGTCTTTGCGGTAGACCACGCCGTTGGGGACTAGAACTCGCTGCACTTCTTCCTCGGAAATATTGCTAGCGTCCTCGATCACGAGCAAATTGACGAGATTGTCAATGTAAGGGAGTTGCGAACCCTCCAGCAGGTCTACCGCAACGTCACCATAAAGTCCGCCGGCTCGAATGCGATCGCGCGCCTTTTGAACCAACTTCGGGTCTCGATCCAATCCCTGGACCTGAATCCCATCCCGCAGACGCAGCGCAGACGTTAGTTCGCCAGTTCCGATACCGAGATGCACAATGAATCCGCCGGCGACCCCAGTCTGCTTTAGGATTTCGGATGCCTCTTGTTGGACGTCCGCTTTCAATTGTATGGGAAGCGAAAACAACGTCCCAAGAACTGCACAAGCAGCGAGAAATCGGCAACGCAACATAATTGAGCCTCAGCAAATAAAACCAAAGAATTGCGGCAGGAATGGAATGGAAACCGAAATGTCGGAATGCCAAGTATACATCAGATTACTCTTTCGTTCCCCCCTTGGCGGACTTAACACTTTTGCATCCGCTCTCTAGCCGAAGAAGGAGAAACGAAGTCCAAAGCGCGCTAGTTTCCAATTTTCGGCTAGGCTCAAACTCCCCAGTTCTTATGTTTCACGGCGAAATACAACGCGTACTTCCACACAAGGGAACAACCGAAACTCTTGGATTTGCTAAAGTAATCGTTTGTCAGACCGTAGCGGAACCATCCCAAAAAAGGACCGATCACTTGCAACCCAGTATTGCTCAAAAAGTCTTTCAGCAAACCTATGACTACGTACGAGAAACAACTCTCCTGGAAAACGTCCTCGCGCTCTTGGAATGGGACGAACGAACAGGTTTGCCTTCACAGGCAGGAGAGGGGCGAGCCCATCAAGTTACTTTTTTAAGCGGACTGGTTCACCAGCGCAAGACGAGCCAACAGTTTGGCGATTGGCTCAATGAACTCGCTCAATCCGAACTGGCAATGCAACCCAACAGTCCGGTCGGCGCATCCATACGTGGCATGAAACGGGATTTTGACAAAAACATTCAATTGCCAGAGAGTTTGGTTAAACGCATCGCGCATGCAGTAAGCGTAGGGCAACAAGTTTGGTCTGAAGCAAAACCGAAAAACGACTTCGCTGCTTTCCTGCCCCATCTTGAGACGATTGTCCAATTGCGACGCGAAGAGGCAACCATTTTGTCGAACGGGGCAAATGGCAGGTACGATAGTTTGCTGGATCAATACGAAGAAGATGCCAAAACGGACGAGGTTGCACTCGTATTCGCTGAACTAAGGCAAAGACTGGTTCCCTTTGTTCAGAGATTAACGCAATCTAAAACCGGGCCGAATGGCAAGTCGATCGTCGGTGAGTTCGATGTGTCCAAGCAAAAGAAGTTCTCGCGTTGGGTTGCAGAGCAAATTGGCTTCCAATTTCGGCGGGGACGACTCGATGAAACCGACCATCCGTTCTGTACAACACTTGGCCCGAATGACCATCGCATTCTAACTCGGTACTATGAAAACTCGATCAGTAGCGGCCTCTACGGCACACTACATGAAGCGGGGCATGGGATTTACGAACAAGGACTACCGACCGAATGGTTCGGGTTGCCAGCGGGAAACGCAGCGTCGCTAGGCGTGCATGAGTCACAGAGTCGACTTTGGGAAAACATGATCGGTCGAGCGCGAGAGTTTTGGCAATGGTGCTTGCCGCATGCTCAAAAATGGTTTCCGCAACTCAATGAAACATCCGTGGACGCCATTTATGCGGACTTGAATCGCGTCGAGCCGAGCTTGATTCGAATCGAAGCCGACGAAGCTACCTATAATTTGCATATTCTCCTTCGATTCGAATTGGAAAGAGAGCTGGTCGATGGCGACTTGCAGTGTGTGGATTTACCGTCAGCTTGGTCGGATCGCTACGAAAAGTACTTAGGAATTCGGCCGACGAACGATAGCGAAGGGGTCATGCAGGATGTACACTGGGCAGCAGGCCTAATCGGTTATTTTCCAACATATACCCTCGGTAACCTCTTCGCGGCACAGCTCATGAACAGGGCCAGAAACGACCTTGGCGATTTATCGTCCATGATTGCAAAGGGGGATTTTCAGCCTCTGTTGGAGTGGCTTCGCACATCCGTTCACCAACATGGACGTTGTCTGAAACCGACAGCTTTGATGGCCAAGGCGACCGGTTCCCCCCTCTCTTCCGAGCCTTTCATCGACTATCTCAGCGAAAAGCTCATTCCTTTGTACAGATAGCACTTTTCGCGAATTGGGAACTCCTTCGGCAATGGATCCGTCTTTCAATACAGAACCCAATCAATCGGAGGAGACTGTGTTGATCGACTGTATCGTTTCGGGCCAAACTTCAAAATTCGAATTCCTGGTGAAAACCTACCAGCAGAGGATCTATTCGACATTGTTTGGCATGCTCGGAAATCAACAGGATGCCGAGGATGTCGCACAAGAAACCTTCTTGATCGCCTATCGAAAGCTAGATCAATTCGAACGAAGATCCTCCTTCTACACCTGGTTACACCGCATCGCATTTAATGCAGCGATCGATCTGCAACGAAAGAAAAAGCGAACCAAGAATCAGGTTGTTAATAGCGAAATGATGGATTCCGTAGACGTGGTCGACATGCAATCGTGTTCACCGGAATCGATCGTGTTGGTTAATGAAACCGTTAACCAGGTTCAGTTGGCGATGTCACGACTGGACGTCGAGCGAAGAAACATCATCGTCTTGCGAGATTTACAAGGGATGGACTATTCTGAAATCGCTTCCCTATTGAACATCCCCGTTGGAACCGTACGCAGCCGGTTACACCGCGCTCGTATTGAATTGCGAGACATCATGCAAGCCATGGGAATAGGCAATTTTGGAATCGACCCATCACCAACAAAGCAATCCTCGATTCATAATCAGTTGGTCACCCCAGGGAGGGACCAGCCATGACTCCGGAATTTGATGAAGTTCTGTTGACCGCGTATTTAGACGATGAAGTTACCGATGCAGAGCGAACTGCAGTCCAGGAACAACTTCAAAAATCGGAGGCCGCACGCAAGCTCTTGGAGGAATTGAGATCCATCCGAAATATGGTAACTCAATTGCATCTCTCACAACCAAATCGCAATTTGCAAAATGGCGAATGGAACGCGATGTGTGAATCAGCACCAGTGACTTTGCGAGCCGCTGAATCTTCCAAGCAATGGAGATTAACGATTCAACGGCTGGCAAGCATTGCAGCGATCGTTGCCATCGTTGCTTGCACAACAGTCCTTCTATTGGAACCCTACAGGAAGGGCATCAGTCGAGCTAACGCTCCTAGCGTGCAACCCAGCGATCAGTCCAGCGCCAAAAGCAAAGAACGCATAGAGAGTGCTGAAACGGCTCCGAAGGAGGCTGAGTCCGAAATTAGTCAGCAAAGCATGAGAGATTCGTCTGATCCTTTTCGTTTTGACTCGAAGGCGAGCGAAGACCTATTATTCAGGCAATCGGAGGTGCAACTTAAATTAAAGAAGGAAGCAGGGAAAGAAGTCGAACCTGTTCTAAAAAGTGAGAGAGGACCCGTCAGAGGCGAAACGCCATTGCAGGATGCATCACAATCCCCCCAAATTGCACTTGCTCCTGGAAGCAGAAACGGCCTTGGTAGTCCTCCAGGTGCTTCGCTTTCACGGAGTGCTTCACGTAAGTACGAAGAGACGGAGGGGAAATTGCAAAACGAGCGTGACTCGATGAACATGCTTTCGTTGGAAAAGCAAAAACGATCCGAAGAGCCAATCGAATTGGACTTGTCACTTTCCCGGTTCTTCGATTCCTATTTCCAAGAAGGCGATTTGCAAAAATCGAATATGTTAGCAGTTGATGATTTCGTGCGGACGGGTGCTTTTCCCGATGAGAATACTTTTAACTCGGAAACGCTGGTAACGAACGAAACGATCTTCCGCTTTACTTGGAACGATCAGAAAATGGATCAAGCAGGAAAACAAGTCGCGGACTCAAAAGAAGGCAAGTCTAGGTTACCGGAAAGCGATGCGTCCGACCGAGAGATTAGCCTTTTTTCGAAGGAGGATTCCAAAAGGAGTCTTTCGTTGTCAATGAAGAAAGTGACCGGTGACCGCAAACCTCTCCTCATTGAATTTGAAATACCCAGCGAGGAATGGGGGGCCGGAGCCAACCGACTTAGGCAACTCGGAATCGAAGTGCCACTCGAATTACCAAAAGCAGAGGTGTTGGAATTTGTTGCCAAGGACAACGAGAACGCCGTTTCAGACGTGACTACCGCTCTTGTTAAGGACGCGGCAGAAGGAGTTCTTTTCCAGGAAAAAGAGGCAAAGGAGGCATTTTCCTTTTCGCCAAGCTCGGGCAAGACGGCTTCGCTAGGACGAGGAATAGTTCATTTTCAACAAATCGCGCCTGCGTCTGCAAATGGTCAAGACGACAAGACTAGCAAAATTAGAATAAGAGTTCGCGTCAAGAAACAACCCTAGCGGATCAGAACGTAAGTATCGTCCCATTTCTGATGCGGAACCGTGCCAAATCGATACCATTGATTACGTTGTTTCCATCGAAGTCGAAAATCGGATTGAAACTGGGGTCACCTAATGAGGTGCCATTCGCAATACGAAACCGCGCTACATCGAGACCGTTGACCAATCGGTTGCCGTCAAAGTCACCGAATAGACGAAAGAAATTGTCTGTGGCTACCGTACCGCGAACAAAATCACCGCCAGAAACCCCATTTCCATCTCCATCCAATTGCAACCCGTTGGATCGGATTTTTGTCGAAACAAGAGTCAGCCGGTAATTCCCGTCGACCAATGAGCCACCGATCACTTCGTCTCCTGTGAATGTCAATGTTGCAATCGATTTATTTCCCTGAACCAAAGTTGCGACAGCAATTGCGATATTGGCGGTTGGAATTGTTTCGAAGACTCCGTTGATGCTCCGATCCAATTGAAATGCGTCGGAATCAATCGTCACGATCGAATTGAATGTCACCTCAACGCGTTTCACCATCGAACGATGCAATGTTCCATCGCCAAAAACGACGCTCTCAACTTGCGGTACGGGAATCACCGTCAACAAGAAACTCGTATTGGAGGTCAAGACACCGTCTGAGACCGTGAGTGTTATTGTCGACGTCCCTGTTGTGTTCGCAACCGGATTTAGCACGATGGTTCGGTTCGCGCCATTGCCGCCCAGGATCAAATTGCCAGCAGGTATTAGGCTTGAGTTACTTGATATTGCGGTTACGACCAACGCAGAGGCGGGTGTTTCTGGGTCGGAAATCGTAAACCCGATTGGCCCAACCGAACTATTCGTAGCGGTAGTCTGGTTGCCAATGCTCGATATGGTTGGCTGCTCATTAACGTTGGTCAAGTTGATGGTCACGATAGCCGTATCGCTTAACGAAGGAATTCCATCATCGGTTGCGCGAACGGACAGTTGAAACGAGGGGGTCGATTCGAAGTCCAAGGCGGTTGCATTATTGACACGCAATCGTCCGGTCTTGGGCTCGATCGAGAACGCCCCATTTGTATTGCCACCTGTAATTGCAAAGGTAAGCGATTGCCCAGCATCCGGATCGCCCGCAAAAGGTATTCCTACAACCGTGCCGTCGACTGTGTTTTCGGCCAAACCGAACGAAGCGGTCAATACGTAAGGCGCGTGAATGTCACGGAGAAAGTCATTGAAGTAGCTCGGCGCGACGTCGAATGGATTGGTTCCAGAATCATCGGTTACGAAAGCATAATCGTAGCCTCGATACTTGATCTCGCGAAGCATTTGAGCCAGTACCGATGTGCCCATTGCACCATGCACAATTGCGCCAAAACCGAATTTGGAATACACTGGCGAGGAAACGTACGATGGAGTTGGGTTGTTGAGCAGATTTGATGGAGTCCCTTCTCGAACAAGGAACGCGTCCGCTGTATTCTGATCCACGTACTCGATTGGTACTTCTGTTCCCGGATTGCCGACTATGAACCTACCCGCAAGCCCAGAGTTCGCGCGAATACCTGAAGCGACCGATGAATACGTTGCAACGTTCGAGACGGAGGTACTCATTTCATCGAGAAAAATTCCATCGATTAACGAAGCGCCAGTGCTCGCGTTTCTGTACGAAGTGGAATACAGATTGACGTTGCCGAGGATGTCGGCTGACGAACGAACTACCGACGACCCTGGGGCCACAATCGTACTAACGTAGCCAATAATGCGTATGTTTGGGTTTTGACGTAGCAAAGTTAGTGCGGTTATCCAATTCGCAAAGTCAGCGTCGTTTGTTGCTATCGGGCCATTCCTTGGATTCGCAATCACGGTTATTGGAGTGGATGTCGTGGCGCCTACGAAAACCTGTTGCCACCAGGGGCTTAGAACACTAGGAGCTGACAACGGGTATTGGTACAAAGGAACGATCGTCTGCAGCCCCGGCATGGTAAACGCCAACGATCCATTCGAATTGAATTGGGTAAGGGCCTTGGTCAAACTTTGTCCGCCAACCGTCACGGTGACTTCGTAGTCGCCTTTAAACAAGTTGGAAATGAACTCTCCTCCTCGAGTCGTGCCACGAGAATCCGTCCACCAATCACCGAAGACCAAATCCTCGTACACTTGACCATTAGGACGAATCGAAAAATCACTGTTGTAAAGTGCGGCGCCCGGTTGGTAATGCACGTCATTCCAAAACCCCCAGTGGTTAAACTCTGAGACTCCAGATTGACTGTAAGCCATTGTCAGATAGTCACGCAAGTAATCGGCTTGCAACTGCTGGTCCTGCGAGGTGATATCAAACTCGGTAATGGCGATCGGTAGGCCGAACGTCGTTGTGTACGATTGAATTAGCTGGCCGAGGACGGCGATATCCGTCAGATTGGATTCGGCATAGTGACTCTGTTCACCTAAGGTTTCTATGAGATTCTGGGCCTTCAAACGAGTCAGCCAACTATCAAAATTAGCGCGATGAGAAGTGTTTGCTCCGTTTCTTGCAAATATGTCGTAGTCGTTGAGTGTGCGACGGGCTAGCGGGTCGTGGACTCGGAACAGTCTGAACCATTCGAGCAACTCCGCCTCGCCCAGCACATTCATAGCGTCTTTGTTGCTAAACGGTTCGTTTACGATATCCCATTCCCAAACCTTTCCTTCAAACGTGTCAGCAGCATCAATGACTCGATTGTTGATCGTGGTCCGTAGGTAGTTTGTGGCTGCTGCGGTACCAGGGCCAAGAGTATCGTATTGGCTCCATACACTCGCTGGCATGAAAGATCGCGAAGGCCATATGACGTTGTGGCCCCGCAGGGTCAGTCCATTCGCGATGGCCCAATTGCCAGCATCAATCCCAAGCTGTCGGTTGGCCAAGAAGTCGGGCCATTTCAGGTTGTTTTCAATGACGACGGTATTGAATAGCCGTTTTATTTCAGACTGATACTTGAGCGATTGAGGGGAACCATTGGCGGCAAGCAAGTTACTGTATCCGCTTATCGCAGAACCAAATTTGAAAGCATGTTTTTTCTGTCGGATATTGACCACGGCTCCATCGACCGTCTTGCCTGTCGAGTCGAGCACTTGTACCGTTAGTTGCGATGCTCGATTCTGATTAATTCGATTGTCGGCGTCGACACGCCATGGATCCGTACCCGTTCGGCCAATATAGCTTGCTGTAGAGGCTTGATCAGGCAAGGTCGAAAATTCAATTCCACGCGTTAGGTTCTTCCAAGTAAAGCCGCCTACTTGGATCGATTGCGGTGCGAATCCTGCATTGAGGGCAACCTGTAGCCGTTGCGCTGTATACGGACTAGCTATCGCAATGTTGAACGTGAATTTTTGCCAACTGGCATTCAAAAATCGTGTGTTAGCGGAAAGTACCGAAAAAGTTCCAAAGGACTCCTGTACGACGACATCCAAACGGGGGTTGGCACCAGAAAGGGCTCTTGCCCAAAACTCAACTTGCAACGTGTCGCCGGTTTGGATTGGAACGGCATTTTGTACGAACGCTTGAAATAGCCAGCTTTGACCGGTGGCAGGAGTTGAAGTGGTCGCAATGGAATAGGCGCTAGAAAACGGCTGCCCTGAAACCGAAACACTTTCCATTGTGCCGTATACCCCGGATTGATTTAAATTCAAACCGTTGGGTGCAAGATTTGATGATGGACCATAATTTCGAACGTTGAACTGTGCGAATTGGAGCGTCTGAACTTGCGAACCGAGATGAAAGCCGAAAGTTGCGCCTCCTGCGGCATAGTCTCCTTTGGCAATGAACGGAAGTTGCACTTTGGTCCAAGAAGTCGACACGCTTAAAGCGCGGCTTAGTGATTTATCGAATGTTGCCGACTGTTCGAAGATGGCCGTTATGTTTCCAGTGGCAGTGACCGAACGGACGAAAAACTCAGCATACAAGATATCGCCAGCGATGACCGGCGTACTGATCGCTTGGTTTAGCTGCGCGTCCCATGGATTGGATGGTGCCGTTGAGATCACTGCCTGAATCACAGGTCCCAACAGCGGATCGGTAAGGCTTGAGAACACTCCCCCAAATCGGACAAAGTTGACCAATGCCGTGCCGCTCAATAGTGGAACACCGCCTACTGGTGCCGGAGAGTTGTCTTGAATCGTTACGGTAGCTGTTCGTTCGCTGAGCCGCCCGACTTGGTACCCAGGTCCATCTTTTAGTTCGAGAATCAGCTTCTCGCTTCCCTCGACAAGGGCATCACTCAATGGCTGGATGTTGATAGAGACAGTATCCTGACCAGAGGGAATGATCACGCTACCGCTCAATCCTGCGATATCTGTTCCATTGACTGCGCTCCCTCGTAACGAATAGAAGACAGTCAATGAGTTAGTATTGGGAATACCCGAGCGAACCACCTTGAGTTGGGCTGAATCCTGGGAACCCTCGGCGGTGGTCGGACGTTCCGCAAAAAGACTGACCTCAGCCAGAACTGGTGAAAGATGTTCTCCACCGATTAGTTCGATGATCGCAGAACCTGGCAGAGTCCACGCGACTGCGACATGATCAACTCCGACACTCTCTTTGTGCAAAACCTCAAGATAGTAACTCTGACCTGCTACCAACTTCAGCACGACCGAACGTTGTTCCGGAAACTTTGTCCATTCGTTTACGAGTGTTGGGCTTGGCACTGTTGAAATGCGTTGCTTGCCAAGTGCCTCCGCGGAATTGCTCAGCCACAATTCGGCCGTTTCATTACCTGAAAGATAAAATGTGTAGTCCCCCGTCTTCGGTGCGTGCAATAGGCCCCTCATTCGCTCCCCAAAATTATCGGATTGGTTCGAAGGTGCCTCAAGGGAATTGCTAAGACTTACAAAACTTGGGCTTGCTGGAAACGTTGCCGCGCTAGTGAGACTGGATATGGAAGTTCCCACAACGTTTGACCAAACCTCTCGCAGGATATTGCCCCTCTCTGAGGGAAACAGTCGAATGGTAGGAACCGTCTCACGAATCTGGCTCAGGCTCGACCATTCCCATTGGATTGAAGCATTTCCAGTGTCTTCATAATACTCGATCAGTACGTCATACTTACGCCCAGAAACTAGGTTGACTTTTCCTGTTGCGTTGACCACAGCTGATTCGTTCCATCGATCGATGAGCAATTGCCCATTAACCCAAAGCCGTACCGCGTTGTCCGCGTTGACAATAAACGAATATTCCTCCGTATAGACCGCTTCGACCATGCCAGACCATCGCGCTGAAAAGGAATCTGGGCCGAGCAACGCATCGGGAGATCCTGCGCTCCAATTGAAAGCGATATTCGAATCGGTTCGCGACAACGCTAGATCCGTAAAGTCTGCATTGTTGTAATACTGACCAAGTAGTCCGACACCCGAAGTCGTGTCGCTGGCCATCAGATTTCGATTCTCTAGGGATTCGAAAAATGCCCGTCGCCCTATACGCCGATTCAACTTCGTGGATTTGCTGCCAAATCGATTGGAATTGCCCTGGATTCGTTTCATAATCGCCAAGCTCGACTACGTGAAAGGTTAGACTACCGGATGCATCATACCCTTTCGTCTGCAGGGTTAAAACTATTTCGGAACCGACTTCATCATTTGGCACTAGTTCAAGTGACGATAGATTCAACGAATTGGACACAGCCGACAAAAGTCAAAGTAGTAGGCACATTCCATGTGCCGTCCACCTCGAATCTCTGCATATGCCCGCTAGCGGACGGCAGGACGGAGCGTGCCTGCTACTTTTGTCGCTTGTGTCGAATTGGGAATTTATCGTGGATTATGCCCAAATTGGTCGTTTCTCGCAACCAAATACCCTCGACGCGGCTTTTCTAAGATGTTGAGACGTGACACGCACAAAGAACGGAATTGGAATTGACGATTGAAGCCCCAAGTAAACGCGATTGGAGATTGGACGAACTTGACGAACGTGAAGTCGTCCAGATGGCTAAGACGGATCCATTAGCTGTCTCCTATCTGTATCGACAACACTATGTCGCCATCCATCGCTATGTCGGTCGTCGCGTCGGAAACACGCACGATACCAATGACATCGTGGCGGAAGTGTTTATGTCCATGGTGCGATATCTACCTCGATTTCAATGGACAGGTGCGCCGTTCCGATGTTGGCTTCTCGTTTTAACCACTACCCAAATCAATCGATGGATTCGCAAACGAAGATTTTCTAGTCTTTGGCGACCTATCGAATCCTTCGAACAAATGGCCGCATTTCAGAATCTTGATCGGGACGAACAGCAGGAGACGATCCGAAAAGCACTGTTTGCCCTGCCTTTAGCGTTTCAAACAGTACTCACACTGCACTATTTTGAGGACCTCTCGGTTGATGCCATTGCGGAAATCATGAGTTGCCGTCCAGGGACTGTCAAATCGCGATTGTCCAGGGCTAGAGAATTGCTAAGAAAAAAGTTTACCTATCATGAAGAGAAAAACGCAGATGAACGACGACCAATTGGAAGCCTGTTTAAGAAATTTGAAGTCTAGTTCAAGCGAACCGGACAATATTGATAGTTGCTTAGAGGAGCGTATTATGGAATTGCATTCTGGTTTATCAAAGAGCCGCAGAAGAACAAAACAATGGGCATTGATTATGGCCATGTTGTTGATCTCAGGTACGGGGTTCGTCGCTTTAGGTGGTGATTCTGCAGTTATGAATTACATTGCGCCTTCCGCAGAAAAGGATGCGGACGGGAACCCGGTACCTCATGATTTTAGCTGGAGCAAATGGATGCATAGGGTTCATGACCATTTGTGGCAGCACTTTCACAACCACCATGGTGGGGCTGATTCGAAGTCCTAGACGGAATTCCTAAACCTTGCCCGATAGTGGGGTCTCACACTCGCAATTTCATAAGGTGTGCAATTGCGAAAAAGCACGAATAGCATTGCTCGTGATGGAAATTACCACGGTTTGGTGTATACTGGGGGACCCCCCCGGGTGCAATTTCTGGTCGCCCAAAATCGAATACCCCTCTAAAAAGTACAGTCGTGAGCTCATCTTCTCGGATTTTCTATAGATTAGGAATCGGTTTAGTGCTTATTGCGGCGGTAGCAGCACTCGGTGCGATTGCTCCTCGGTTTTTTAAGCCCGCTATTTCTGTTAAGCATTTGACGCATACGGCGTCCTTAGGTTCTTTGTCGGTGACAGTAACGGAAAACGGAGCAGTTGAGAGCTCCAACAACAAAGAAATCAAGTGTTTGGTGCAGGGGGGCAGTACGGTGCTCTGGGTTATTGAAACCGGTACGCTGGTGCAGCCTGGCGACGAATTGGTCCGTCTCGACCAATCCAAGATCGAGGACAAAATTCTGCAGCAGCGAATAGTCTATGAGACCGCCTTAGCCAACAAGATTACCGCGGAGAGCGATGTCGCTGTCGCAGAGATCAGCATTACCGAATACCTTGAAGGTTCTTATCGCGAAGAACGCAGTTTGGTGGAAAAAGAGATTTTCGAAGCGGAGCAGTCGCTTCGTAAAACAGAACTGTCTTATGACTCTGCCGTCCGGCTAACCGCCAAAGGGGTGCTCAAAGGGCTTCAATTGGAAGGCGAAAAATTTGCGGTCGATTCATCAAAGAAGGACCTCGAGCTAAAAAAGACAAAGCTCTTATCTCTCGAAAAGTACAGCAAAGAGAAAATGTTGCAGCAACTCCGCAGCACTCTTCGCGCAGCACAAGCTAAGCTGGCTTCCTTCGAAGCGTCACTGGAACTCGAAAAGACTCGGCTCGATCGTGAGAAGAAACAGTTAGAGAACTGTATCATCAAAGCAGATACTTCAGGTATGGTTATTTTCCCATCAATGGCAGCCTGGAAAGATACGCCTGACATTACCGAAGGGGCCGCCGTTCGCGAACAGCAGACCTTGCTGATCATACCCGACGTCACCAAGATGCAAGTAAAAGTTGGCATCCATGAGTCCAAAGTGGATCGACTCAAGGTCGGCATGCCTGCCAAAGTACAACTCCAAGACCTCATCTTGGATGGTGAAGTTAGCGAGATCGCAGAGGTCACGCGACCGGCTGGTTGGTGGACGGGGAACTTGGTCAAGTACGATACGAAGATTGCAATCAAGCCGCACGCCGGACTTAAGCCAGGGATGAGCGCCGTCGTCGATGTCGTTTTGGCAAATCATGAAAACGTTATAACGATTCCTGTCGCATCCATTGTTGAAAGCAAAGAAGGATTCAGTTGCTGGGTCCAAACTGCAGATGGAGTCAAACAACGTTTGCTTCGACTAGGTGACACCAACGATGAATTCTCGGTAGTGCAGGATGGGCTCGCTGAAGGCGACAAGGTCGTTTTGAATCCTTTGGCCTTTGTGGAGGAAGCCCAATCGCTGGCCATCCTGCCAACCAATCGAACAGAAAAGGGGGCCGCAGTATCCATCGAAGCCAAACAAGTCGAATTGAAAAAGACTGAAATAACACAGGCATCCAACCGCAAATGAGTGGCTCGCTTGGCCAGACCTTTCGATTGGGCCTTAAAAGTCTTCTGCTTCAGAAGATGCGATCGGCACTTGCGGCGCTTGGCATCTTTATTGGAACAACTACGGTTATTTGGTTAGTTGCAATGGGGGAGGGGGTGAGCCATCAAGCTCAGCAACAAATCCTCGAATTGGGTGCAACCAACATCATTGTCCGAAGTATCGAGCCGACCACCAACGGAGGAGACAAGAATCGAGTCAAGAGTTACGGACTTCTGAGGGCGGACTATCGTCGTATCCTATCCAACATTCCAACAATCAAGCGCGCGGTACCGATACGCGAGTTGCGGCGCGAATGTCGTGTCGACAGCCGGACCACGAGCATCAATTTGGTGGGCTGCGAAGAAGAGCACTTCGATCTGAACCGACTAGAAATCGCGCGTGGGAGATGGCTCGCCAAACAAGACAATCGAGAAAACTTCATCGTGCTCGCAGATGGAACTGCAAATCGGCTATTCCCAGGTGAGAATTCCATCGGCAGGAATGTTAAAGTAGAAAGCGATGTTTATACGGTGATTGGCCAGACCAAACCGCGAGGAGCCTCGGCAGCGATCGGTGGAAGTTTGGATTCGCGAGACTACAGCTTCGACGCTTACATCCCTTTAGAAACATTTCGACATCGCGTTGGAGATCAGATTATGACTCGAACTGGCGAAGGGATGAACTTCAAAGGGGAGATTGTTGAATTAACGCAAATCACGTTAACCGTTGGCGATCTATCGCAAGTGGATGAAACGGTTGCAATCATCGAGACACTTTTAAAGAAGTATCATGAGCAAGAGGACTATGCGGTAGTGGTTCCGAAGGAGTTGTTGCGTCAAGCCGAACGCACAAGAGCCATGTTCAACGTTATGTTGGTCATCATCGCAGGAATATCGCTATTGGTGGGTGGGATAGGCATCATGAACATCATGCTCGCAACCGTTACCGAACGGACTCGCGAGATCGGAATCCGTCGCGCGCTGGGAGCGAAACGCAGCGATATTATTCAACAGTTTTTAGTCGAGACGTTAGTTCTAACTGGCAGCGGAGGACTTTTAGGGGTGTTGTGTGGTCTACTGTGTGGTCCCATCTTTAGAACGGCGCGCACCCTCATTACTGCATTTTCTCCTGAACTTCTTCCTCCAATCGTCTACACGTTAGAGCCTCGCATTGCACTTTGGTCCGTCTTGCTCTCCGTCTTCATTTCGCTTGGAGTCGGGCTCCTGTTTGGACTCTATCCTGCTCGACGTGCTGCGATGATGAATCCCATCGAAGCGCTGCGGCACGAGTAACGGGGAGATAGAATGGGACAACGGCGATCGTACCAATATGTCCTTTGATTTATCGCGAAATCGAGATTTGACACGATGAGAATTCCCTCGCTTTTTTTCTGGCTGATTGCCGTTGGCGTATCGTTGGACATGATCGGCATGCCGCGGTTACTCGGTCAAGATAAGAAGTCCGAGGGATGGGCTGCTTTGAAGTTAGCAGAGCAAGTACTGCTTGGGAAAGGGGAAGGAAGCCCATATTCAATCGACTTTCCGCTTTACCAGAATAGTCTCATCGAACTCCCAATAGGTGTTTTCGATTCCGGGGTTGGTGGTCTAACCGTCCTTGAAACTATGTTGACTTATGATCAACACAAGAATGCGAACGGCCAACCAGGTTCTGATGGTGTGCCAGACTTTCAAAATGAACGTTTTTTGTATCTGGGCGATCAAGCCAATATGCCATACGGAAATTATTCTGCAGCTGGCAAGGAGGACTACCTTCGTGAGTTGATTATGAAGGACGCTATTTTCTTATTGGGCAGTCGCTACTGGAGTCATTCCAAAGCGACTTCACCGTCGTTTGATAAACCAGCAGTGAAAGCAATTGTGATCGCGTGCAACACGGCAACAGCATATGGTCTTGAAGACATTCGGGCAGCCGTTGATAAGTGGAAGCTACCGGTCCCAGTTGTGGGAGTCGTCGAGGCAGGTGCCGACTCCTTTGTGCAGGAGTTACCTGCGACAGGAACACCTACAGCGGTTGCCGTAATGGCCACATTGGGTACATGCAGCAGTGGGGCGTATCCACGGGCCATTGTCAAAGCAGCTGGACTAGCGGGGAAACGAAATCCGACTGTTTGGCAGCAAGGAAGCCTCGGGCTTGCGGGGGCGATCGAAGGGAATTCGGCCTTTGTCAACGACGATTCTCAAATACCAGAAAGCGCTTCCAACACTTTAGAATACCAGGGGCCAGCCGTCGGCAACGCTCGAGCTCCAATTGATGTCTCTTTGGCGGGCGTCTACGGCTTCGATTCCAAGGGGCTGCTGGGCGATATAGAACGACCCGAGACATGGAGGCTAAACTCGATTGAAAACTATGTGCGATACGACATTGCAACCATGATGGAGGGGTATCGCAGGTCAGGTTCCAAAGAGCCAATCGAAAAGGTGATACTTGGTTGCACCCATTTCCCTTATGAAGCGAAGTGTATCGCAAAGAATTTAGAAAGACTACGTTCGTATCGTGACGAAGATGGCAGCCAACCTTATCAGCATCTGATTTCTTCAGACGTCACTTTGATCGATCCAGGTCAATTGACCGCCAAACAGCTGTATCGCCAGTTGTTCATTACAAGGAAATTGGTCCGTGGCGAATCGAATCGTATTCCATCGGTAGATCGCATCTTTCTGTCTGTGCCAGCACCGTCGGTTGCCCTGGAATCGTTGACATCGGAAGGCGGTTTAACCAGTCAGTATAAGTATGCGCGTGCAGCGGGTTATACCGATCAAGAAGACACCTATATAGTTCCGCTGACAACTCGCTTGCTTCCAACAAGCGTAACGAACTTGCTGAAAAATAACTGTCCTAAAATTTGGCAATCGTTGTCAACGCGGTAGGGAGTTCGATCGTTTCTTCTCGCAACCGAATCGACACAAGTTTATAACGGAAATGCATTGAATCGCTTAGCATCCAACGTGAGCTCGATATTCTTGGATGGTCTAACAAAATTTCCCGTCTTCGATTCCAACGTGATGAATACATGAAGAACACTCCCCATGTTGTTGGACACGGTTTGCTTGCACAGTCCAGACGAGTTCACGATCAACTCTTTTGAGACCAGCGTTTTGTCGTCGTCTCCCATGAGCCATAATACGTAGCCCATTCCCTTCGGAGGCGTTGGGATACCGCGTCCAAAGAAATGCACTTCGTGGCTAAGTGCATCCCAAAGGATACGGCCTTCTATCCTGCTGGCATTGTTGGTACGCTCCATGGATACGAGACGTGTCTTAGCGTACTTCGCGTCGGACATTTCCGAGTTATGGGTGATATTAATCGGGTCGACTTCGAATGTATCTGACTTAGCTATGTTCACTTGAACAGACTGACCGCTACGGGTTTCTTTTTTTCTGACTGACGAGATCGTCATCATCACTAATACTCCGGCAGCCAGTGCGAGCAGGTACGGAAACCATTGGAGCGGCCGAATCGAGCTTTTGGAGTTTGGATTCGGCAAAGTGCGACGCGAAAGCGTTGACTCTTCGCACGGGCTTGTTGCGAATGCCAGAATCGACTTGCGTTGAGAATTCTCTATCTCATCGTTTGGAATCGCCTGAAAAAGGATGTCTATTCCCAATGCCAACTCTTTTTCCGTGGCGGTGCAGTCTGGGCAGCCTCCACGCAAATGGAGCTCGATCGATGACCTGTCCTCCTCGGGCAATTCACTGAGAAGGTACTCAACTAAGAGTTCTTTTACTTGATCGCAATTCATGAATACTCCTGAGGTTCGCGGAATGCCGCGAGTAGATGCTTGAGCTTTTGCAACCCACTTCGTATATGCGTCTTTACACTTCCCAACGGCAATCCCATGCGTTCCGATACTTCGCGATGTGACAGGCCGTCGAAAAAAGCCAACAACAACGATTGACGTTGCAGTGTTGGCAATAAACCCAACGCGGACTGAACCTCCTGAGATTCTTCAGCATAAATAGGTTGTTCATCAGGCGAATCCTGGTGCACAAGCTCGGCTATCCGATCCGCAGCTGATTCCATGTAGAGATTATGTCGCCGTTGCTGTGACATGACGGACCTGTACCGATCCAATGCTCTACTGCGAGCCATTGTCAGTAGGTAGCTGCGCAAGGATCCACGCTGAGACCGAAAATGCGATGCATTCCGCCAGAACTCCCAGAAAACGTCAGAGACAACCGCATTTGCTTCCAAATCATCGACACAAATCCTTTTGCACAACGCGTTAACTTGGCCGCCGTACAAACCGATCACTGCATCAAGTGCCGATTCGTCGCGATCGCATATCAGCCTTACAAGCTCATCATCGGATCGCTCTACTTGAATGTACTCAGGAAATGATTTTCTTTTAATCAATCTTGCGATCCAATTCCATCAAAGGCATTGCATCGGGGCTGATCGTTTCGTCCGAAATGAACTGAACTGCTTCCGTTAACCAGCATTCCGACAGGGCGAAATCCTGTCGCTGCAGAACAAATCGGAAGCCAGATACCTGTCCTTGGTCGGAAAGGGTCGAAACGAGTACCGCAGCTAAATTCTTGTCAACGAAGGTACTGCCCATTTGCCAATCGACGCAAGTAGCCAAACGGTCGTAAGGTGGAAGCATGACCAACTCCGCAAACCTACTGAATGGCCCCGTAAACTTTCGATTTCCAGGCGAGGCGAGGCT
The DNA here is from genome assembly GCA_031374515.1 of Pirellula sp. Lineage (GTDB taxonomy): Bacteria > Planctomycetota > Planctomycetia > Pirellulales > Pirellulaceae > JBKCUI01. The sequence goes on along the minus strand of JANMGH010000053.1, from coordinate 4,137 downwards.
ATAGCAAATTTTTAGTTTCGAAATGTCCGTCATGGCATCTCGAATTGAATTGACCTGCATCGCGACAACCTGAGATGGTTCTAGTTCGGGCTGAGGAACACTTAAATCGACTTCCTCGTCGATTTTGGAACTGACCGCGAGCGATGACCGCTCTCTCGCGCCAGAATTGCCGCGAAGCAATACACCAATGATTATCCAGGAAGCGATTCCGATGGAAAAACTTGCAGCTAACCATCCAAGCTGTTGCGGCTTGAAAAATGTACCTTTCATCCAAATACACCTACCACTTTTCTGATCACTCGAATTCTCCGCTCATGAGCAACTCAATAGTACGGAGGTCACTAGCGCTGCGGATTTGAGAAATCGGACTTTTTTCGAGAATAGTATTTGTTCTCAAATTTTGCTCACTTTAGGTCGAATAATCGTAAAAAAGCCACATCTGAAGTCACAAGAGCTCCCGTACTCTCAGCGTGTAATTTTTAGTTATTAATTCGAAAAGGGAGCAAACGCAAATGGCAATGTCTTGGATCGCACAGCGGATTTCTATTGGACTCGCAGTTCTTGGCCTAGTTTTCGTCAATCCGTCACACGGTGCTGACCACCTCGATTCGCCGTCTGTCCGAGTCGACGGCTCTCTAGATATCAACGATCTCTATGCCTTTCAATCGCCAACGAATCCGAATAATGTCGTATTCATAGTGACATTGAATCCGCTCGCAGGCGTACTGAGTGGAACAACGCTGAATCCAGCTGGGGTTTATGAAATAAACGTCGATACGAATGGGAACGGTACAGCTGAACATGTATTTCGATTTTACTTCTCGGCCGCAAGACGCGGAGTCCAGCGATTCGTTGTGACTCAGTCCAACGGTGCAGCTCTAGGAAACGGACAGACAGGACAGGTGACCCAACTCAGAGGTGGCGGAAACGTCACGGTTGGCGTTTTCGAGGACCCTTTCTTCTTTGATTTGAATGGCTTCAACAACGGCTTGGCCTTTACCGGAATGGACTTCTTTGCCGGTGCGAACGTAACCGCGATTGCGATCGAAATTCCACGTAGTACCCTTGGCTCCAACAACATCGGCGTGTGGGCAAGCACAGTCATTCAGGGTAGGCAATTCGATCGGAAAGGTCGTCCAGCTATCAATACAGTATTGCTTCCCTCCGCCTTAAAAAACCGGTTTAACGCAACGCAACCCGTCAACGACATGGCGAATTTTGGCAGTGCGGTAAGAACGTCCCTGTTGGGGCTTGGGAATTCTCCTGACCGCGCAGCAACGCTGCTTGCCGTTTTGCTCCCTGACATTCTGACCGTCGATACTTCAAGTAATGCTGGGTTTCTAAATGGTCGTCAGCCTTCCAATGACGTAATTGACGCAGAGTTGTCTTTGCTGACAAACGGTGCTGTTACCGGCGACCGTGTCAACGCGAATGACAAGCCCTTTCCGTCGGAATTCCCATACCTAGCCGCAGCAAATTAGGCAATTTTTTGCCGGCTCACGTTCGGCATCGCTTTTCTTCCTGATGAGAGACCATATGAAAAAATACGTACTTTGCTTGTTTGCTACCGGAATTTGCGCGATCGTTTGCGCTGACTCTCAGTCGCAAGATTCGATCGCTCCTTCGTCCTCTACTGGTCATGCAAAGACTAGCATCGCATCGGCGAAAGGACCCTATGAACTCACCTTTGAGGATTTCGATTGGCAAACGGGGGACTCAAAACCGTTGCCAAACTCGGCGACTGGATTGGGTGAGCGAATGCCCACTGAGAAGGCAATCGACTTGTTTCGAAAGCGAGTGGAGCGGGGAGCAAGCGACTATGCGAGCCGTACCGTATTAGGTGAGCTCTATCTCCGGCAAGCGACCGAAGAAGATTGCCTGCCAGCGTATTCTCTTGCGATGGGTGTCCTGCAGGATGCACTGAGGATCAAGCCGGATTACAAACCTGCGATCTTGTGGTCTGCAAAGGTTATGATGGCTCAGCATCAATTCGCCGATGCGCTCAAGCTTATTGGGGAAGGCATTCCAGCAGATTCGCAGAGTCCCGCCGACCTGGCGATCATCGTGGACTGTCATCTTGATATGGGTAATGTTGATCAAGCTAAAGTGGTGCTGGAACAGCTGGCGAAACTCGAGAAATCTCCACCAATTGACGCTCGATTGGCTCGCCTTGCAGAACTAACCGGAAATCGAGAAAAAGCGATTCAGATTGTTCGCTCGTCGCTCGACACCGTCAAGGCAGGGAGCGCGGACGAAACAGAGTGGCATTGGTATCAATGGAGACTTGCCGGTCTTGTCTTCGATTCGGGTGACTTAGACGAGTCCGAATTGCTTGTCCAGAAGATCCTTGACGATAGCGCCAATGATGAACGCGCATCTATCCTACTTGCTCGAATTGCTTTCGCAAAAAATCAAGTCAGCAGAGCGCAAGGTCTGTTAGAGCAGGTGGTGAAGTTGCACCCAAGCCCTCCTGTATTGGCAATGCTCGGTGATCTTTTTCAGCATCAAGGCGAGAAGGTAAAAGCCACTGAGTGTTGGGGTAAGGCTGAAGAACTAATACGGGAAGAAGCTGCAATCGCAAAAGCGGCTCATGCTCGCGAAGCGGCAATATTTTTTGCCGATCACGATCGTCATGTCAATGAAGCAATGGATCTCATCCTTCTCGATCGAAACCAACGAAAGGATTTTAACACTGCCGACGCGTTCGCATGGATTCTCTTCAAGAATCAGCAATGGAATGAGGCTGCAGCAGAAATCAAGGCATTGATGCAGAAGCAATCCAATGACTTGTTGTCTCTGTACCATGCAACCAAGATTCATCAAGCACTGGGTAATATTGATGCTGCCAAAGGACATCTACAGAAAGTTGTAGATGTGAACCCTAGGTTTTCTATCCAGCATGCTGCGGATATCGCCCGCCTTCAATCCGAGTGGAAACTGAGTCGAAGTCGTTAGTGATTCGACCCTCCTGATCAATCAAGATGCATCCCTGTGATAACGCTGAAAGAGTCTGTTGTGCAAAAAATGTCTAAGTCGACGAAGAAAATGATAGCGATCGAAAGCCGAAATCATTCCAAGCGGAACCGCCGCCTGATCCTAGAGTCACTCGAGGAACGCGCACTGCTAGCTAGCTACGTCGTCAATACCTTAGACGACTCGAATGCCATCGACGGGAAGATCAGTCTGCGCGAAGCCATCGTTGCTTCGAGTACAAACGCCCCCTTTCTAGATGCGCCGCGCGGGGATGTTGGGCCAGGAATTGTGGATTCCATCCGTTTTGACGCATCGCTTAATGGGAAAGTCATCGCATTGAGTTCGCTGGGTTCGCTCAACATAAGTGATGCAGTCGATCTCAGCGATAACAATCCTTTTCCTGTCGTCATTGATGGTGTAGCACAGCGGATTTTCTCCGTTGCAAACAATACGCAAAGTGTATCTCTCTCCAATATCGTCGTTCGCAACGGTTTAGCACTCGAAGGTGGCGGCTTACGCATCGGTGCGAACGCGAATGTTCGACTTTCCAACACAGTTTTTCAAAGTAATCAAGCGGACAACGGTGGAGCTTTATACAACGCGGGGGGAACTCTGGTCATCGTCGGTGGGTCGATCGCAAACAATCGAGCTGTCGGTGCAACCGGCAGTGGAGGCGGTCTATTTAGCGAAGGGGGCAGTGTCGTAATCGTTAATTCGCAAATATCGTTCAATAGCGCGATACGCGCAGGTGGCGGCGTTGAAGTTGTAAATGGTATTCTCAATCTAAACAGAACCAACCTCATCAATAATGATGTCAATGGAGTAGCTGGAGTTGCAAATCCAGGCAATGGAGGCGGATTGCATGTTTCCGGCGTAGCTACTGTTGCAATCGACGGTGGAGTTGTTTTCGGGAACACAGCTGCTAGCGAGGGCGGCGGACTTTGGAATCAAGCAGGCAGCACTCTCTCCATTAACAATACTGTCGTCAGTAGGAACCGAGCGTTAGGAAACGACGCAACGAATGGCGGCGGTGGGATATTCAACAATGGTGGGATCGTCAATGTGACAGGCGCATCGACGTTGATCAGCAACAACATTGCATCGGGCACTTTAGGTTCTGGTGGTGGTGTTTTCAATGATGCGGGTGGTCAGCTGAACGTTACC
>JANMGH010000051.1:0-76330 GCA_031374515.1 Pirellula sp. | reverse complement strand
GTTAATTCTCAGGGTGAATTTGGAATATTTTTGGGTGATGTCTTTACACTTGGGGCTTGTGGCTTGGGGCTTGGGGATGGGGGTTTGGGGCTTGGGGCTAGGGGCTAGTTTCCCTAATAAGCTCCCTCTCGGAAGATTGCGGTTTTGATTGTTCGCCATAATATAAACACGTCCATCATGACCGACCAATTGTGCAAATACATTCGATCGAAATGGATTCGCTGTGCATACGAGGTGTGGTTTCGGCCCGACACTTGCCACAATCCCGTTATTCCCGGTCGTACGTACTGATACAATTCAAAAACCTCGGGGTGGTCCTCAATATACTCGCGGTCGTATTCGCCGCAGTCAATGATCGGTCGGGGACCGACCAAGCTCATGTCGCCTCGCAATACATTCAGTAATTGTGGAAGCTCGTCCAGACTCGACTTGCGCAAGAATTCGCCAATCCAGGTCACTCGCGGATCATTCTTGAGCTTGTGCGATGCATCCCACTCGGCTTGTAACTCTGGATGCGATCGCAAATAAGACTTTAGCTTTTGATCGGCGTTGCAAACCATGCTTCGGAATTTCATGGCCCGAAACGGCTTACCGAATCGCCCAACCCTCGTCTGCCGATAGAAAATCGGGCCGGGATCGCTCCACTTGATCGCCAACCCAATTGCCACCACAACGGGCATCCAAAACGGAATGAGTGCGATCACCACGATCAAGTCCATGGCCCGCTTAGCGAACAAAGCGGAGGGGCTGGTAATGGCGTGGAAGCAATGCAATTCCACCTTGCCACCGCGCTCGAACAACTGAGCCTTTTCGGTCGGTTGTCGGCTTAGATCCGTCGGCAACATGACGTGCGGGATGCCGTGGTAACTCTCATAATCCATGAGAGCAGCACTGCCGCTTTCCGCGATCGCTAACCGACACGTATTGGTTTTGGCAAGTATCGTTTCCAAGTCCGAGATGGGGCCAATGAATATGTCTTGTTCATCGTACCGGTCATCGCCCCAATGTTCCGCTGGATCGAAAACAACTCCAATCGATCGCAGACCCTCATGCCGACATTTGGTTAGCCGTTGATGCAACTCAATCGCGGGCTCCGAGGAACCGACGACCGCAACCGGTTGAACCCACCAGTCAAACCGACTCAACACGCGACGTGCGATCGGTCGCGTAGCACAAAGCAGCAAGATCAGCGATGCCGAAAATGTCACTAACCCAAGGAGAGGAAAACCGCGTTCGTTTTCTCGCAAGAGGAATCCGACTCCAATACCGGCGGTCACTATCAAACAAGTTCGTAGCGAGCGCCGAAATTCGATCGAGTAGCACATGCCGCATGCTGGGTACAGACCATGCACATGCTGAATCAGCCAAGTCAAGCCGACCACTGCAGGAATGAAGAACAGGTTGGCCGCGAGTTCCCGGCCGGTCAGGAAATACTCTACGCCAAAGGCTAAGCCGATAGCGGCAATCGTCGACAAACCATCTAAGATAAAGAATGGCAGGCCGGTTCGGATGTCGTTTGCCGCTTGTACCCGCCCCAGTTTGAGCGCGACGTTGGGCGATAAACGTGGGAGCTCAAGCGGTTGCGAGCGATCGAAATCAAATGGACCACTGAGACGTTCCGACTCGATCAATTCGCCAGACTCAAGGTCCAGTGATTCGTTATAGGGCATATCCATAATGTTAGTTCTCTCTTAAATCCTTCTTGGTTTTTGGCTGTCTAAGTGAAGCATCAAAAAGCAACGGGCGTGCTTTCAGAGAGAGGAAGATGCGTTGGATAGTGGCGAGAGGCGAGAGGCTAGAGGCTAGAGGATGGAGGATGGAGGATGGAGGATGGAGGATGGAGGATGGAGGATGGAGGATGGAGGATGGAGGATGGAGGATGGAGGATGGAGGATGGAAGCTAGTGGCTAGTGGCTAGTGGCTAGTGGCTAGGGGCTAGGGGCTAGGGCTAGGGCTAGGGCTAGGGCTAGGGCTAGGGCTAGGGGCTAGGGGCTAGGGGCTAGGGGCTAGGGGCTAGGGGCTAGGGGCTAGATTTCCGTAATGTTTGGAGTTGGTCGATGATTTCGGGCTCTTCTTTGAGATTTGCTAGGACTTGCAGTTCGGATTCGATCAAGTTCCAGTCCAGTTGCGAGGCGCTGCGTATTAGGATGCCCCGAATGTCTTGCCAGTCGCGAGGCCGATTTGCAAACGCTTTCAAAATGACTAAGTCGCTCGGTCCACAAATCAATAACTCTGCATGGCGATACGTTTGCTTTCGGGCTCTTTCAATGAGGTCGCGCTCAAATGGAAACGCCGCAAGGGATACATCGACATCCACTCCACCAGATTCTTGTACCAACAGAACTCGATTGATGAGGGCAAACTGATCCGCGCCTTCGATGCGGCCCGATAAGTCCTCAAGCAACCGATCAATCACTGGCCGCTCATTTCCAAACTCGGTCCACACGGTCGCGTCGACATCGTTGGTATGTCGCGGTTCACCCCAATGCTGTACGGCCAATCCACCAATAAAGCAGAACTGAAATCCTCTCGCTTCCCAAATTGTTTGCAACCTCGAAGCGGCAGAAATCAAGTCCGTCAGATCGACGTCATTCATCCTGCTGAGTTCTGGTTTCAATCAAATGTCTACGCATGAACCACTTTTGCATGATTACCATTCCGTGCACATGTGGATATTTTTCATAAATGCGTACACCTACCACCGCTTTGCAATCTTTGCTGTCGAGTCGACGAAGCTCTTCATCGCGAATCGCTTGCAAGCGAGGCGCCGCATCTTTCCATTGCTTGACCCATTGAGCTGCAAATGACGGTAATTCGGACATTTTTTAGAGTTGCTAGAAGCGGTGAACGGTGAACGGTGAGTGGCTAGGGGCGAGAGCCGAGAGGCTAGTGGCTAGTGGCGAAAATCAAACTACAAATTGCAAATTACAAATGGCAAGTTGAACGTGCGTGTAGCTTTGAAACAGAACAATCCAGCAGGGCAAGCCTGCGGTATTTTTTTAGTTGCTAGCTTCTAGTTGCTATCCATTCGGATCGAAACCGATAACTGCACCGCTCGCTTCCAAACATCCAAGTTCTCATAGGACATTTTTTGAGTTGCTAATGAGAGGCTAATGAGTGGCTAGAGGCTAGAGGCTAGTGCGTGCCTTGCGGCTAAAAATTCTGGTGTATGAAGCATGCGAGTTACTAGATGAGAGTGGCTAGCGGCTATTCTCTATTCTCTATTCTCTATTCTCTATTCTCTATTCTCTATTCTCTATTCTCTATTCTCTATTCCGCTTTCAGCGACTTCGTCGCATGGCCGTTTCGTGATGGTTTGGTTCTTGGGGCGGTTTCTTTGTCCGTTTCTTTGGCTGCATAGTAGCGGCGGTAGTTCGCTTGGTAGCCGTACGCTTTGTCGCCGTAGTAGTTGTATTGGGTGTAGCCGTACGCTTGTCTGCCTGACTTGCGGCTGTTGACGATCACACCTAATAGCTTGGCATCTTGGTCTCGAAGAATTTCGCAGGCCCGTTCGACGAGCGTTCGATTGTTCTTTTCGATTCGCATCGTTAACAGAACTCCGTCGACGACGCTAGAAATAATGGCTGGGTCCGCGACTGCTAGCAGCGGAGGTGAATCGATGAGCACGATATCGTATTGGGCGCGTGCATGTGCTATGAACTCAACGAAGCGTTCGGATTCAAGCAACTCGGACGGTTGCGAGGTGGTGCTGCCCTCAGTGCAAAGGAATAGATTGGTTTGTTCGGATTCGATGCAACATTCTTCGAGGGTAGCTTCCCCCTCGAGGATGTCGGACAAGCCAATTAAATCACCGAGACCAAAGGTTTTGGCGATGGTGGGGCGACGCATATCGGCATCGACTAGCAGCACTCGCTTGCCTGTTTGAGCAAGGGAAACAGCCAAGTTGGCGATGGTGGTCGATTTGCCGTCGGCTGGGCTTGGACTGCTGACCATGAATACGTTTTGCTCTGCCTTTTTCGATTGGAAGAGTAGGACGGTTCGTAGCACACGAAACGTTTCGGACTCCGAACCACGCGGCGCATGAAAGGTGGTGATCGTCGGTAGGATCTTGGATGTCGAGCTAACCTTTTTCTTAAGCTTGGCAATGTCGATCTTGGGGATGTGAACCAAGATGTTCGCACCAACGGAATTTTCGACGTCTTCGGGGCTGCGAAACGTGCGGTCCGCGAATTCCGCGAGTAGGGCAAAGACGAAACCAAGGATCATACCAGCACCAAGTCCCACTGCTCCAATCCTCGTCTTAGTCGGCCAAACCGGAAAAGTGGCGGGCAATGGGCTGGCCAACAAGTCGGTAGAGAACCCAGCGTAGTCACTGTTTAAATTGATTTCTTGCAATCGCTTGAAAACTTCGTCGTAGCGATTCTGCGCACGCATTAGATTCGACTTGAGCGAACCGCCGAGCAAGAAGGTCATTTCAACTTCTTTGGATAGTTTGGTTTCATCCTCAGACAGTTTCATCAACTCTTTTTCTCGCTTTTCCAGTTCGGCAATTTCATTTCGGAGGTTTGAGAAATAGCTAATGAGCATTTGCGTCGGCGTAGCACGCTTGGACCGTACGTCCTCCGGCAGATCATTTCGTTGCTTCGCAAGCGTCTCGCTAACACTCTCAATTTCCAACTCGACGGCTGTCACAGAGGGATGTTTTGGACCAAAGGACGCAAGCAAGATTTGTTTTCGACTCTGCAAATCGACCAGTTTTTGGTACTCGGTGCGAGCGTTCTCCGTTCGCATGACCATGTTGAGTTGTTCCGTGGAAGATCGGAAATCGTCTTTTAAGACATTCATCAAACCAAAAATGCGAGCGACTTCCTTTTCACTTAGCAGCGACATCACTTCCGTGTCTTTAATCTCTTCAGGCTTCTTGCCAACCATCCGATCCTTGATCACGGAAAAACGCGAGCGAGACTCCGCGAGAGTCGAACGAATCGACGATAGCTCGTCCTCAACTTTGTTTAGTCGCACACGATGTATGTCGCTAAGCCCGTCGGATCCCGATGCGCTGGAGCTAACAAATGCTGGAACGGACTGAACGAATTTTCGGTACGCTTCGTCGGCTAGACGCAGCTCCTCTTCGTTTTTGAGTTGTGCTCTGGCGATCAACTCAGCTGCATCGTCACCTACGTTCTTGGATTGTGAATCGATGTATTTTTTGTAACTTTCATAGACGGCCGTTAGGATCTCGACGGCTTTTTCTGGGTCGCCATCTTTGTATACTGCCTTGAGAATGCTGGCGTTCTTGGCTAGACCTAAGCCGCCCTTCGTGACCGTTAGGTTGCCACGCACTTGATCGACAGCGGTACTAAGTTTATTTTCGGCGATGGCTTGGGCGATCAATTTTCGACTGGTGAACAGCTCCATGTGAGTCGAAAGGATCCCATCCTGGATCATGTTGGATCCCTCAGCGTCCCCCTTACCGGTGCTCGTCAAATCCGAATTGCGTTGCCCGACCAAGACTGTCAGAGTCGATTCATAGATGGGTGCTTGCTGCAGATAGTAAAGTGAGGCTACTGCTCCGCCAATCAGGATCCCAAGTAGAATCAGTGGGTAGCGACGTTTGACGATTCCAAACACATCCAAGTTGATGTCGAGTTGGTCGGAGTCGGATGATTGTTGTTCTGGTTGGGCGATCATAGGAGTCGGAGGATGCTAGAGGCTTGTTCGGTAGATGCTAGATGCTAGATGCTAGAGGCTAGATGCTAGAGGCTAGAAACTAGAGGCTAGTTGCTAGACTTTTGGGGGTTATTTTCTTTTTTTGAGCCTGTCGATTTCTTGGAACAAACGCTCTGCTTGCGGATCGCCGGGGCTCAAGGTTGCGCCTGTATTTGCTTGCGTCCAAGCGTTCTTTGTATCACCTAATTGCAATAAAGTGTTCGAATAACGAAATCGGATTCCCGCATCTCGAGGTACCAGTCGGATCAGTTCCGCGTAGATACCGGCCGCTTCCGACCAATTGGAGGCCATCTCCGCAATCGTCGCCTTTAACTGCAGGCGTTCGGCTGGCAACAGCTGCTCCTTGTTTTCGTCGGATTCCAATGCGGATGCTGCGCGATCTAACGCAGTCGCCCGCGCTGTCGCGGACAAGGGCAAATCGCTGCGTCGGGACGCCGCTATCAACAAAGACGAACGCTCAGGATACAGTTCGATCACGACTTGTGCGTCTGTCTCACGCTTGAGCGCCAGCTCCGTGATGACCGGCATGCGACGCGGATCGATCTCGAGCGAACGGGACCAGGCTTCGTTCATGATCGCGATCTCACCAGCGTAGTTGGCTAATAGTCCGACCGAAAACAACAGCTGGCTGCTAACCGCAGAGAGTCTGCGTGCGGACGCCAAATGTTTCGAATAGTCGTTACCCATCAGGGGTGACATTTCAGCAAGTTTCAATTGCGACTGAGGTAATAGCGGGTTGGCGGACAGCGAACGTCGATAACATATGCTTGCCGATTGCAGTGCGGCCTTGGCCGGCTCGGACCCCATGTACGTTGTGCGAGCAGCCTCCCTTTGCGGTTCTGGGATTGCCATCATCGTAGCAAAAATGGTTTGCAGATGTGTTGCATTCCAGAGCTGCAACGTTGCCGGCTTTTTGGTTTCCGCCAAAATCGATTGCATCGTGATGGCTCGGTAAAGCATTTCGTTCCAGCCGCCCATCCGTCGCTGAATGCGAAAGTCGCGGTTCCTAGTTGGAGAGAGCTGTTCGAGCGTGGTCAGATTCTCGCGGCAAGATTCTGCGGTCGGTGCCTCGCTTTCGGCTGGCAACTCGGTCTGAGCAAGCAGATTGTCGACGACCAGTTCCTGAGCCAATGCGCGTTGCGAAAGAATTCCAACGGGGATCGCAACCAGGCACCAAACGATCGGCTTCGCCGCGTAGGTTTTCCATGAAAAGCGATTCTCAACTGGTGTTATCAACGGCGATTGTTTGGTCGATCTCCTCGAGGCTGATGGGCCATAGATGAGTCCGGCCGCAGTACCCATCAGGACGGCAAAGGTCAGCGTATTGGCAGGGGTTGTGATCACGAAGTCGCCGACCGCTTGAACGGCTGTTCCGACCGCGGCAATGCAAACCAATGCGCCCCAGGCTAACTGCTCAGTGCTGTCTTTGCTCAAAAGCAATCGACCGATCCAGATTGCAAACAGAAGGAGAACTCCGATTGCCAAGAGGATCCCAGGCAGGCCGCTTTCGACAGCCGTTTCCAGGTATTGGTTGTGGGCTTGTTTGTACCAACCGTCGGTGGTGTTTTCTTGGAACGGGAGCGATGCGAACCCATAGGTGCCAAGACCAGCACCGGTTGGGAAATAGGTGACAAGCGATTGAACCGCTGCAGGCCAATGGTTCCAACGGTCATCGCGGCGAAGCACTTCTCCGTCGAGCATCTCGACTCGAACCATTACTTTTTGGTTGTTTTCAAAGAGAACGACCAGCAGCATTGCGGAAACGAGCGTGATCGCTACCAACACGATCGCGGACCCGAAGGCCCGTGTTTTGGCGAGGAAGCCAGCTGCAAAGATCGCGGCCCCCGCCGCCAGTCCAATCCAGGCACCTCGCGACAACGCGCTCGCGATTCCGGCAAACGCGAGCGCCAGTCCAAAACCGCTCAAGATCACGAGCGGGTCCGTCAGTACACTCAGAGCTAGATCCAGTTTCTTTCTAGAGACGAGCCCCTGGAACCAACCTCCCTCGAGGTCATAGTGTTCGTCCGAATTGCTCGTCTTGATGGCGATTTTGCTGCGGCTGGATCTGCTCCTGCGAGATTGCATGCGATCTAGCAGTAGTCCAATTCGCAAGGTCATTAGGCCAGCGATAGCGGCGATCCCCAGGAGCATAGCCGCGCCGCCCGAGTTCTTGTAGATAAAGGATCCGAACGGATTTGATCCGGAAATTGGGTTGGCAACGCCGGGCAATAGATCCGAGGTTCCGGTCGATCGCTGGATGATTCCCCAGCAAGCCAGAAGAACCGCGTTCGCTGCCACCACGATTAGCAAATAGAGTCGCGAACGTTTGGAGTCAAAAAGCACGGCGCTCAAAAGAAAGGCCAATCCGACCATGGCTTGCCAAGCGAGCGTATAAGTTGTCATCTCGGGGACAAGACTGATGGAGGCCGCGTTGCTAAGCGAAATGGCAGAGTCTCGGAATCGTGCCGTCGTTTGCGAAACACCTGGCGATACGATTGCGAGCAGGTTTGCGTTGAGTGTCAAGGTCTGGATAAAGGCCCAGCCGATCCAACTCGAAACCAGCGTCAGTGCCAGCACGGGTGCTTTGGTGCCAGGAGACGGAAACGCTAGGCAGCGGACGATGGTAAGAACCAAGGCAGCCAACAGCAAAAAGCCAGCCGCAACTTTGGGAGCAGGATCGACACCACCAAAGTACCATATCGTGCTTACGACGCTTGTTATCAGCAGGCCACGTGCTATCCACGCGACAGCCGAATCGCTTGACGCACTCGAGCGTCGAGTCGGATTTCGGACGGCAGTAGTTGGAATTTGCGAGGCAATGTCGGGCGCGGGCGACAACGGATCAATCGCTTTAAGTAACAGATTCATGTTCAAATGATTCAGATGGCAGCCGATTCACCACGTAGGACATGCCCCGACGCACCGCTTTGTTCCGGTTCGCAAGGCAAATTGGTTCTTTGAGATCTAGAATCGACTAAATACGGTGCGCTGGGCGCGGACTTCGTTCCTCTGGGTGACACCAGGAAACAGAATTATCCGAATTATCCAGCGCCGTTAGCTAACGGCTGCATCCTGAACAATCCGCTGGAACTGTAGGTTGCGAATCGGCCACTCGTCAATAAAATCCCTGCATTTTGCTATCAAATCTGCCGGCTTTGTTGCATTCTGAAATCCAAGTTCAGTCTACGTGTTGCGGCATGAATATCAACGCTGACGATTCGGGACAATAGTAGTAATTGCACTTAAGGAAGAGCTGCTTCCCATTACAACAGCGCGAAAGGTACTCAATTCTTCGTTCACCTGGGAAAATATTTCTGGAATTTCCGAGTGCAGTGGAGTGGCGGTTGAGCCGGCCTTACGTGGTTAACCGATCGTAGCGATCATTACGGTGGCCCAGAGTAGAACAGTTGTCTCAACTGTTTGCGGCCCTGAGTAAGAGTAGAACAGTTGTCTCAACTGCTCGGCAGCTATTACACGGTCCGCACAACATCCGAACCGCATCCGACAATCTGCCGCTGATACTGCGATGGAAACGCAGGGCGGGAACAGTTGAGACAACTGTTCTACTAATACAGAGTAGAACAGTTGTCTCAACTGTTTGCGGCCCTGAGTAAGAGTAGAACGACACAGCCGACAAAAGTAGCCGGCACGCTCCGCCGTGCCGTATGCTTGCGAATATTGGCTGGGTTTTCAGGCGGACGGCACATGGAATGTGCCTGCTACTTTGACTTTTGTCGGCTGTGTCTAGAACGGTTGTCTCAACTGTTTCAAAGCGCGGGCATGCGCGTAAAGGCGAGCGGCAACCGTGGAGATACCTAGAGGGAGAGGCTCCTGCCGAACCAAAGCAAAGCTCTCCCATTAGAACTCTTGGCAGGTAGTATTCACTCTCTCGCTCGCCTAAGTGCTAAAGTCAAGCAGAATACGCATCGGTTGAGCTAAGTCGAACATCATTGTCTGATCTTGCGACCGTGATGTGAAATGCGGCTGCGACGCATGGCAGATACAGTTAATGCAACTGTTTTACACAAAAAAACCAGCAAGTGCTCGGCTGATTTTTTTGGGTTTGGGACTACGCCCCAAAAATAATAAATGACCCCGACGGGAGTCGAACCCGTGTTACCGCCGTGAAAGGGCAGTGTCCTAGGCCTCTAGACGACGGGGCCGCATCTCTGCTGGCTATGCCTGAAGCGTCGCAAAAGTGTACGAGACATCAGATTCCTGTCAAGCCAAACTTAAAACTATCGCCCCTCCATCCTATGGCCATAAGATCCGATCCCAATAAGTCCAACACATCCGAAGTGCTTGCAACGATAAACGCAATGCCACCCAATAATCAACTTGCGTCTCTTCAACCGTCAATTCTGTGTTCGCCTAAGAATGGATTCAGCTTGAGAATGGCCTACACCAGTTGAAAATGAACGAAGCGATACACTCGTCAACCGAAAACATACGAATAGTCGAGCGAAGCTGCGGGAGAACTAAAGCAGCAAACGCTTGAATCAGTTCTGTACTGAGCGTCAGACGAGTGGTGCTGTTTTCACTGGGACAAGACAAGGGGGCTACAAGACAAGGGGGCTACAACTGCTCTACTCTGAACACATTGCGCCCAAACAGTTGGGACAACTGTTCTACTCTGAACGCAATGCGCCCAAACAGTTGGGACAACTGTTCTACTCTGGGCTGGCACAAAACAACTCCGACGGCTGTTTTACTCTTCTTTGTGCTCGGGCTGCTCAGAACCTTGCGATTCCAGATTTCGCTGGATCGCATCAAAAACCTCCCGGCGATGCACCGGTACTTCTCTTGGTGCTTCGACCCCTAATCGGACCTTGTCCCCTCGAATCTCAACAACCACGATCGTAATCTCATTGTTGATTACGATGCTTTCATTCTTTTTTCTCGATAGTACTAACATGACTTCCCTTCCTGCGATCCTCGGGCAAAATACCCATCTCCTGATCCTGTAATTTAGTCGACTGCTTTACAACGCTGAGACTCAATTGCCGAACTAGTTGTCCATACGCTTAATCAGTTCCATTCAACTCTAAGTGCCACTCCGTGACAGTCAAGAAAAACGAAGCGCTGTCAAGCAGAATTTCCTGAAATTTTAAGTATTGCTAGTCGTTTGTGGCCTGACCGTTATTCTTTTCCTGATTTTCGGTACGTTAATAGCCTCCCTCTTCGGTAAACCCTCTCCGAACTTTTTGAAACCGAGATCGCCTCCTATGCCCTCCCAAGAACACGAGACGACTGACCATGCAACTGACACGTCCGTCCGATCCAACGCTTGGGTAAACTCGTTTTTTGCAGATTTTTGTTGCGTTTTCTGCGTTTTTTTCCTGTACGCTGGAAGTCAAGTTCCCGCCATCAACGAGCCGCATTACTGGACCAAAGCCGCTCATTTCTGGAATCCGAACTTTGGAAAGGGGGATTTGTTTCTCGAGTCCGGTGATGCGCATTGGCTTTTCTTCGCCACTTTTGGCGTCCTGACTCAATGGATGCCGATGGCATGGGCCGTTTGGACGGGCCGATTCACCACTTGGATCTTTTTGGCGGTCGGTTGGACAATCCTTGGCCGATCGCTCTGGTTTGACACCGCTCGAATTCAAAATAGCGCCGCGGACTCGAATCGGAAAATCGAAAACAAATGGGGCAACAGCTCTACGCTGCAAATGAACGGCGGGCCGCTTATGGCAGGCCTTTGGGGATTGGTTTGGCTCGCCGGGCTCCATTATGGGCATTGGGCGGGGGAATGGGTCGTAGGGGGCTGCGAGTCCAAAGGGATCGCCTACGCGATGATCTTTGCCGGCTTAGCGTTCGCCATTCGTCAAAACTGGACGCTTTCCTGGGTCTTGCTAGGAGGCGCCGCCGCATTCCACGTGGTGACCGGAATCTGGGTAATCCTGTGTGTGGCTACCGTTTCGCTAGCTGTCGATTGGTGGGGGAATCGCCAGCCATTCAAGCAGGCTCACGAACACATCGAAAACAGGCCGGTAACGCTCCAAGAGTGGTTTGCGATGCACCGCGTTGGCTGGTTCCTCTGTTTGATCGGCGTTCTGATCGGTGCGATCCCGGCAATTGCAATCGATTGGGGTACCGATCCGGTGTTAGCGAGCGAAAGCGCGGTAAAGCAAGTCTATACTCGTCTCGGCCACCATTTGGCCCCTTCGCGTTTCAACTGGATTCGTTGGCGCGACTTTGGAGTGCAGTTGGCTTTCGGCTTGGTGGCAATCTACGCTTTGTCTCAGTCGAAATGGCTTGGAGCTAATAAAAATGTCGAGACTCGGCCAGCGTCGCAAGCGAGCTATCCGCTCCCTCGAGGTATGCGTCTGATTATTGGCTGGGGGTTCTTCGGATTCGGGGTTGCCATGATCGGGTTGCTTGTGGATTACGCGTTCGGAAAGAACTTTCCAAAAATCACATCCAAACTTTTGAGGTTTTACCTGTTTCGTTGGAACGATGTCGCTTTCCCAATGATGATCGGTGCGATTGCTGTTTCGTTTGCTTATGGTCGACTTGCATTGCCCCTCAATCCAAGGTTAGCCAAGTGGGTTGCGTGGGTTTACGTGCTGGTTCCGGGTTTCATCTTGCTCGGCTACCGTTTCGAGTCGAATTACAACGAGCGTATCCCGGCTGGTGACAAAGCGCATTTTGTTGCGAAATCCGATTCCGATGCAGAGCAAGTCAAACAGTTTGAGGATTGGCTCAAGGTCTGCGAGTGGATCCGCAAGAACTCGGATACCAAATCGTTGTGGCTGACCCCGAGACGCCAACAGTCGTTCAAATGGCACACAGGGCGTCCCGAATTGGCATGTTGGAAAGACTCGCCTCAAAATGCTGCAGCACTTGTGGAATGGGGTCAGCGACTTGCGGACGCATATCAATTCGACAAAGAAAAGATCCTTCAACCCTGGACAACCGAGAAACTCTGGGAGTTGCATAACAAGTACGGTATCCGTTATGTTTTGTTGGACCGCCGGGTCGGCAAACAATTTCCGCCCTTGCTCCCAATCCTTTACCCATCCCAAAATGAGCTCAACGATACATTTGCTGTTTTTGAGATCCCGTCGCAAAAAGTAAATGTGAGCGATTAGACATTGAACAAGAAAAAAGCTCAGCCAACGGCACCAACCAAGCCAAAACCGAACAAGCCAAAAGACAAGGAAACGAAGTCATCGGTTTCTCAAGCCAGTGCCCCCACGCACAAAATGGTAACCGATAACCGCAAAGCCAAGCACCAGTACGAAATCCTCGACTCGATCGAATGCGGCATCGTTTTGCACGGCAGCGAAGTGAAAAGCCTTCGAAATGGTAAATGCTCGATCGATGAAGCGTACGCTCGCATCAAAGATGGTGAACTCTGGCTCGTTGGCTGCGAAATCGAAGAGTATCGCCAAGCATCTCTTTGGAACCATCCAACGAAACGCGTACGGAAACTGCTATTAAACAAGAATGAATTGCTACGCTTCGTCGGCCGATCCAAGGAACGTGGCCTCACCCTGGTTCCATTGCGAGTTTATTTTGCGGCACGCGGACTGGCAAAATGTGTTATCGCGCTCTGCAAGGGGAAGAAGTTGCACGACAAACGCGAGACGCTCAAGAAAGCGGACGCAAGCCGCGAGATCGATAGGGTGATGAAGAGCAAAAAGTTCGATAGGAATGTGTGAATATGCGTGGGGAAGCCATCGAGCGCAACAACATCCCCAACGAGAAAGCCGAATTCGCGAGGCATCTTTGCAAAGTCCAAACTCCAGCAGAGGACATCCATTGGCAGCTGCTTGGCGATCGAGAACGTATCCCAACTCGCTTTAGTCGGTCTCAATCGCTTTGTCGCAGGCGAGTCCTAGCAACGCTGATGTCGCTCCTTCTGAGGCCGGGATTGAACTAATTGGGTTGTCGATTCGTAATACGAACTGTCACGAAACTACCGGTTAACATCTGATCCAACATGCTAGAAATTCGAAATTTAAAAAAGTCTTACGCGGAACCATCGGGGAATCGACTCCTCATCCTCGATATCCCGCAACTGGATATTGGCGAAGGGGAACAGGTAGTTCTTCGCGGTGAGAGTGGTGGCGGTAAGACGACACTACTGCACATCATCTCCGGCATTGTTGCCGCCGATAGCGGGTCGATCAAACTGGATGGTACCGAGCTAACCAAATTTTCGGAGCCGACGAGAGACCGCATTCGGGCCGACAAAATGGGGTACGTCTTTCAAACATTTAATCTGCTACCTGCGTTCACCGCATTGGAGAACGTCCGGCTTGGGATGACATTTGCCAAGAAAAAAATGAACGCGGCTCGGGCAAAGGAATTGCTCACCAAGGTCGGCTTGTCGGATCGCATGCATTATCTGCCAAGCCAGCTTTCGGTCGGTCAACAGCAACGGGTCGCAGTAGCACGCGCTTTAGCCAATAAGCCGCGATTGTTGCTGGCAGATGAACCGACCGCAAACGTAGACCCCTCAAATCAAAAACGGATCATCGATTTGATTCAGGACGTGTGTCGAGAAGAGTCCGTTGCCATCTTGTTGGTAACGCATAGCGATGAAATAGCCAATCGATTCGAACGCGTAGAAAAGTTGGAACGGATCAATCACGCTTTCGCGCAACGTACTGCCGCTTCGGATTTATAAAACAACCAGGGACTTTCTAATACGATGAACTTGTTATCCATTGCTGTTCGCAACCTCACCTACCGCAAACTACCCACCGCTTTGACGATGCTGTCGATGGCGCTAGGTGTTGCGCTGGTTGTATTGGTGCTTTCTATTTCCGGCATCATTGAGAAGACTTTCGAAAGAACAGGAAATGTTGGCTATAACTTGATCGTCGGCGCGAAAGGAAGTGACGTTCAACTGACCTTCAACACAGTCTTTTTTCTAAGCCAACCCGTCGAGAACATCAAGTACTCGTACTACATGGAATTCATGGCGGGCGACGAACGACAAAAGGATTTTGAGCGTATCGGAGGAATACTTGAGGAACCGGAACGGCGTGGGGCGTATAGCAGTTCCATCCAAGGTGGCTTCGCGATTCCTATGTGCATGGGGGACTATATCGACGTTTTTCGATGCATTGGGACAACACCCGACTACTTCAATCGGCTCAAGCACGGTGACAACAACGACCGTGATTACAAATTTGCCAAGGGGAGGAACTTTGTTGATTACTCGGATGACAATGGTTTCTTCGAGGCGGTCGTGGGCTCGCAGGTCGCTGCTGAAATGAAGCTCACTCTCGATAGCGAAATCTTTGCGTCGCACGGTTCGTCTGACGGAGCGCAACACAACCAAGCCTTCAAGATTGTCGGAATCCTCGAGTCCACTGGTACTCCAAATGATCGAGGTGCCTTTATCAACATTGAGGGATTTTATTTGCTCGAAGGGCACGTGGCGCCGGACCGCAACGACGTGACCGGCAAAGAAGTGAAAGGATCTGCGGTTGCACCCGTTCGAGACTCTAAACTGTCCAAGGTACGGTTGCCGATCGACAAGCGTGAGGTTACTGCCGTATTGGTCAAGACCGAAGGGATGAAAGGGATCGGACTGCAACGGCAAGTCAATAAGTCTACAAGCGCTCAAGCCGTGTCGCCCATTAGTGTTATTAGCGGTCTACTCGAGCAATTTGTAAAACCGATCAAGTGGGCACTATTGGCAATCACCAGTTTGGTTTGCATTGTCAGCGCTATCAGTATCTTGGTCGGAATTTACAATAGCATGAATGAACGTCGACGCGACATCGCGGTCATGCGAGCGCTCGGCGCATCGCGTGATCACATCACTGCCATAATCCTAGTTGAATCGGTGTTGATTGCAGTAGGTGGTGGAGTCCTCGGTTGGATAGCTGGTCATGCTGTTGGCCCATTGAGCAACACATGGACCGAACCTTCCACAGGCGTTCGAGTCGATTTCTTTAGCATCAATTCTATGATGGAACCCTTCATTGTTCCTGGCTTGATTTTGATCGGCATCCTCGCGGGTGTTATTCCAGCGCTTTCAGCTTACCGAACGTCCGTCGTCAAATCGTTGTAAGTAATAAGCGTAGAACAATTTCCCCGATTGTTGCCACCCTGAGTCTATTTTGCTGCGGTAGAAGCAATCCCGCTCCAGAGCGCTCGCGTGTGCGAGAGTTCTACTTTTGTTCAGAGTGGGAGCGTGCCGCTTTTAGCAGCTTTAAGAACTCCCGTAGAATGGCCGCGTTGTCTTGATAACCTTGGCCGGTTACCAGTTTGCCATCGACCACGCATTTTTCTCCGGTGTAGATCGCGCCCCCTTGCTCTGCATCTAGAGCGCATTTGGGGACTGTTGTGACTCGCTTTCCTCGGATGCAGTCGGCTGCTGTAAGGATCTCGATACCGTGGCATAAGCATGCGATCGGTTTTCCCGCTGCTGCGATGTCGCGAACCACTCGCAAGAGGTCCTTATCATAGCGTAAGTATTCTGGTGCACGACCACCGGAAATAAAGGCGCCTACATAGTCGTCCGCATTGAGATCGCGAAAGGCTACTGTGGCGCGAAGGTGGTAACCAGGTCGTTCCTGTGTAATATCCCAAGGAACATTGGGATTGGGGGGAATTTCGTGCAAAACCGTGTGGTAAAGCCGTGCCTCCGGGCCAGCAACCACCACTTCGTAATAGTCTTCTGGCAATCGATAATAAGCGTAAAAAGTATCAAGGGCTTCGGTTGCGTCCCCGATAGGCATCAAGATTTTCATGATTTCCGAGCCGCACCAAGTTTGGGAGTATTCGACAACTAAACCACACAATGAATTCAAAGGACTTTAGAAGATATCGACAGACTCCATAATTGCAATTGGACGCATAGGTTGTTCCAATAGGCGAACTCTCCAGCGCCGACTTCGGATTAGCAACATGCAATCAAAAAATGAATACTCGATTTCATCGTCGGCTCGTTATTGGGTCTTGATCATCGTGTTCTTGGGATGGATGTTCGCTGGCGTGCAGCTGGCGGTTGTTTCAATCGTGATGCGAGACGCGGTAAAAGACTTATTAGGTGTGGCGGACGAGGCAGACTATGGCCGGTGGTTTGGTTGGCTAACAGCCGCGTTTATGTTCGGCGCAGCGTTTGGCGGATATGGTTTAGGTTGGGCTGGAGATCGTTTTGGTCGAAAATACGCAATTGTCTGGAGCATAGCATGCTATTCGCTTTTTGCTGGCTTCACTTACTTTGTCACGACTGCAGAACAACTTCTTTGTATGCGGTTTCTCGTCGGAGTTGGAGTTGGTGGGATGTGGCCCAATGGCATTGCATTGGTCTCAGAGGCTTGGCCGAAACTCTCACGCCCAATGTTGTCTGGAGTGATTGGAACGGCAGCAAATATCGGCACGATGCTTTTTTCTATTCTTGCCTGTTTTGTGTACGTAACTCCTGATAGCTGGCGTTGGGTCATGTTGCTCGGTGCGTTACCTATCCTTTTGGCCTGTGTTGCAGTAATCGCAATTCACGAATCGCCTGAATGGCTGGCATTGCAAAAAAAAGCTACAGCGACATTGGCTACGCAGGGAAAGAGTCAGTCCCCATTGTTCGAGATCTTTCGTCCTCCGATGCTGCGAATAACACTTGTCGGTATTGTTTTGGGGACCATTCCGCTGTTCGGAGGCTGGGGGAGTTCGAATTGGGCAAACGCTTGGGCGAGTGAAGTTGGAGGAAAGAGCCAAAATGCGGATCCCGCATTGAAGGCCAGAACGTTGCTCGCACGTTCTGCTCCCGGTTCGGTTGCCAGTCTGATGGGCGGTGTCGTTGCGAGCACATTGGGCCGACGAATGTCATTCTGTCTATTGTCGCTTGGTTGTCTTTTTTGTTCGCAGTATCTGTTTCGATACTCCAACCCAAATAGCGATGACTTTTTATTTTGGACCGCAGGTCTTGGTCTTTTTAACGGATTCTATTTCGGTTGGCTACCGCTGTGTTTGCCTGAACTTTTTCCAACCAGAGTACGCGCGACCGGAGCTGGCGTGAGCTTCAACTTTGGACGCATTGCAACCGCGTTTGGCATCGTGGTCGCCGCCTCGTTGTTGAAAGCGACATTTGGTGGCGACTACGCGCGAATCGGCCAACTGACAAGTTGGGTTTACTTGATCGGCGCTGTCGCCATTTGGTGCGCTCCCGATACTAGTCACAAACCATTGACGCAATTAGAGACTGCTTAGACACAGCCGACAAAAGTCAAAGTAGCAGGCACATTCCATGTGCCGTCCGCCTGAAAACCCAGCCAATCTACGCAAGCATACGGCACGGCGGAGCGTGCCTGCTACTTTTGTCGGCTGTGTCTGCTTAAGTGTGGAAAAGTTTCAATTGGCAGCTCAAATGTGGATAGAGCGATAGTGCTCTGTCCACAAACGATTTTTGGGTAGCAAAACTCTCGTGAGTTTCACTACCCAAAAATTAATGCGCTATCCGCAAATTAAGCTGTAACAAAGCACTCATCCTTAAATAAACACAGGCCTTTTTTGGCAAGGTAGGACCTAAGTCGCGACTGCTAGCGAAAATGGCCAGCTCGCATGGAATTGGCCGTTATTTGCTTCCAATACAAAACAAGTGTTTTTCGCCGCGTGCAAAAATCTTGTCACCAACGATCGACAACGATCCGTCAATCGTTTCACCTAACGGGTTGGTTGCAACAATTTCGAGATCCTTACCATGCTTTACCACAACGGTCGTTCCGTCCCGACCGGTGAAGTAGACATGATTGTTAACTGCAACAGGTGAAGCGTACAAGTCACCTAGTCCATTCAGACGCTTTTGTGCGGTCAACACCTTACCTGTGCTTGCTTCCAACACAGAAATGATGTTGTTGTTTCCTTTGTTGAGATAGAGATTCCCTTTGTAGAGCGTTGCAGAAGGCACATAGGGAGCTGCTTCGTTGTTGGACCATCGCACATTTTTCGTATCCGTTACATCCCCTTCGGAGTCTAACGAAATGCAATGAATCGCGTTGCCTCGATAGCCAGTCATGCAGATCACTTGATCTCCCAATAGAATTGGCGAAGGGATCGGATTGCTTACTTGGCCGCCACATTCCCAAATCTGCTTGCCCGTGGCTAAGTCGTAACTGCGGACTCGTTTTCCATTAGCGATGACTTGGGTTCGGCCTTTGTGTTCAACGACCAGTGGAGTAGCCCAACAGGTCCCCTCGCTTCGCGGTGTCTTCCAAACTTCATCCCCCGTATTCGCATTCAATGCGACCAAGAATGACTCACCCTCGTGATCCCAAGGTACCAGTAATTTGTCACCGGCGATCGTTGCTGACGAACCTTCTCCAAACGAATTGGCGGTGCGCATTTGTCCGAAGCCCTTTTTCCATTTGAGTTTGCCTTGCATGTCCAGGCAGTAGATGCCTCTGGATCCAAAGTCAACATAAATGTTCTTGCCATCCGTCGTTGGTGAGGAAGAAGCGTATGTGTTCGTTTGATGTCCACCTTCGTGCGGCACTTCTTCGTTTAGTTTTTGTTCCCATTGTTTAACACCGGTCGTCCGGTCGTAGCTAAGCACGAAGAATTCGTAGAAGTTGGTCGGCGCTGGACCTCTACCGAAACCGCGTCCTCCTCCAGGTCCTCCTCCAGGTCCTCCACGTCCTGGCCCGCTGCCGCCTTCTGGTCGGCCGCCGCCGGCCGGGGCCCCAGCGGCGGGTGGCTGTTCTGCGGCCGCACCAGCTTTGACTCGGTCCGTTTTAATCGCTGTTAGAACAATGACCTGATTGCCATGAATAATCGGCGTCGAACTCCCTTTGCCGGGTAATTCCGTTTTCCATACGATGTTTTTTTCCAGACTCCACTCCGTTGGTGGTTTACCAGATTCGACGGATCCGTTTCGATTCGGTCCTCTCCATTGATCCCAATTTGCTTCTTGCGCGTTGACATGGAACGCACCGGCACTGGCCAAGAACACGAAAATCACAAAGCGTTTCATCACGGAAATCAGACCTGTAAAAGGGGCAGACGAAATAGGATGTCCTCGGTCCAAGTGCTGATCACCTATTGGGCTATTGGATCGTGGCAATGCGTGTCGCGATGCAGGGTAACTCAAGGGTATAAGCCAATGCTACGACGAAACCAGCTTCCAATGACCTTCTGGACAAAGCGATAGTTTAAAGAATTTGCGAGCCCAGCGTTGGAACTTGCTACTTAGCTGCCATCATTTTTTGAATTTCTTGCAGCGAGGTCAGCCCTAGGGCGCATGCGAGAATACCTTCTTCTTGGAAACCGAGATGCCCTTGCTGTTTAGCAAACTGGCGAATCGCGTCAGGGTTTGCTGCGTATTTGACGATAGCCTGTCTCATTTTGTCATCGATGATTAGCAGCTCAAAGATTCCCATACGTCCAAAGTAACCTCGTCCGTTGCATTTTTTGCAAATTTCGATTTCGATCGGATTCCCTTTGGCATCGACACGCTGTTCAGGTGGAGGTGGAATAGTCGGTTGAAAGAGTTTTTGCACGCGACCGGCAGGAATGCCGAGTTTCTGGAGCAATTGCGGGCTGGGTTGAAAGGGTTGCTTACAACGCTCACAGAGGCGACGCACTAAGCGTTGATTCAAAACCCCGGAGAGAAGCCGCATAATGTCTTTGGCCTCGGTTTTGTAAGTGCTCAGCAACTTGATGATTGCCTCTACCGAATCGTTCGCGACCATGCGAGTTATCGAGTGTTTTCCAAGTTTATTGATTTGATCGATAACTCGATCAGCGATGTAAGAGTTGATGTAGGATGGCATCACCAAAACATCGGGCTGTCGGAGCAGCATCTTTTCAAATTGGGCTTCGGGAGAATCGCCAACGCCTGGCTCGAAAAAGTTTTGAAAGACATTGATGATTTCAGGATCTGGATCCGCTTTGTTTTCGAGCGAGACATAGTCGCGGACGTACTTGTCTGCAGCCTCGAGCGAGACACGCCAAGTGGTTGGCAGCCCCTGTCCTGCGGGTCCGCTGATGAGCACAATTCCTTTGTCCCCATTGAGCAGTTTGCGAAGCGATTCTTGCATGGCATCTCGCATACCTAAATCGGCGAGCGTTTTGATAGTCGCCTTCTTGGTATCGATGTTGAACAGAACCCTTTCACCTGACTGAACTCCGGCGCTCGTAAAGGTGATGACCCAATCGATCTCCTTGAAATTGGTGGCAAACTTTGCTTCTTGCTTGGCTCTACGCTCGGCAGGATTGAGGCCAAACATTTTTTTGAAGACGACGAGTGCCGCATCACCAGTCGGTCTGTCAATTGCGGGTAGCGTTTCCCAGACTCCATCGATGCGATACCTTACGACGGCCCCTTGTGCGGAATAGTCCATTAGGATGCGGTCCGCTCTCGATGAGATTGCGTTAGCCAAAAGTATTAGAGCAACAGGATAGCCCGGTAGTTGACGAGCTGCAATCATCAACCCCTGGGCCTCGTCTTTGGCGATTCCAAGCGTTTTGATTTCGAGAGCGGGAAGCGTGACTTCTTCGCCGCCAAAGGAAAGTTGATCGCTAGCCGGTTTTGCTTTCTTTTTTCCGAATATCATAATGACCGCTCGTGCAATTCACTTCGCAAACGTGTGTAATGAAATAGTTGAGAGTGCAATGGAGAGTTGCAACAGGTTAAATGATACCAGGTTGGCTGACGTTGATACCTTTGAGTGCCATTTTGAGCGCCTCGGGATTCGGTGCCACCTCGAATGCTGTCGGTCTATCGATCAATCCGTCGTCGATAAGTTGTTTTAGACTCATGGTAAAGTCTTGCATTCCGTCTTGAGCGCCTATCCGAATAGCGTCTGAGAGTTTTTGATCCTTGCCTTCGAGAATCAGTTTGCGAATCATCGGAGTGAATGTCATGATCTCGCACGTTGGCACTCGACTGACCCCTTGCTTGATCGATGCCAACAATTTCTGCGCAACGATACCTTTCATATTGAAAGCCATTGCATTTCGAATGGCGGAATGCAAAGCCTCAGGGAACAAGTCAAGGATACGACCGATGGTTGATGGAGCCGTTGACGCGTGGATGGTTCCAAAAACCAAGTGACCAGTTTCGGCCGCGTGAATGGCCGTCATAAATGTTTCTTGGTCTCGCATTTCACCGACGAGGATGATGTCTGGGTCTTCTCGAACTGCGTGCTTCATCGCGATGTCGAAGTTCAACACGTCGGTGCCAACTTCACGTTGATTGATCAAGCATTTATCTTCTTTGTAAACGAATTCAATCGGATCTTCGAGCGTCAAAATATGCTTGCGATAGGTGCGATTGATCCAATTGAGCATGGACGCGATGGTGGTACTTTTTCCGGAGCCCGTCACGCCGGCGAGTAGAATCATGCCTTGGTCAAATTTGCAAAGTTCTTCAAGAATTGGAGGCAGGAATAGCCCTTCGAAATTCGGGATGAAGTTATTGATGCGGCGAGCGACCAGTCCAGGTCGGCCCAACTGCTTGAGCATATTGACTCGAAAACGCCAGTTTTCACCGTCGACGTTTATCGTGTAAGAAAAGTCAGCCCCACCTTCTTCCTCAAAGATACGTCGGTTTCGATCGTCGAGCATCGGGATCAGGAGTCGAACCATCTCTTCGACTTCGATGGGTGGTCGGTTCAGTGTTTTGAGATCCCCTTTGCATCGGACGATAGGTGGCGTACCAACCTTGAGGTGCAAATCGCTACCCTCGAGTTTGACACACGCCTTGAACAATTTGTCGACTTCCAGCTCACGTTTTTCGACCAGCAATGACGCGGCCAAGTCCTCCGCCGTGGACACCGATACTGGTTTGGGTGCTACTTTTGTTTTTGTGTGTCCCATAGTCGATTCTTGAACCGGTGTTGAAAAGGAGTAGAGTCATGCTCTATCGTGACTCGTCGGATGAGAATTGGAATCACAACCTGACGGGAATTCCACTTTCCGCCATCATGCGTTTGGTTTGGGAAATGGAATATTCGCCAAAATGGAAAATACTGGCAGCTAGAACGGCATCAGCTTTGCCGACAAGAATGGCTTCGACTAAGTGTTCCGGACGACCAGCCCCCCCGCTGGCAACCACCGGAATCTTGACTCGCTGGCTGACTGCGGAGGTGATTGGCAAATCGTAGCCATCCTTGGTTCCATCTCGATCCATGCTTGTGACTACAATTTCGCCGGCGCCAAGCGCTTCAACTTGTTCCGCCCATTGGACGGCCTCCAGTCCGGTTGGAGTTCGGCCGCCATTGATATGAACTTCCCAAAACTCCAGTCCGTTTCGCAAGACTCGTCTGGGGTCGATGTTCACCACGATGCATTGCGAGCCGAAGCGATCCGCCGCTTGTCGTATGAAGTCAGGATTTTTGCAAGCGGTCGAATTGATGGAGACTTTATCACAGCCAGCCTGGAGCAACATGCGAATGTCTTCCAAAGTTCGAATTCCGCCTCCGACCGTGAGGGGCATAAAAATCTGTTCCGCCGTTCTTCGAACGACATCGAGAATAATTCCGCGATCTTCGTGGCTCGCAGTAATATCCAGAAAGACAAGTTCGTCGGCACCCTCGGATTCGTATCGCTGAGCGATTTGAACTGGATCACCCGCATCTCTCAAGTTGACGAAGTTCGTCCCTTTGACGACTCGTCCTTGGTGAACATCGAGACAAGGAATGACCCGTTTTGCCAACATGACGGTTATACTCCCGATCGCTTAGCGACTTGTCGGTCAAGAGCCAACTGAAATTCGTTAAACAAGTAGCTGCTGTCATGCGGTCCAGCAGACGCCTCCGGGTGATATTGCACGCTAAAAGCCTCGACATTCTTGTGCCGAACGCCAGCAATGGTATTGTCGTTTAGGTTTCGATGTGTGATTTCAAAACAATCAGGCAAGCCTTCTTCTTGGACTGCGAAACCGTGGTTTTGAGAGGTGATTTCGACTTGGCCAGTCGCGCATTGGAGAACTGGCTGATTCGCTCCTCTATGACCGAATTTCAACTTAAACGTTTTTGCACCGCCGGCCAAGGAAAGCAACTGGTGGCCTAGACAAATTCCGAAAACGGGTCTTTTTCCTAGCAGATCTTGGATCGTTTTAATCGCATAGGTGAGTGGCTCAGGGTCGCCAGGCCCGTTGCTTAAAAAAACACCGTCCGGGTTATGTCCCAAGACTTCGTCGGCCGTCGAGGTTCCCGGGAGAATGGTCACTTTATTGCCTCGCTGCGCAAGATGACGAGGGATATTCCATTTCATGCCATAGTCTAAGCAGACGACATGGGGTTGGGCTTTCGAAGGAGGCGATTCGCTTCCGTTAATCGCCAGTTGATGCATGGGTGAATTCCAATGGCTGGACTCTTTAGGCATGACCTCGCGAACCAGATCCCGCCCTACGAGCCCCGGGCTCAATTTCGCTTTGGCAACCAAGGACGCATGGTTGAAATCGAGTGTCGAGATAATTCCCTTTAAAGCCCCTTTGTTTCGGATTCGACGCACAACCGCCCGAGTGTCAATTCCGGAGATCGCGACGATACCATGCTTTTTCAGATAAGCGGGGAGCGACTCGTTGGATCGAAAGTTGCTATGGAGGCGGCTGCATTCTCGAACCACGAAACCCGATATTCGGGGGAATGCAGATTCCAGATCGTCGTCGTTGACGCCAACATTGCCGATCATGGGATAAGTCATTGTGACGATTTGGCCGCGGTAACTCGGATCGGTCAAAATCTCCTGATAGCCGGTAATCGAGGTGTTAAATACAACTTCTCCGTCCATTTCGCCGTCTGCACCAATGGAAACACCCTCAAAAACCGCACCGTCTTCAAGCGCGAGAAACCCAGGTTTTCCTTGACGAAACAAAGTAGCCAACCTCAGCCAAACGTGTTAGAAATCAGGCCGAATTAGGAACCATTCCGTCAACCGACTCGACCTAGGAAAATGATAACGCAACATTGCTAATCCGGCCAGCCTTGAATCGGGCGTCCGCCTTGGCGTTCGAAAATGTTCGTTGGCTACTCTTCATTATCGCATTTTTGGCTTATCTTAGTGCAGTTCGTAGATTTGAAACGAACCTGGCTAACCTTGTAGGCGTACCAGCCAAACCACTAACCCTTTTGATTTCGCTTCGAGCAAATTTGCCATGGCTTTTGATTTCCCTATTCCAGTGTTCGCGGCGACCGATTTTTGGATGACGCGGTGGCTAACCCCAGTCTGGTTTTTGGGGGGCGGCGTGCTTTTGGGATTACTGGTGTTAGCTGCTTTCTTGTTGGTTTTTTTCCTTTTGTCGAAAATTACGCGGCTAGAGAAGTTTCGGCGCGATGGTTCGGCTCATTTTGTTGCAATCGCAATCACACTACTTCTGGGTGTTGGAAATGCAATTTACGCCAAAGTTAGCCCTGAGGGACAATCATTGTTCGGGATCGGAGCGGCGTTTGCCAACGATGAATGGGCCATGATCTCGATTGCCTTGGCTATGATGATTGGGGTTGTTGTTTGGTCGGTGATATTCTGCTCCTCGCCCCGTTTCTTGGGGGAGTTGCGAGCACTCTTCTTTGAAGGAATTGGGCTGTACATGTTGATTGCCCTATCCGGACTTTCGCTGATCGCGGCCGCTTCGACTTTTTTGGTCGAAAAGCCAATGGCCGCGATCGAAGCCATCCCGCAATTGTTCGCAGCCAATGACAAGACGTTTCGCAATGAAGTTCCCGGAAATCGTGCCGACGATCAAGATGCGGCCTTTCAAAAGATTGAACTTAGATATGATCCCTCGATTTTGGGCCAAGTTGAAATCAACTCCAATCGTCGCGTGATTTTGATTGATGCACCGACCATTGGTGAAGTCCGATCGAAACCGTTTACTATTGAGGCCAAGCGGCCACTGATTTGGAATTCCAAAATGGGGGCCGCTGAATGCCCTTTGCCGCTCGCAGCAGGGGCCGAAGTTTATATTCAGAACCAAGAGATCGACCCAGCAAACATAGAAATTCGCGTCATATCGAGCCCCTCGGTGCGCGAGTCATCCACGTTCGTATTGGTGTCGATTTTTGTTACGTTATTCGGATTGCTTTTTATGTTGATGCAAGCCGTTTCACCGAAGGTTGCGGCAATCGCATTGTCGGCAGCTAAGAGTGAGTTGTCTCAGCCACTTCCGATCATCCTGATCGTCATTGTTGCTCTTTCGATTTTATTGTTCGTCTTCCTCCCATTTCACACCTTGGGTGAGGACATCAAATTGCTCAAAGATTGCGGCGTCACCTTGATTCTTATCGCTGCAACTTTTCAAGCAGTATGGTCCGCTAGTACATCGGTGAATGAAGAAATTGAAGGCCGTACCGCACTGACCTTGCTTAGCAAACCGATTCATCGTCGGTCGTTTATTATCGGCAAAATCCTAGGGGTCGTCTGGATTGTAATGCTTATGTTTTTGGTGTTAGGCACAATCGAACTTCTAGCCGTTGCATACAAGCCAATATACGAAGCGAGGGAAAACTCACTCGAACAACCTATTTGGCAGCAATGCCATCAGGAAATGATGCAGACCATCCCAGGTCTTGCATTGGCATTCTTCCAAGCTGTTGTTTTGGGTGCCTTTTCGGTGGCGTTGGGTACTCGCTTCTCGTTATTGGCCAACTTTACGATTTGTTTTTCGATTTATCTTTTGGGGCATCTAACTCCGACCATCGTCGATTCAGCCGCCGGTGGACTCCCGCTCGTCGAGTTCTTTTCCCAGCTCATATCTGCGGTCATTCCGAACCTTAGTCATTTTTCCATGGAGGCCGCCATCGATGCCGAGGTGAGTATTCCATGGGTCGTGATCGCAAGCGTGTTGATCTATACCACGATATATGGAATAGCTGCTACGCTCATTGGCCTTTTGCTTTTCGAAGATCGGGATCTAGCGTAATAACGTGACCAATCTCGTCTACTGTTTCCCAACGCAGGAACGCCACAAGGAGCAGATGCAGAACGCCGCTCCCCACGCGGTGTTGATCGAGGCAACGCAAGAGACGATTGCGCAACGCATCTTCGACGCGGACATTTTTGTGGGGCATGCCAAGGTACCTGTTCCTTGGCAGGACGTTGTGGCCGAAGGACGATTGACTTTCATTCAGTCCTCCGCTGCTGGACTCGATCACTGTTTGCACCCCTCAGTGATCGATTCCGATATCGTTGTTTGCAGTGCATCGGGGCTCTTTGCGAACCAAGTCGCAGAGCAGACGCTCGCTCTACTGCTTGGCTTGCTTAGAGGAATCCCCATCTTTTATCGCCAATGGCAAAAGAAGGAGTTCGTTCGCCGTCCTACAGACGACCTGCACGGCAAACGGATTGGAATTGTGGGACTTGGGGGGAATGGACGTCGACTAGTCGATATTCTAAAACCTTTCGACGTGCGCATTCGCGCAACCGACTATTTCCCGGAACAGAAGCCTTCGTCGGTGGAACAACTTTTGCCGCATACGGAACTTCAGCAACTTGCAGCTTGGTCTGAGATACTCATACTGACATTACCGCTCAATAAAATGACTTGCGGAATCGTCGACCGAGCGATCTTGGACGCGATGCCCGCTGGTTCTTATTTGGTAAACGTTGCGAGGGGATCGTGCGTAAACGAAGCAGATTTGTGCGAGATGTTAGCAAATGGCAAGCTTGCTGGTGCGGGATTGGACGTTACCGACATAGAGCCATTGCCGGATTCAAGCCCACTCTGGGGTTTTCCCAATGTAATCATCACACCCCATGTGGGAGCACAAGCCGCCAAGCGAACAGATGACACAACTAATTTGATATGCGAGAATCTTCGTCGCTATTTTGCAGATCGGCCGCTTTATAATATCGTCGATAAACGGCTTGGATTCCCTCACCCATCGGTCCTTTACCTTGCGACAAAGTCCTGAAAACCATCCAATTCCAACAGTTGTTTTTGAAATCGCTTTGCGAGTGATGAAGAACGACATTTACTGGCCCCACACCAGAGCCCGATTTCGATTATCATTTTGTGTTAGTTCTTAACAATGCGATTAGCCTAGGTTCACCTCTTTCCAAGGATTTTTTCGATGTCCGTATTTGACCAACCATCACGCCGTGGATTTCTTTATGGAGGCGCCGTCGCTGGGGCCGCAACCGTCCTAAGTCCGTCAATGAATCGGGCATTGGGCTATTGGTCGCCGAACGATCGCCCAGTTTTTGCTACGATTGGACTTCGAAACCAGGGCTGGGAGATCACGAACAAGACTTTCAAGTTCGCAGACTTCGCGGCCTTTGCGGATGTCGATTCCAACGTTTTGGGAACGAACATCGAAAAGGCTGAGAAAGCGCAGATGAAAAAGCCTGACGCTTACAAAGACTATCGAAAGATTCTGGATAGAAAAGATATTGATGCTGTCATGATCGCTACGCCGGACCATTGGCACACCAAGATTGCGGTCGAAGCAATGCTGGCGGGCAAGGATGTGTATTGCGAAAAACCACTTACGCTGACAATTGCCGAAGGTAAGTTGATTGAGAAAATGGTGAAACAAACCGGCCGCATATTTCAGGTTGGCACCATGCAGAGAACTGAGCTCGAACAACGATTCTTAACTGCGGTTGCATTGGTAAAACATGGCCGAATAGGCACGGTTAAAAAAGTAACTTGCGGAATCGACGGGATGGACGCTTCTCCTGTCATTCCTGTTGTCCCCGTTCCGAAGGAGCTTGACTGGGATTTTTGGCTCGGCCCAGCTCCAAAAGTGGATTACCGTTCCCTGCCTGAAATGCGCAAGGGATACGGTGGCGGTGTACCACTCCATAGCAATTGCCATTATGCTTTTAGAAACTGGCACGAGTATTCCGGTGGAAAGTTGACTGATTGGGGCGCTCACCACGTCGATATAGCTTGCTGGGCTCTAGGTGCCAGCGACACCGGTCCGAGCAAAGTAACTCCCGTAGAATTTAAGTTGCCGGTCGAATACAAGGATGGACATCCAGTGGTTCAGGATCAATACAACGCCGCCACCAGTTTCAACATCAAGGTCGACATGCCAAATAATGTCGAAATGTTTATCACGAGCGAAGGAGACAACGGGATTCTGTTTGAAGGGACAGAAGGTCGGTTTTTCGTAAACCGTGGCAAAATTGTGGGCAAACCTGTCGAGGATCTAAAAGAAAAACCGCTTCCCGACGGAGCCATCGAAGCAATCTATGGCGGAAAGGTAAGCTCGAATCACTCGGCAAACTTTATCGAGGGCATTAAGGCTCGCAAGCAACCGATTTCCGACGTTTGGACGCATAACCGTATGCTAGAAATCTGTCATCTCTCCAATATTGCAATGCGGCTAAACCGCGAGGTCAAATGGGATCCGACAAAACGTGAGATCGTCGGCGATGCTCAAGCAAACTCGTTCCTCTCAAGAGAAAACCGCAAAGGATTCGAGATCAACATGTAGTGCCGGTCGATCCAAATTGCAGATGTTGGTTTCTTGCAGGAGGGACGCGATTGCGTCTCTCCTGCTCGTGTTAACGGCCCATGCCCAATTTCACATTAACGAGAATGAATGCAATGACCATGAGTCTTCAAACCAATCGACGTATTTGGATGACTCAATTGACAGCCCTGGGAATCGGATCTGTAGCGTTCCAAAGGGTCTTAGCTCATAAGGCCAGCGAAGCCGGCGTCGTCACAGCGAAGATGGTAAACGACGCACAGTGGATGGCTGATATTGAGCTTACCGACAGCGAAAAAGAATCGCTCGTAAAACAACTTCAAGAACAATCTGAGAATGAACGCAAGTTACGAGCCATGACGCTAGACGCGGACACTGGTCCCGCGATGGTTTTCATGCCGTATTTCTTCGCAGAGAATCTACCAGAGGATCATGCAAGTCGCCCAGAATCGAAAACGACAACGTCGAAGAGTTTGGATTCCAGCTGGTCAGAACGCCTGCAACAAATCCGTACCGGAGTGGATTGGCAGGAGGAACGATCGATTGCCGGCTCAGGAATTCTCGAACAGGCCAACGCACTTCGCACAAAAAAGATCACCAGTCAACTCTTAACCGAGTTGTATTTGAGCCGCCTCAAGAAAATGGATCCAACGTTACGATGCATCGTCACGCTAACGGAAGATCTGGCCATAAAGCAAGCCAAACGGGCGGACAAGGAGCTGTCTGAAGGCATAGATCGCGGTCTATTGCACGGCATCCCATGGGGAGCTAAAGACATCATCTCCGTCCCTCCTTTTCCTACCACATGGGGCGCAAAGCCATATCGAGACGTAGTGCGTCCAAATTTAGCGACCGTTGCGAGACGCCTCGATGATGCGGGAGCCGTAATGTTGGGGAAACTCTCGGTGGGTACTTTGGCTATGGGGGACATTTGGTTTGATGCGACGACGAAGAATCCCTGGAATGTCGAGCAAGGGAGCTCGGGTTCATCTGCAGGAAGTTGTTCCGCGGTTGCCGCTGGGTTATGCACCTTTGCATTGGGGACCGAGACGCTTGGCAGCATTGTTTCACCGGCTCGACGATGCCGAGTGATGGGACTGAGACCAACATTTGGGAGAGTCAGTCGATATGGCTGCATGACGCTGGCTTGGTCCATGGACAAAGTTGGGCCAATTGCTCGGTATGCAATCGATTGCGGAATCGTGCTTAATGCTATTCAAGGAACCGACGGTATGGATCCGACGGTTGTGGACCGCCCTTACGTTTGGCCGTCGATTGAAATCAAGAAGCTTCGCGTGGGTTATGTGCCGTCACAAATGTCCGACAGTGAGCAGCTGGTTTTTGATAAACTGCAAATGGATGGGGCAACCATGGTTCCGATCGAGTTTCCCTCTACCATTCCACAAAGTGCATTGATGGTTGGTTTGGACGTCGAGTCGGGTGCGATGCATGACACTCTGTTTCGAACGGCAGAATCGGATGCGGACATGGGGCTCTGGGGGCCAGCGTTCCGCAAATCCCAGTTCGCAAGAGGCATTCACTACATTCAAAGCATGCGAGCAAGAACTCCACTGATCCAAGAAACCGAACGTGAGCTAAGAAAAGTTGATGTCTTGCTTGGGAGCGAGGATCTCGTTCGGACCAATCTATCAGGACACCCAAGCATGGTCGTTCGATTCGGATCCCAAGAACTCCGTCCGTCTCGTCGACAACAGGAAAACACGAACGAAGCAAACGCAGCCAACAAACCCGAGGTGACTGCTCCGCGCGTTATCAAACTCACCGCGAAATTCTTCGGCGACGCGTGGCTCGTCGCCGTTGCTGACTACATCGAGCGAAAAATGCCCGCTATGCCAGCGTTGCCGAACGCATAATCGCTCCTATCGTTTACCGTAATGAGCAAATCGAATGAACAAATTTCTAGTTTTTTGTTTCGTCGAATTCGTACTATGCAATGCGAGCTACTCGCAACAGATAGTCCATGGGACAGTTGCACCCAACATCGTCTACATTCTGGCTGACGATTTGGGGTATGGTGACATTCACGCGTTGAACCCATTGCGCTGCAAGATCTCAACACCTCAGATTGACCACTTTGCCTCGCAGGGCATGGTATTTACGGATGCTCACAGTGGCTCATCTGTTTGCACGCCGACTCGATATGGTTTGCTAACAGGTCGATACGCTTGGCGAACGCGTCTACAACGAGGCGTTCTCGATGGGACGGATGATCCGCCCCTGATCTCAGCTGGACGTTTGACAGTCGCGTCCTTTCTAAAGACGCAAGGGTACTCGACGGCGGCCATTGGGAAATGGCATTTGGGCTTCGATTGTCAGCGACCGACGGGTGAAACCAGGGCAATTGCACCGGATGACAAGAAGGCAAAACCTGGAAAGACGGGAGAGGCGGGATTGCCGGTCAATTCAATAATACTGGAAGGGCCGCTCTCGCGTGGCTTCGACTATTTTTGGGGATGCTCCAATGCGCGCACGATGTCTGGCTTAATCGAGAATGATCGTGTCGTCGAGAGGATTCAGCCTATTGCCATGCTTCCTCGACTCGGCCAACGCGCGGTCAACTACATCAGCGAGCATGCATCGGACTCGCAAGCGGGCAAGCCATTTTTCCTATATCTGCCGCTCACGTCTCCGCATACGCCCATTT
Organism: Pirellula sp.; assembly: GCA_031374515.1. Classification (GTDB taxonomy): domain Bacteria; phylum Planctomycetota; class Planctomycetia; order Pirellulales; family Pirellulaceae; genus JBKCUI01. Next base: position 44,632 of record JANMGH010000051.1, on the reverse strand, counting down.
TACCAACCCCAGAATGGACCGGCAAAAGTGGACTTGGTGATTACGGAGATTTTGTCATGCAAACGGATGCTGTTGTTGGTGATGTGCTTGCAGCAATTGATAGAGCTGGTATCTCGGACAATACACTCGTTATCTTCACAGCAGATAACGGATGTTCACCTGCCGCGAAGACGCAAGACTTAGAAGGGCAGGGCCATTTCGCAAGCGCCCGGTTTCGTGGTTACAAAGCCGATATATGGGAAGGTGGGCATCGTGTCCCGTTCATCGTCCGCTGGCCGACCAAAGTCCGATCTGGCACTCGCAGCGATCAGCTTGTCTGTCACGTGGACTTTCTAGCGACCTGCGCCGAAATTCTCGGAGTCAAACTCCCTGAAACGGTAGCCGAGGATAGCGTCAGTATTCTGCCCGCTTTACTCGGCACGGATAGCATTCCAATTCGCGAAGCAGTCGTTCACCATTCCATCGACGGAAAGTTTGCTATCCGGCAGGGCAAATGGAAACTCTCGCTTTGTTCAGGCTCCGGTGGCTGGGGCAAACCGAAAGACGCCGAGGCGTCGCAACAAGGTATGCAAGATACACAGCTCTACGATCTCAACGCAGACCCGTCTGAATCCAAAAACCTCCAATCGGAAAACCCAGATGTGGTGGCACGATTGACTTCTCTGCTAGAACAATACGTGTCACAAGGGCGGAGTACACCCGGCAAAGGACTCTCAAACGATGTTGCCGTTCGATTCGAAACGGCACCCAAAGTGCAGTCGGTGAAATAATTTGGTCTTCCACTTGCCCATCCAGAACAAGGGGGATTCCTAAAAACGCGTAGGTAACCGACACATCCCCGACGCATAGAAGACACAGCCGACAAAAGCAGCAGGCAGGCTCCGCTGTGCCGTATGCTTGCGTATATTGGCTGGGTTTTCAGGCGGACGGCACATGGAATGTGCCTGCTACTTTGACGTTGGTCGGCTGTCTCATAGAAAACAAGCGTGCAATAAGGCGATTACAATCCTAGAAACCGCCGTTTGCACCTTGGAATGCGCCGTTAACGATCATACCTGTAATGATGAAACAGGCCATCAGCACGAGCCAAACGATGTCCAAAAAATGCCAGTAAAGCGCACAGAATCGCAACCCAAAAAAACGTTCATGATCGTAACGCTCTCGGCTTGCTTGCACCGCGACAATGCATAAACCAACGATCCCGCCCACGACATGCAACGCATGCAAGAACGCCAGCACAAGCGTTAATGCATAGGCGCTGTGCCGAGATGCCTTGGCCTCCCACACGGCCGTTAAGAGCCGATACATGCCCTCAGATTGGACACCCATGAAAAGCAACCCCATGATCAACGCGGCCAACGTCGCGATTCGAACGTCATTTGTCCGATCGCATCGGGCGCACCGAAACGCCCACTCCAGTCCCCCCGATACGCCGAGCAATAACATTGTCGATGGCAAGAAACTCCTCGGCAAATAGAAGGAATCAGGGCGCTGCCCCGCTTCTGGTGAAAGCCGAAGGGCTACATAAAAAACGAACAGGAGAATGCTCGAAAAAAAGAAGACCGCTAGCGTCAGGAGGAACAACCAAACGCCTTGCATTGCACGAGCATCGCGAGGCAATTGTTGCGCCTTGCCCGCTCTTAATCCAACTATGGGTGTTTCCCCGTTGCTATTCACGAATCAACCTCCTCACCCACAATCTGCCAATTAGCCCCCTCCAGTGTAACCTCCTTACGAGCGAGGATCTTAACGTGAGTACGAATAATAGCGAGGCATTAGGCAGACTGCGACATTTCGTCCTGCCTCGATCGCAGCATTGAATTCACTCCAGTCCGTAAAGTCCAGCTGGGGGAATCATTTGTCCAGCAACTGAGCCAAGGCCAAGCCCAAACTTCTGAAAGAACCGCGGTTCGATGCCGAAATTAAACGAAACGTTGTCCCGGCCGCTATCCACGGTCGCTCCAACTCGAATCAAGAAAGATTCGCCGATGCGGGTCAGGCCGAGCGACTGGCCGATGTTTCCTGTCTTGCCGAGATCTACCGATGTCCCTCCAACTACGAGCCATTTTTCATTCATTCGATAGTTTACAGAGGTCGTCAGCAATAGCGAACTAATTGGTCCCTCGAGACTGGTCAATCCAAAGTAGATCTCCCCACGCCCTGGCCTGGACAAGATGCTACCGATGGTTGTCGCCTTGAGTCCCGATTGGAATAGATCATAATAGCCGTCGCTGATGAGAGTGACTCGATCCCCAATGTGATAACGGAAATCGTAGTTGATTCCGCCAACGCTCTCTCCAAAGTTGTCTCGGTCCGGTTTGCCAAAATAGATCGCGTCGAGATCAAACTCCACCACATCGGCAATCCGTTCTCGACCCGCGACGCCGCGTTTGGTTTGAAAGCGCTGATGGATTCCAAAACGAGATTGCAGTTGATTGGTAACAACTTCAGAGCTTCCTGCGGAAACAAAACGTTGCATCGCTTGACGTGCAGCGTAGTTAGTGGACTCGAATTGGTCAGGAAGCACACCGCCAAAGGTATTGAACACCAGCCTGCGACGGAAGTGTTCTTGCGAGTTGTCGTCAATGGGGTTGTACAACGGAAATTGATCCAGGTCACGCGTTGTATCCGCATACAGGAACTCACTCTCAAAGGATACCTTATGTGCTAATCCGCTTAAGTTCAGTGTGCTACTTTGAACATCAGGAAAAACATTCCACATCGGCAATGATGATTTCAAGCCCGCTTGGCCTGTTAGTCGCGAGATATCGTTTCCATTAACATCTTGTCCCCATTGCCCTGCCTCCCCGGAAAGGAAGGGGACAAACTTGTAGTATCCCGTGTCGATTGGTAGATTCAACTCGTGACGCGTAACGGCGTGCAGCCCCGAAGCGGAGACCTCCCAGGGTTGGAGTTGAAATTTCGCTGCTTCCGAAGCGTTCGTTGGAGTGCTTGCTACTCTTTGTCTGGCATAGCCGATATCCGAATGAGAATAATAGGTAAAGACATCTCCAATGGATTGCCCTAGCCAATAGTGGTCTAAGCGAGGAAACCACTCCGTTTCCGTAAAGAATTTATTCGTCCTCGCTTGCCCCCACAAATCAAACATTTGTTGATCGTAGTACTGCCGCAATCGGAGCGCAGTTGAGTAGTCTTTTTGCGTATCCCACTCTTGTTCGAAGTATTGCTCGAGGAAATTGCGATCGCTTACCAAACCTACTTCAGCCCAGAGCTCCGTGTCTGGCGAAAGGTACTGCTTATGCTTGAACAGCAGTCGCCCTCGCGTGTCCCTTTCTGGCGCGAGATTGAAACGGTCCCCGCCTAGGAAATCGAGCCCTTTGTCCTTGATTCCCCATGCGTCCAGGTTTCCTTGGGCTGGTCCAAAAACGAGGTTTGGCACGTTGTAGTTAAAATTCGATCCCAAAGCAAAACCACGTTTGCTCAAGTAATCGGTTGAAAACGTCCAGCGCGTCCCATCGATTCCTTGCAAGCCAAGCACTTGATAAGCATCGAAATCGACCATAACCTGATTGCCAAAGATAGTGTCGTTCTTGTATTTCAAACCGTTTACATAAAAACTGGATGTGTCGACATTGGTATTCAGCAAGGGCCAATACAACACAGGCAGACCCTCTACATAAACGAAGTTGTTCCTTGCCTTGGCTTGCATTCCAGTCTGATCGCCAGCCCTGCCCGCCATCGGCACACCAAACAGAGTTCCGTTTACATCGTTGCTGCGATCGCTCAATTCAATGCGATCGGATTGCAACCAGTATCGAGGGACTCCGAGGCGACTACTCGTTAACGCAGCTGAGTAGGCCAAGAAGTTTTCGCGAGAACGCTGCTGGATCACATCTGCCTTAAGACGCACGATCCCCTCGTACTGAGGAACTGGGGTTAAGACTTCGGCTCCAAGGATCATGCCATATTCCGCTTGCACATTGTAGTACATTCGATCCGCATAAATCCTGCGTTGCCCTTGCTGAAAAACGACATTGCCTTCGATGTACACTTCCACCGGTAAATCATCGATTTTCTGCGATTCAAGTCGTTGTTTGTCGGCTGTCCAGATAACGGCATTGTCGGCTTCAATCAAAACGGTCCCCACATCCATTGGGCCTGAACTGGTTTGAACCGATACGCCACCAAATGCGAGTCTAAGTCCGTTCTTGAGAGTGAGGATTGCATCGCTTCGATCTGGACGATTCCCCCATTTGATGAAGGTCTTATCGCCACCACGGCTGGAGAAAGTAAAGGTTTTGGCGCCTAAACGCGGGGGCGCGGTGGAGAGGTTGGGCGAGGCTTGCGCCAGAGGGCCAATCACTGGCGCAGGGCCAAAATCCGCTTGCCCTGGCAACTGAAACGCTTGAACAGCTTCACTCACCGAAGGAGATGTCTGGTTTGCTTGATTGGATTGGAACAATGGCATCGAGCCCAATTCAAGAACCGTTCCGCCGAGCTGCGTGTTCCCGATTTGCATTCGCTGCCCAATGGAAGCATTCGGACTCTCGATTCCATCGCTCACTGAAGACTGCATGCCCGATCGGAATCCGTCGGGTTGATTCTGGGATATCGCTGAGAGCTGAGTTGCCAATCGCGTTTGTGTCTCCTCGTGAGTGGATGTCCAAGCCACCGCGGGTGTAACAGAGTGATGAGCGGACCAATTCAGATCAGGCACTTCACCATTGGCGTGGTCCCAAGCGTCGACATGAAAATCAATATCCGTGTTGCTGAACAACCGCCCCATCCACTGCGCATCCGCAGTTGCATCTTCGATACGCTGTTCTTCGGACCAGCGTACCACATAATTACCAATCGTTTGAACGATGGCTTTCTTGGGCTGCCCTACCGTCAATGACTCCGGCAAAGATCGGTCAACCCAAATGTGCACTTTGTCGCAAATTGCCGAAAACGATCCTTGGTAAATGCGGCAACCACCAGAAAGTGTGTAGACATCGTAGACTCCTTGTTTTTGCTTCATCGCTTTATGCGAGAAAACGCTAATTCCAAACTTGGGATCGGAGAGCGGTACACCAATTTCTCCAGCAGGGCAGTATTGAGAGACTGCCAGCATGCCCGACAAAGCAATCCAGAGAAAAATGTGCGCAGCACTCCATAAACGCTCTTTTGCGTGAGCGAAGCGTTGCGAAACCTTTCGATACAACCGCTGCCTTGTTACCAGCACGAATTGGGTCGAGTGTTCTGAATCGGACAGGGGACTCCGTTCCACTACCGAATCGTTCTCCCTGGGATAAAAAGGACGGATGATTGGATCTTAAGAGGTGGAGTATAGTAGCCAAAAAAAACTGGCTCAATACGAAGGTTTGGCTAAAGTCAGCAAAACTGCGGTGCCGAAACAAACAAGCCAAGAAAAAACATACTCCTTTTTTCCGTACTCCACCCATCATCGCTAGAGATCCTATTCCTCTCAGCTGACCTAAACTACCTAGGCGATGAATCGGTAAAAAATCATGTCCAATATAGAATCACTTGCAACCCATCTCATCCAGCAAGGCCATTGGGACGAAGCGGTCTGCTTATACCGCGATGAGCTTGGACTATCGTTACCTCAAGCTGAGGAAATCGTACTGCAACTCGCAGACAATTCCGGTCTCCTATATCCAGGACGATTCCTTTATTGGCTAGCAATTGCCTTTGCGGGATTCTCCCTGTTTGGACTCGCAGGCGTATTGCAGTTGGTGCTTGCTAGGTAAGAACCTAGTTCGACGGAGTTGCTTGAGGTCACCAGAAGAGCATTCGCACGGATGCTGCGGCGGTGATAATCAAGATAAGACTATCAAACTGGCGCTGCGGTATCCTCTTTATGATTATCGTCCCGACCCAGAGTCCAATTGCGATCAACGGAATAAGCGCTGCATTCAGAGTAAGAGTGTCGACACGAATAAGCCCAAGGCTCCAGCTGAAGGGTATTTTTACGATGTTTAGAATAAGGAAGAACCAAGCCGCAGTTCCGACGAATTCCATCTTCGGCAAACCAATGGCTAAAAGGTACAAACCGAAAACGGGTCCAGCCGCGTTGGCAAGCATCGTGGTCAATCCGACTAGAATTCCCATGTTCCATGCAAACCAAGCTGCGTGAGGAACATCCGCTAGCCATTCTTCTTTCCAGATACGGATGATCTGCATCGCAGTAAGGACAAGGATGATCAGTCCAATCAATGGACGGTAGTACACCTCTGGCAACCGAAACATCAATAGCCACCCCGCCACAACCCCGATCAACGTAGGTGGCATCATTCGACGTACATACCCCCAATTCGCTTTCTTTCCGTATACAGTCATCGCAAAGACGTCGCCGGCGATGAGCATTGGAAGCACGATGCCTGTCGATTCTTTTGCACCAAACACGGATGCAAACAAATAGACGTGCACCATGCTTACGCCTGAGAACCCACTCTTGGTGATTCCAATCCCGAATGCAGCGACGGCCAACGCTAGCCAGTCAAGGAGATTGTTGGGAGCCATCGTTACGAGATCATTTCATCAAGACGTTTCAAGAAGGCCCTGAATGCCCGGGCACGATGACTGATCGCTCGTTTTACGCCTAACCCCATTTCCGCGAAAGTCTGATGATACTCCTCGATTTCAAAAATGGGATCATATCCGAAGCCCCCGACACCCTTTGGCTCAGTCAGAATCCGTCCCCAGCATTCTCCCTGTGTTTCGATATGCATGTTGCCCGCTGGGTCGCTCAAAGCGATCGTCGATACGTAATAGGCGCGACGTTGTCCAGTCGGGAGCGATCGCATTTCCATCAACAGCAACTCGTAATTCGTCTGATCGTTCGCACCGGGCCCCGCAAAGCGAGCCGAGTAGATTCCGGGGCGGCCACCCAAAGCTGGAACGCAAAGTCCGCTATCCTCTCCGATCGACCATAGCCCTCGATGCCTTGCTTGTGAAGCTGCTTTCAGGCGTGCGTTTTCTAGAAATGTGGAGCCGTTTTCGACGACATCATGGATATCCGCGAAATCTGCAGGAACTTTGATTTCAAATCCTCGCGGTTCCAAAAGGTTGACCAATTCGACAATTTTTTTGCGGTTATTCGTTCCAAGAAAAAGTTTCTTCGACCGTGACAGATCGGAAATGTCGTGTTGCATTACAAATACGAAGCTAGAGTTTAAGGTCCGACGTGAAGTTCAAGTGTAACACAAATAACAAAAGTGTTTTCCTGATGTTAGCTATCTGATCGTACGCATTCACAGCATTTCAAAGTTGTTTTCTTGTGAGGAGGGAACTGCGATTGGGTTGGGGACGTAGTCAGCCCTAAGCGGTTGAGACTACTGCATTACTTTGCGCCAAATCACTTTTTTCCATCGTGTTGGGCGGCAATACAGAAGAGATTCTTTTCGCCGCGAATGAGGATCTCGTCACCGATAATTGCCAATGACGCGTTTACGTTCTCCTCCAAACGATTGACCGAGACGGTTCGTGGAATTGCAGTATGCGTAATGACTTCGGTGGTTCCAGATAAATCTGTTATGTAGACGTAACCGTTCGCACCGACGGGTGAAGCGTAGATGCTACCCAATGAACTCAAGCGGATTGCACCGGGAGCGTCCTTACCAGTAGGGCCGTGTACGCGCGTCAAGATATTCTGATAATGGGCAAGGAAGTAAAGCGCATCGTCGTAAAGTAACATCGACGGAACGTAAGGTGTCCCGCGATCTCGCGACCACAGCACGTGTTTTGATCCTGTAATGTCCCCAGCTGCGCCCTTGAGATCAATTGCCATCAGCATCTTCTTTTCATAGCTGCTTCCAACATACAAAACGCCACTAGCAAAAACCGGTGTGGCAACGATGTTGGACGACATGCCACCACATTCCCACAATACCTCGCCGGACTGCAAATCGTATCCGCGAACGCGATTGGTTCCGCAAACTACAACATGCTTTTTGCCAGCATGCTCGATCACTATGGGTGAACTCCAGGAAGTATCCTCTTTTCGATCCCGGCGCCAAAGATCTTCACCGGTCGATTTGTCCATCGCGGCTAGAAACGACTTCTCCTCATGATCCCAATTGACGATTAGCGTTTGTCCTGAAAGAGTAGGCGATGCGCCCTCGCCATGGCCATGTTTGGAATGCATTTGACCGAAACTCCTTTGCCATTTAAGGACTCCATCGAAGTCCAAACAGTAGAGTCCGTGCGAGCCGAAATGCGCATAAACATGCGCGTTGTCGACAACCGGCGACGCAGATGCAAGGCTAGCCGTATTGTGCCCGGCTTCCACCGGCAATGCTTCATAGACGACTTTAGTCCATAGCACCGATCCATCTTTGCGATCAATGCAAATCACAGCGAACTGAAACTTACTATCAACTGCCAAATTATCATGCTCACCGGGACGTCCACTCATCTTGGGAGTTAGTTTTGCGCCAACGGGTATGGCTGACGTCAGGAAAATACGGTCGCCAACTACTACAGGAGTACTATGTCCGCGCCCAGGGATTGCAGTTCGCCAACGAATGTTTGTATCCCTACTCCACTCGATCGGGGGTTTTGCGTTGATTGCAACTCCGTTCGCAAGCGGGCCTCGCCATTCCGACCAAGACTGCACGTTGTCTGCTGAAACAGTCGGTTGGGCGGCAATCAACACACTATCCAACAAAGTGAGGGCACCTGCCATCATCATTTTTACGAACATAAAAAATCCTTCGTGGTTGAGTCGATCAAAACAATCTCCCAAATATACGAGATGATCTTTTGTTGTACATCTCGCAAGGTGTTCCGGTTCAAACGGCAAAGGAACTCGCCCCTAAACCTTTTTCAATTCATCCTACGGTGACTCGCTTACGCCAGCACTAACACTTTGATGAAATGTTAAACGATTGACGGAACCCAAAGTTCTCCTATGATCTCTTCAACCTTATTGACAGCACATTCCGCCAGTTTAACACTTCAATAAGTGTTAGTAGTTAGTGATTCTTTGTTGACAGTCTAGAACAAAACTTTCTTGTATAAGAATCGCAAGAATTTTTATAACTCAATAGGTACAAGCCGAAAAAAACTTCAAGAATGTTTGAGAATGACTTTGGTTTCCGACACATCTGATTACTGTCTAGGAGTCAACCGGATGTCGTTTCTTGAAATTCCGTTCCATTAAACCTTCGAGGGCCTTTCGTAAGGGAAAAGAAGCATGGTTGATTTAGAGCGAGTCGTGACGTTGGATGAATTGATGGACCGAGTACCGGAACAGCTTGTTCGGGACGCGGAGGGCCGTCGTGTTGAAGAATCTAAAACATTGGGAGATAGTGTTATGTCAAAAGAATTGAGCAAAGCAAAAAGAATCAGAGAGTACTTAGATAATCATCCGGATGCTCGGAATAAAGATGCGGTAGAATCTCTCGCCGAATATGGCGTTACCGCAGCGGATGTCGCTAACGTAAAGAGCCACCAGAAGAGGACCCAGGGAGCCGCCAAGAAGTCCCCTGGACCCGCGAAAGCCAAGGCAAAAGCCGAGTCCTCAACGTCGACAGCCTTGACCAACAATGGTCCGACCATCAATTGGAAAGAACTTGAAGCGGGTGTCGCGTTTGTAAAGGCTGCGGGATCTGTTCAAAGAGCTCAACACTTGCTTATAATCATCGACCAGATCAAAGACTGCTAACTTCTAACCCGACGACAGGGAAGTTTTGAATGACGACCGCTAGGATGATGGCAGGCATTCCAACATTGAATGCCGGACTCTACAGAAGAATCCGATTTCTGGTAGGGGATCCAGTGGCGCTGATCGAAGTAACGAAGGGTGATGGCTCGAGCGCGTCGACATTGATTCTTCGAGACATTGAAATGCAACGTGCAAGAGATTCTGCAAACGCCGATTTTGTTGCATGCCCCAACGATTTTGCTCCCGCAGGCGGTCTGTCTGGCGATCGTGAAACCGCAACGGCACAAAGCGCCGCCGAGTTTGTACGCCGATCCGGCTGCCAGGAAATCGTAGTCGACCGATCATTGCCGATGATCTATGGCGAGATGTTGAATCGCGCTGGAATTCAGGTTCGCTGCGATACTGAGTGGGGCTTGATCGAGCGTAGGCAAAAGGACCAAACGGAAATCGCGGCCATTCGATTCGCGCAGCAACAAACGGAGGCAGTGATGAGAACGGCTTGCAAAACCATCGCAGGAGCAAAGGCAGGCATCGACAACATTTTAATGCTTGAGGGGAAACCGTTGACGAGTGAACGCCTGCAGTCGATGATCGATGTATGGCTACTCGAACGGGGATTCTCCAATCCGATGTCGATCGTCGCTAGCGGTCCAATCGGAGCGGATTGCCACGATCATGGTCACGGACCACTGCGGTCCATGGAGCCCATCATCGTGGACATCTTTCCTCGCGACAAGAAATCACTCTACAACGGTGACTGTACTAGAACGGTTGTGCACGGCGAGATCTCGAGCCGGATTGCATCCATGCATGCGGCAGTTGCCAAGGCTAAGGCAGCCGCGACCGCGGCTGTTCGTGCAGGAGTTACTGGTCAGTCCGTTCACGAAGCGACCAGTCGATCGATCGAAGCATCGGGTTATCAAATGGGGTTTGCTCCTGAAGGAGCACCCGACGATTTCACCTCGATGACACATGGCACAGGACATGGACTCGGACTCGAAGTACACGAACCACCGTTACTCGCCGTTGGAGGCCCCGAACTTTTGGTAGGAGACGTCGTTACGATCGAGCCAGGACTCTACTGTAAAACAATTGGCGGAGTTCGGCTGGAAGACATGGTTGTCGTTACCAAGGAAGGTTGCATCAATCTCAATTCACTTCCTGAAGGATTGAATTGGACTGATCTTTAGTTTGTAATCTGCGATTATTCGTTCGAAGATTGCTTAACCATGTGCCCCATTAGATTCAACTTCGACTACGAATCCCTGATTTACTAACTTGCCGCCAATGTCGCACGTGCTGCAATTAATGAACTGAATGGAGTCACGAGCAATCATTCCGCAGTTCTTGATCTCCTTTTCGTCATGAAGGTGCCCGAATACGTGAATCCGTGGCTTGATCCGTTCGACGACATGACGTCGCAACGATTTGGAGCCGACATGAATATTTGAATGGGTATCGAAATCGCGAGTCACGTCGAGGATCCCGTTCGGTGGCCCGTGCGTTACGAGGATATCGATATCATCTGGAATCGATTTCCAGATCGTGTCCAGTTCCGCACGCGGTTTCATGTAGGCCCATTCAAAAAATTGCGGCGTGTAGGGCGAGCCAAATATTTTGACTCCCATCCAAACCACCTGGTCGTGGATCAGAAACGTGATGCCTGGAAAGTCCATTGACTGAACCAACCCTTGCTCTACTGCAATCGAGTGGTTTCCAGGTACAAAAATCTTCGATGGGATATCAAGGCCCGCGAACCAATCCAAGAAATCTCTGGCTTCCTGGTTATTCGCGTAAGCATTTCTACTGTTGGACTCGTCACCACAGTGAATCACCAAATCGACCGCAGGAACATTGAGTTTTTCGTGCTCACAATGCGTATCTGAGATAAACCAGATTTTCATCAACGAATTCGATGTTGTTTGAGGCTAGGTCATTGCAAAACGAATCTCAAATGCTCGTTCGAGTGTATTCTGGGCAGCACATAATACGCTCTTCCATTTCATGATGTTGTCAAAGGCATCCTGCGGCAACTCGTCTCCGAAAATCGATCCATGGTTTGGGACGGCGTTAAGCACAGCCCGAAGTCCTGCAAGTTCATGCTCGTCTGGGGTCACACTCAACGCATCGCTCGCAAGAAGCAATCGATCGAGACGGGGTGCACATACCCCACTTAGCCCGGATTGGTTTAAATCCACATGCACCACGATCGCGCTGAGGATAGGATTACCTAGCAATGCGGTCACGCGAGATGTATCGTCAACACAACCCGTGTCCACAATTCGCCCATTGAAGCCAGCTTGACCGTGACTCACCATGCCAAAATCGATATTGCGCAAGCGCAATTGATCCGCAAACTGCTGCAACAATGAATCTGAGGACATGGACTTGATGATCCCAATGATCTTTATATGCCCCTGCTGTCCTTCCGGGAAAAGCATATTCATTATGGCGTCACCCACTTTTTGGGGCTTGCCATAGAGTGGCGATACGTGCGGTGAAAGCGATGGCCCTGCGTTCACCTCAACGACGGCCCCCTTTTGCTCGCAAAGTGGTCGACTAATGTCCGTCGCCAAAACATCCAGCCCTGCAATATCCAATCCAACAACTCTCGCTGCGATTACGGCTTGTTCTGCAGTTTGCGGATGCACAGCATCGGTGCAGTCCGTTGTGAGATCACCTGTGCGACGAACCGTAACCACTCGGTCCTTCGCCGGAACGGAATCGACGGTAAGCCCCTGCTTATTCAATTCGATGATCGCCGGTGCGCTTAAGAGCAAGGTGCCGAGCTGGTCATTGTACGCTTCTCCGCGTCGTGGATCGGAATTGACAATGTCGACCAATTCTTTGATCGAGAGCACTCCGTCCCCAATAACGCATTCGCTATGTCCCTTGGCAGCGGCAACGAGTTGGTTGCCTACCACTAATAGTCGGTGATGTTGGCCCAGCGCGTACTGTTCTACCAAGATATCGGTAGTCTCCCCCGCCTCGACGGCGAAATCATATGCCTGCATGATCTCCGCTTTTGTGGACAGTTCAATGGAGATCCCTCGTTGATGATTGGCACTACAAGGCTTAACGACAACTGGAAAACCAATCTCTTGCGATGCACTCCAGGCATCTTCGGCGCTGCTGACGGCCCTACCATACGGAACAGGAACACCTACTTGTCTCAGCAAACGCTTCGTCAAATCTTTATCGCTTGCGATCGCTTCGGCGATGGCGCTGGTCGCATCGGTCTCCGCAGTCCATATCCTTCTTTGGTTTTTCCCCTCACCTAACTGAACAAGGGAACCGCGATTGAGCCGAGTGTAAGGGATGTTTCGTCGCCGGGCGGCGCGGAGGATGGCTCGCGAACTGGGCCCTAAACGAACATCGTCCGCAAAGTCAAACAACTCTCGTACTTTGGCCCCCAGTGGGAATTCAGACTGCGACTCGACCCAGTCTACCAGTTCTGCTGCTAATACAACACAACGCTCACTTAGGGCTTGCTCTTCCATCTCCATAGCCATTACGGCGATCGACTCTGTCCCATCCTGTGTTCTTCTTTCAAACCCGATTTTTTCATTTGCAATGGGAACACCGGCCATGGCGGAAAACCATCGCGAGCATGCGAGCCAAAGCTCCGGATCTGAAGTTAGAAAGCGCATCTCCTGCACGATTCCCAGTGCATTGGATACGCTTTGGGGGTGACTGACGGCAAATTGCTTGGAGTCAAGGAAAATCGCGATTTTATCAGCGATATGATTGGATGTTGCGGAACAATCCAACGTGGAAGGGTTCCGAAAGTGAACTTCGAGCATGGCCGCGGAGGACCAACGATTTGGGCCGCGAAGGGCAACGAAATGATACGTTCGCATCAGGCAAGGCAGATATGGCGGATTGGAAGCAGCAAAGGATCGAACGGAGTCGAAGTCAGGCCGCTAGTGTACCGGAAATCCACTTACTTGAGTTTTGTGACCGGACGAAATCGAATCACGCTAGGCTCAATCTCCAACGACTTTTGATTTTCAACACCCGAAACCAATTGAATTGGATTGTGATGCGTTTTTGACGACTCGAACGCGACGGCTGAAACCGCACTGTCTTGGTCATCCTGAATCCGAATGCGTTTGCTCAATTCGGTTCTTTTGGCCGCTGCCTGCTCGATCGCGACTCGATCTTCTGGATCCAAAAGAGTCGGAGTCCATCGAGGATGGCTATCGAGTTCTTCTGGTGCATTCAATGGCTGCATTCCAAAGTTCCCTTTGGGAGCAAGTGTTTGAGGTATCTGCGGTGCACTGTCGAAAACGCCAGGCTTAATCCCATTTGCTTCGGTAGTCGTGGCTCTGTTGCCAAGAACGAGAGCATCGCGACTCTGAGCAGCGGAGTCCGGGTTGCCAAATCCAGAAGAGGTTTCTTGCTTCTTCGGGCTCGGTTCACGGTCGATGGCCACCATCGGAACGGTTTGAGTATTTCCAGTGTTTGGAGCGTTAGGATTATCGAGAGCCCTTCTCGATGAATCTATTGTTTTATTATTACCAAATGTTGGGCGTACCGTTGCTTCTGGATCCGCGTTTTGGGTATTGTTCGGCAAAAATTGATTGTTTGGCATTACCTGCGGCACTAGATTTGGATTCAGGTTGTTATATAGAGTCGGATTTGGAACGTTTGGGGAACCTGCTGCAGGATTGTATCCTCCGACAGCCCCATTTCCGGTATTGGGTACCGATGAGTAGGTTGGTGGTCCAACCGGGGTTATGGAAGCAGCGCCTGGAATAACAGGGGTGCTGAGTTGACTCGTTGGAGGGCACATGCCATTCGCGCATGCATTCGTCGAAGGCAACCATGCCGCGGTGGGCGCAATACCCGACCCGACCGCTTGATTGGGCCAGCCAACATTCGGTGAGCTACCGTAACTGGACGCATAGGTTGGATTCACGACGGTTTGACCAACATAGTTCTGTCCATAGACATTTTGGCTCGCATAATTCTGGCTACCGTAATTCAGACTCTGACCGCCATAGTACGGTTGCTGGCTCGCATAGGCTCCGCCGTTGGCTGGGTTGAATTGCATGTTCGTTAGCGGCAAACTAGAGACCGGCATTCCACTGGAAACGCCACTGCCGCCAGCAGGCGCCATCGCTCCCATGGAACCGAGGGGGGCTTGGCCTACCAAAGGCATTCCTCCCGCTGGAATGCTTTGGTACGAAGGATAAATCGGAGCGTTTGCCAATCCCGTGGGGTTGTAGCCCGGTCCTGTAATCGACGGCCAGCGGTTTGCCTGTAGTCCATACTCCCCAAGCAAAGGACGCGGCGCAACGACTGGCTGACGCTGAGCCGAATATTGATACGAGGTGCAAGGTTGTAGACTTGTTACGACCGAACCGTAACGTGGATCGAACGCGGTTACCGGTCTATAGTAAGTGACCGGCGTTCGAGCCCATTGAGTATCGTATGCTGCAGTTGGTAATTGCGCGGCAACAGTCTGCGGAAATCCCGGCGCGAAAATCGGTGCATTGTTGCTCGGAGGCGACATATAACTGCCGTATCCTAGAGTCTGAGTGCCATTCAAATTTGCATAGCTCGGTGGTACGTAACCTAATGACGGATAAGCGCCGGGTGAGTATGCTGCAACTTGCCCATTTAAGGGCAAGGGCGTTCCAACGGGATAGGCTGGTGGTCGTCGCCCAAGCACAGCGTCCAACCATTGACCCGCTTGACTACTCTGCGTGTTTACCGTTGTTGCAAACCAAGCAGCGGTAGCGACGATCAAAATACCTTTGCGGTTCAGCTTCATGGGTAACGATTCCTGTTTGGTCTTGATGAAGGCAACGTGCGACCGGAAATGAGAGACCGAACGCAGGTGTGCTTAATGAGATGCCACACTGGGGTCTGGGGTCAACAAAAACATGAACGAATTATTTCGATTCGACAAAGAACGGCGGATTTCAGTTCTGCCTGCAACGATTGTAACCATTGCAATGAGGTCTCATGTGGGCAAGTCAACTCCATCAAAAATCCCGAATCCAACACACAATCCTCAATGGGACAGATGGTCATATCGACTAGGCTGTCCTGTGTGGGGATGTCGGCAATGGTCCAATGACATCTATCCCCACGGCACCCAATCGGATGACTATCTAGCTTGGTATAGTCGCGCGTTTCCAACTGTAGAAGGGAACAGCACGTTTTATGGCGTCCCATCCAAAAGCACATTCGAAAAGTGGCGAGACTCGTCTGCTGACACTTTTCAATTTAGCTTTAAATTTCCACGCAAGATCTCGCATGATTTGCGACTTTTAAAATGCGATACCGAACTCGACGAATGGCTGGATAGACTATCCGTTCTGCAAAACGCCAACCGTCTCGGTCCAACTTTCCTGCAACTTGCGCCTTCGTTTTCTTTCGCCTATTTCCCCCAACTTGAAACGTTCTTAAAAAAGCTACCACGAGAGTGGCCTTGGGCGGTCGAGGTGCGGCATCAGGACTGGTTTGACAATGCGGAGAAAGAAGCGCATCTGAACTTGCTATTGCAAGATCTTGGCATCGACCGCGTCATCTTTGACTCTCGACCGCTCAATTCCATGACGGCAACCGATGCGACTGAGGAGGCTTCTCAATCCAGAAAGCCCAAGAGCCCATTTCGGACAACGGTCACCGGTCGTCGTCCGATGGTCAGGCTCATCGGCCGAAATGATGCAGCCGAAGTAGCAAGCTATTGGGAATGGTGGTCCAAACAGATCGCAACCTGGATCGGCCAAGGCTATCAGCCGTGGATTTTTACCCATGCCCCTGACGATGCATTTGCACCAGGTCTCGCAAGGATTCTGCATGAACTAATTCGGTTGCATTTGCCGCACCTGCCCGCTCTGCCTGAATGGCGTGGACAAGCAGATATCATCAAAGAGTCGCCGGGGCATTGGGAGCAACTCAAGCTCTTTTGACACTTTCTTAATTCGCCTTGAGCAAATCCACAAAGCCGTTTGTGAAGCACTGGCCAAGCTAGTCCTTTGTCCAGATTGGAAAGTGGCGTTCATGGTTTGGCCACGTAGCGAACGTCGCCAAGACGTTCGACGATTGTCACTGCCGAAACTCTTGATGCGTTTCGCTACCCAAACGTTAAATTGAGGGCAGCAACACGACGATTCACGCAATCGACGATTTTAGGCAAGCATCCCTAAACTTTTCGTTACAATGAGCGTTGTGCCGCTAATCGGAGAGAATCTCCCATTGGTTTCCGCTTACTAACTAACACCTTCGTGGCCAGGAAAATAGCATGTTGAATTTGTCTTTTGTTTTCAAGCTCGCAACGACAGCGTTAGTATTGTTCACCGCCTCATTCGCCGTCGCTCAATCTACCGCGCCTGATCCGTCCGGAACTTGGCGATGGAAATATGAATTGGACGGGAAAACACAAGAAGATTCCGTATCCATCCAGCTCGAGAAAGGGGACGTTTCGGGATCGTTTCTGGGGCAACAGGAAAAGCCTGTCGAAATCAAAAAAGCAAAATGGAAGGACAATCAACTTTCGTTCACCGCGGAGTACAAATTTAAGGACCAAACAGTGTCATTGGAATTCAATGGCAAAATGAAACAAGATGATATAGAGGGTTCCGTCACAGTAACGACGGACGATGGTGGTCAGGAGTATCCATGGACACCCAAGCGATCGGTCCAGCAAGATGATGTGATAGGGCAATGGGACATCGTGATTGATGCCGATGGAAACCAACTGAAACCGAGGATTGTCATTACTCGTTCGGGCGAAGCCTTACTGGGGAAATATACGGTTTCCGAACAATCGGTCGTCGATGCAACCAAAATTAAGATCCGTGATAGCCAACTCGAGTTTCACGTTGAGGCGATCATCAACGACCGAAAGATAATCGCAGATTACTCGGGGCGTCCTTATGGCAACAACATGAAAGGGAAGATTGCATTCGATTTGGATGGAAACCGAGGCGAAATCGAATTCCAAGCGAAGCGTCTACCTGGAAAAAAATAGTTCGCAGATTCAATCCAAATCTGCCATTCGAAATGGGTTACGCACTTCTGGTGACATCGCCCCCCGCGTTACCGGTTTGGACACAGCCGACAAAAGTCAAAGTATCAGGCACATTCCATGTGCGGTCCGCCTGACAACCCAGCCAATATACGCAAGCATACGGCACGGCGGAGCGTGCCTGCTACTTTTGTCGGCTGTGTCGGTTTGACCAGTGGTTGCCCTAATCCGGTTTGAAATTAGGGCGTTGTAACTTGAATGTCAACAATGCTGCCTTGAAAGTTTTCTTGAACGCTATATTCGGTCACGGGTTGCCCATTATCGTGGCCGACACAGAAGTCTTCTTTAGGCTGATTGGGGATGAGTCCGCTCGCTTTTGCGGATACAAGCTTTTGGTCTGCAACTTGGAGTTGGAGCATGCCATCCGTTGTGAGCGAAGCAAGTATGCGATGTGGAGCATTGCCCAACAACGGAGATTGGACGTTTGTGACACCGCTTTTGTTACGGACGGAAAATACCACGAGTCCGTCCTTCAAATGCAAAGCATATCCGTTTGAGGTTCCGCCATGCGCAATGAGAATGGCATCTCGTTGACTAGTTGCGATGGTGCAACTGACCGTAAAAGGCTTATCGCCAACCTGCGGAGCTACACTAGAAATGAGCACATCCCCAGGCTTGAGCTTACTTGGATTGACCAGCGGCTTGGTAGCCACGTTCGTCTTACCATCCGACTTCGGTTTGTCCGGCTCCATTGGGTAAAGTGTTTTTGCATTATCGACCGAACCGGCTGGTCGGCGAGAGGTAGGCTGCTCTCCTCCAATCTCATGGTTCATACTGTCAGCGAGGTTTTGCAGTTTGAGGACGATCTCTGGATGCAAAGAGGCGACGTTTGTCTGTTCGTTGATCTCGTCGACAAGGTTGTACAAACGAGGGTTAATCTTAGCATCATCACTATTTGTCTTGCCCATCGTTTCAACCTGTGTTGCGATAGCGAGCTTCCAAGGGCCTTGCCGAACGGCTTGAAGCTTGTATCCGGCGAAGAAGTAGTGCGCTTCTCGTGGTGACTCTTTGGACTTTCCGAATAGCAAAGGAGAAATGTCTTTGCCATCGATAACGCGATCCGTTGGTAGCTTGCCCCCAGCTAGCGAAACCGCGGTTGGCATGATGTCGATCGTTCCCGCAACGGCATCGCTAACACTGCCGGGCTGGATTTTTCCAGGCCACCTAGCGATTGTGGGGACTCGTACGCCACCTTCCCAAGTACTCCCTTTTCCTCCTCGTAACGGCAGTGCACTTCCGCCATCGCTCCCTTTGATGAGCCAAGGTCCGTTGTCGCTGGTGAAGAGGACCAGAGTTTTTTCATCCAGTTTGAGTTCTCGCAGTGTCTCGAGTACCCGTCCAACACTCCAATCGACTTCTTCAACCCAATCGCCAAAGCGACCGTTCGCGGACTTACCTCGAAACGCCTCACCTGGATGAATAGGAGTGTGGACAGCGTTATGCGGAAGATAAAGTAGGAATGGTCGGTCTTTGTTTTCCCGCATAAATTTGATTGACTCTTGTGTGTAACGCTCGACGATGCGGCTTTGCTCCTCATCCGTAAGCAACTCAACGACTTTGTCGTCTCGCAATAATGGGGAAACTCGCTCCGCGCCACCGACTGCCATGCGTTGCATGTCGTTTGAATAGGGTATTCCAAAGTAACGATCAAACCCTTGATTAGTCGGCAGAAAATCCGATTGGTCTCCTAAATGCCACTTACCGATGCAAGCCGTGGCATATCCTAACGATTTAAGTTGTTCGGCAATTGTTACCTCAGCTAGGTTTAGTCCGTTTGAGTTGCCAGGAAAGAACACGCCGGGAACGGAAATGCGAGCGCCGTAACAACCTGTCATTAGTTGTGCACGTGAAACCGAACAGACCGGCGCAGCATAGAAGCTTGTGAGCTTCATCCCTTCTGCAGCCATGCGATCCAGATTGGGCGTTTTCTGCTTTGTTGCTCCAAAAGGTCCGATATCCGCATAGCCCAAATCATCGATGAATACGATAACGATGTTGGGCTTCAAAGTCTCTTTGGCAGATGCCGAAACGGAAATGCACATGCAATGTGCCAGCATCGCAAGTATCAAGATCATTTTCATCATAGGGGGTCCTAATGCAATAAAGTGAGAGTCACGCGACGGACATCTATTACCGATTTACCCGGGATATCTAGAGCGCGAAGCGTTAAAAGTCCTCGACCAGCAGGCAAAGGGATCTCGCCCAGCCTCAATGCCCGAAATTCCTTCATTTGGCTCTCGCCATTGGGTCGAGGCAACGTATCTTGGTTAGTGTATAAAGGTGG
Organism: Pirellula sp.; assembly: GCA_031374515.1. GTDB lineage: Bacteria > Planctomycetota > Planctomycetia > Pirellulales > Pirellulaceae > JBKCUI01. The sequence goes on along the minus strand of JANMGH010000051.1, from coordinate 24,673 downwards.
ATCCCAGGCTGGCTCAACCTTGCCGATCAATCGTACGTCTTGAAAGGCCAGTTCAATGGTTGACCCTGCGTCAGGGACTTTGCAAGTGTAGTCTATGGAAACTTCAAAACGTCCGGCTTGGTGAACGTCGAGTGACCAGACCATGCTATCTTCTTTGCTTGTCCAGTTTACGAAGTACGAACAATTGGGTGCGCTGCTGCTTCGTTTCACGCCACCGTAAGGTTCGCCGTCCCTCGCTGGAAGCATTGCGATGGGAAACTCGCTATATCCGACAGGAATCGGCCGTTCATCGACGGCGTTTCCGTTCCCAGCACTTCGAGGCCGCTGCGACTTCACTGTCTTTGCATCCCCAATATCTTGCATCTCTTGTCGCCACAGTTTCACAGATTCGTCCAGCTTTGATGCAATTCCTGGTTGCCCATTGTTGATCGGTTTTGATTGGCTCGGGTCTGCGATCATATCGTAGAGTTTTCCTGCGCTATCCAACCTATGCGATTGAGTACGCACGCTAACAGCACCCGACCATGTCGAAAAGATCATTCGGTCTGGCCAATCTACCGTTTGCTTGAGCAACAGGGGGCTGAGATCGCGACCATCCAATGGCTTGTCACCCACTCGTTTTACATCGGTCAAAGCGGTGAGCGTAGGCAGTAAGTCGATCGCAGCGCAGATTTGGGGTACACGATGTCCGGAAGGGAGCTTTGCCGGCCAACGAAGATAGCAGACCGATCGCACTCCTCCTTCATCGGTTGAGCCTTTCTTTCCCTTCATTCCGCCCGTCCAACGCAATGAATTGGGTCCATTGTCTGAAAAATATAGGATCAACGTGTTCTCCTCCAATTGATGCTCTCGTAGCTTCGATAAAACGCGACCCACGTTGGCGTCTTGGTTCTCCAGCATGGCTAACGCACATCGAGTCTCATTCGCAATTTCTTTCGTCGGATCGGTTGCTGTCTGGGTGATCTGCTTGTCTTTGAATCGCTCCCAGTCTTGAGCAGGCGCTGCCCATGGCGAATGGGGTGTGGTGAAGGGCACATAGCAAAGAAACGGCTTGTCCTTGTTCTTCTCAATGAAGCCAATCGCTCGGTCGGTACATACGTCAACAATATAGCCTGACGTTCGGACCATTCGCCCGTTTTCCTCGAGCGGAGGATCGAAGTATTCTCCCCAATGGCCAGACGAATGGCCGAAATACTCGTCGAAGCCCCGCGCCATGGGATGGTATGGCCATTGGCTGCCATTATGCCATTTTCCAAACGCTCCCGTTGCATAACCAGCTGCCTTGAATGCGTCCGCCAACGTTTTTTCATCCAGATCCAGCCGTTCCAAACCTGTGGACACACCGCGAACGCCGCCGCGAGGATGGTATCGCCCCGTTAAGAATTCCGCGCGGGTCGGCGCGCAAACCGGACAGACATAAAATCGTTCCAGCGATACGCCACCGATTGCAATCGAATCAATGTTGGGTGTGCGAACTTGCGTGTTCCCCGAGTGGCTGTAATCACCCCAGCCTGCATCATCTGCCAAGAAGATGACTACATTTGGTTGCGAAGCCTGGAGCGAAACTCCCACGAGACCCCAAAACCAAGAAAGCAAGAAGGCAGCTTGGATCGAATTCAGGTGCAATAATCGGTATGCAGAAGTCATGATGGCCTACTTCTCCTTTGCCTTGTTACGTTTCGCAGGCTTTGGCTTTTCGCCTGATATTAAGTTCGAAATCAAACGTGCTGGGTACTCATCGTATCGCTTGTCAGGCGATGCACCATGCGGATCAAACTTCGCAATTGCTCCATATAATGGCTCGGCAATATCACCCAGCGATTCGATAGCCGCAAGGGCAGGCATCGCCGTCAACACACCGTTGGTTTCAGGCGATGCAAGCGATGCAAGGGTTTGCAGAGCAATGGTCCGCATCTCCTTGTTGTCGTGTAAAGCAAGAGCCTGAGCCACAACGATACGAACATTTTGAGACGGGTCGATGAGCGCCTCCTGCAGTAGACTTTCATGCGTTGAAACTGCTTCCCCGCCTAGTATTAATAAACCCATCGCCCCCCAGTACCGCACCGCGCTGTCAGAGTCTTTCAACAATGCGACCAGTTCCTTTGCGTTCTTAGAATCTCCGCGAGACGCCAGATCAGCAGCAGCAAGAATGCGTTCCAATGGGTATTTCGCGGAATCGCGAGCCAATTCATATGGGGTAGTACCTGCTGAACGTGCGTGAACCTCGCGTTCGGGCAAAAAACAGACGTCGCGTATTTTCAACACATGCGCAACGTGAGCCATCCGCATTTTTTCTAGAACGATGCGAAGCTCCGGTTTATCCGCCAAATTCAGCACCTCATCGCGGTCCGAACTCAAATCATACAATTCCTCGGGAGCTTTCGGTACGCGCCAAAAAATCGATTGCGCATCGTTTGTTTTACCGGTCTTAAAAAGGTCATGCCAAACACGTGTTGTCGGAGTATCGAATTGATAAGTTACCTTCTGGGCCTGCGACACGTTTGGCATATAGTTCCGAAGATAGACATAGCGACCGTCTGTGACACTGCGAACCATGTCCATGCGTTCATCCATCCGGCCCCGCTCTCCAAAAAGAAATGTTTGCGGTTGGTTCTGGTGAACTCCCGCAAACGCATTCCCTTGCATCCAATCAGGCGGCTTGATACCAGCCAAACTCAAAACGGTAGGAGCTAAGTCGACAAAGCTCACCAACCGATCAGAGACGCCACCTGTTTTGTACTCCGAGGGAGCCAAATGTTCCCACTTTTTGGGGAAGTAGACAACCATAGGAACATGCAATCCGGAGTTCGAAGGCCACCTCTTACTTCGAGGCATGCCGCTGCCATGATCGCCGTAATAGAACACGATCGTTTCGTCGGCAAGCCCAGCTTCTTCGAGTTCCCTTAGATGAAGACCTGCATCCGCGTCCGCTTGGCTTACTTTGTCATAGTATTGTGCCCAGTCCTCACGCACTTCTGGAGTGTCAGGATGATAGGCTGGAACTCGCACTTTAGCCGGATCGGTAATCTGCTTGTGCGGGCGAGTCCGGATTTGACTCTCATGACTCTTCGTCGAATTGAAGATGGAAAAAAAGGGCTGCGTCCCCTTGCGATTCTTCCAGTGCGCTTTAGCTGAAGAATCGTCCCAAACTTTGCCTGGTTCCCGCAGGTTGTAGTCGGTCTTGCTATTGTTTGCACAGTAATATCCTACCTCCGCGAGAAACTGCGGGTACATTCTCTTGCCCGTGGGCAGCGAAACCATGGACCGCATATGCAGTCCACCCGTACTGGAGGGATACATGCCTGAAATGATCGTGGTGCGAGCCGGGGCGCAGACCGGCGCGACAGACCAGGCACGCTTAAAAATCATTCCTTTGGCAGCCAGTGAGTCCACATTCGGAGTCATCGCGAGTTTATCGCCATAACAACCCATCTCTGGACCATGATCCTCGCTTGTTAGCCAAAGTATGTTTGGATGATCTGCGGCCCACACCGAAATAGACCACATTACAAACAGCGATGCAGTCATCGACCGCAAGAAGAAATACGCGAACTTTTTCATGGTATCGGGAGGATCTAGAGAGGAACGGTTCAAAGGCGACAGCAACTGTTACAACCGCAGTTTTGTTATTTACGAGCAAATCGTTTGCTCATCCCCATTTTCATGATGTCGCTAAGTTCAAAATCCCAGAACTTCGGGGCTTTCTTCTTTGCCTCTCAAGCGCGCCCAGAAGTGTCAGCAATGCGGTTTCGATTGCGGACTGTGTCTGTTCCGGCGAAGCCCCAATTCTGTCTGATATGGCTTGGACCCGCTCCTTACTCAAGTTTGCGGATAGCATTTCAAGAATATTGGACATCGGACGAATTCTCCAGTCTAGGTTTGTATGGCATTTTCCTTTGCGTTCGTATTCTCTTCATGTCCTGGGCGGTGAACAAGCGATTCGATCGCTTCTTCTTGAGTTTTTCAAAAAAACACAGCTTCTCATGGCTAAGCCACGAGCGATCAGCGAGCCAAGGTTTTACCAAAAGCTCCCTTATTGGGGCTGCGCAAAACGCTACATTAAGGCGAGCGGCAACAGTGGATATACCGGGAGGAAGAGGCGGAGAGGCTCCTGCCGAACCAATGCCTAGCTCGGCCGGAGCCTCGCTCTCCCATTAGAACCCCTGGCAGGTAGTTTTCACTCTGCCGCGGGCCCAATGAGACACTGCCGACAAAAGTAGCAGGCACGCTCCGCCGTGCCGTATGCTTGCGTATATTGGCTGGGTTTTCAGACGGACGGCACATGGAATGTGCCTGCTACTTTGACTTTTGTCGGCTGAGTCCAATGAGCTGTCAGCCTGCCTCAAAAAACACATGATTGATACCCCATCTTATTGGATTCAAGACGATGCAACTTGCCATTTCCGTACGAATTGCTGAAGGATTCTTGTCCAAGGAGATTCCGATCATCCCTTTAAATGAAGTCGTTTCGATCGCTTCCCATTCGGGTTACTCAGCCATTTGCATGCGAGCATCCCAAGTGGGAATCCAATCCTCCCCAAAACAGGTTCAATCGGCAATCGAGACGATTCGAGAAACGAGTCTCAAAGTGAACATGTTGACGGGGGACTTTGACATTGTTTACAACAACGAAAAGGGACCCAATGCGATTCGAAACATTGGCCCATACTTGCGTCTGGCTGCGGAACTCAAAGCCCCGCTCGTTCGCGTTGCGATTCAATGCGATCAAGACATAGCCTGGGCTCAGCGAGCCGCAGATGAAGCAGCGGAAATGGGCGTTCGGCTCGTCCATCAATGCCATACTCTGAGCCTATTTGAGACCGTGGAATCCATCGAGAACACCTTGACGAGAATCGACCGTCCCAACTTTGGTTTAGTCTACGAACCTGCAAACCTGGAGTTATGCAACCAAGATTATGGCTCTAAGACCGTTCAACGTTTGGCACCATGGATTTTCAACGTCTATTTGCAAAATCAATCCGTTCGTTCCAACGGTTCGGTAACCCTTGACACCTGGTGTCGCGGCCCGGTTTCTTTCAACGTCATTCCGATTCACGCGTCTGGAGGCATCGATTTCGAATCGGTGCTAGACGCACTTCGTTGCATCCAATACAGGGGCTTCATTACCGTCCATCAATCTGCAACAGAAGGCGAAACACCTGCACAATCTGCGCAGAGAACTGCCGACTACCTAAGAAGAATCATGCCGACCCCTGAGCTATGATTTTTTGCATCGGCCTGGAATTTGTCATTTGTCGACCGCGTTAACTACTTGAGCCATAAGATTGGTCGAGCAAAGCACGAATCGTCTCGGCTAGCAGACTTAAGCTGAATGGCTTTGACAAAACTTGATTGGTACTTAACTGCCTCGCTCGCGTAACAATCGATTCGTCCAGCTTGGCCGACATAAGAATACAAGGCAATGTAGAACAGGTATCGCGAAGGGATTGTAGCATGCCCAGCCCGTCCAATCGCGGCATATGCACATCGAGCAAAGCAAGATGGATGTGTTGGCTCCGAATCACTTCCAAAGCCTCCAATCCATCAGCCGCCATCACGGTCCGGTACCCGCGCCGGGAAAGTGCTTCGCTAAGCGACAATCGAAAGTCTCGATCGTCGTCCGTGATTAATAGGTTTGGCTCTAGCATTTGCATGACTAGATTCTTACGCTCCAATACCGGTACATTTACGGGTGCAGTGAACTGGGTAATTATTGATGATATAACCTACCAAATCAAACCCGATTTCCTATTCTGCCCATCCCCAAGGACATATTTTGACGGAAAATCCTCGCGTAGGGGTTAAATATCGGGGAATACTGTGTTTTTGTTGTTCTGACGAAATTTGCAATGTGTCTCCGGCGGTATCAATCAGCGGTCGGTGAGCCGCATTATGAGACGCTTTTCTTGCCAGCAGCTCGCTCCCAGTCCTTTTCAAACACCAGCAAGTAGTGCTCCTTGGCGACTGATTCTGTGTTGCCAAGCCAAGCACACGCTGCTGGCAAGCCGTATTCCTGCTCGAGCTCCGTTTGGCGTGTAGCCCGCATCGAGTGAAAACCTCTAGGCCAGGGCGTCACGTTCGCCTTTTTTAGCAAACTCAAGAACGGGTTGCGCATACCTACCGCTGCCCACCCTCTACCCGCTTCCGCGCTTTTACGCATACTCGGCTTGTTGATGACATACTCACCCACTCGCGGTAGAGACTCGATCGCCGCACGTACTTCTGGAAACAACGGGCACTGCCTTACGCCCTTACCTGCGTGTCGCTCATTCTTCGGAGCCCGTATCGTCACTCTGCCAGCTTCAAAATCAACGTCTGCCCACTTGAGCGTCAAGACCTCGGACGGACACCGCATCCCGCCGTAGCGACTCAAGACAATTATGGCCTTCCACACCGGATCGCATACCTTCAAAACCGCTGCCACAGTCTCTCTGGTGACCTCGACGTTACTGGTGGTCCGGGCCGTCGGAGCTTTAAGCGACTCGAACGGATTGCTCTTGATCAGCTTGTGATCCACCGCATATCCAAAAAACTGCTTGGCTACCGTGACTCGCAAACTGACGGACGATATGGCCGACTGTTTCGCACGCATTGCGTCAAGCCAGTCCGAAGCGTGTCCGGCGTTAACGTCCTGGATCGAGATATCCGGAGGTAAGCCATCTTCTAAAGACTTGGCTATCTGCCGCCAGCTCGATACCGTTGCCGGCTTCTTGCCTGCCGATCTCTTTTCTATGTACGCGTCCAGGAATTCTTTGAGCCCTACCTTTTTGGTTTTGGTGGGAAGATTTCCTACGTCGACAAGCTTGTGGTGCGCGAGCTTGGTGCGGAGCTTTACGGAGATGGAGGCCACCCACTGCAGCGTAGTGCGGTCGGGCGACGTGCCGCAGTGTTTGCAGGAGAGAAGCTCCTCCACCCGCAGCTGCACGGCGTGTGCGTCTTTCTTAGCGATCTTTCCCAGGCGAATCGATTTTCGCTCGCCGTCTACGTCCGTGTATTGGAGCCGTCTAGTGCCGTTTGCGTCGTTGCTAATACTTGCCAATGGTTTTCCTTTGCTTAGATGGGGGCTTGGGCGTTGTGAAATATGTATGCACATGCTCGCCGCCGAACAAGTCCGCATCGATCGGCTATTAACATCGTTAGAAATGCACAATGCTGCTTGCTGGCCCTTGCCTTTTCAAAAACAGCCCTACCCCAAGTGATATGCATAGAAAAAATCTAACCGCAAAGCTAAAGATTCGGAAGTGTGTTTCTATGAAAACACATCCCGGGAGTCACGATATCAAGTAATACCAGCCCTTACCTGCTTTGAGTTTTCGTCTTGATAGTAATGGCGTGGACTGAAAGGGCCTATTCCATTGCCAACTTTGGGCTACAGGACTGCGATTGTTTCAACTTTTGTTCCATCTTTCGTTTGCTATATGTTCGGCTCTCGCGTTCGCGCGGCCATGCATCGCGACAAAAACCACCAAGAAGGGCGAACGAATAGAAACAAAATGGAGAAGGTGCTGGGACCCCCTGCACACAATCCTAAGTTGTCGTTATGCTCAAGAACGCGAGGGCCAAGGTCGTACCAGCAATGGGAGCAGCCGTGCTGGGGCTACATTATAGATAGCGACAGGAGGCTAATGCGCATATCAAAAACGCTGTACAGAATTCCTTAGCAATCTGAAAGATGTACCCAGCATGGGTCCAGGCCACACCAGCACTAGGACTAGGAGCAGCCCGGCTAGGGCAACGTTACGGATAGCGACATGAAGATAATGCGCATAACAAAAACGCTGTTGACAATTGCGCCGCAATCGGAAAGATATACTACGCAATGGTCAAGCTCGAACCAGCAACAGGAGCAGCCCGGCCGGGGAAATATCATAGACACGACAGGAGGTTGAAGAACATATCAAAAAAGGGCTAGACGATAGCGAGGCTATCGACCCTATACCGAACGGAGCTCTGTACGGCCTGCGCAATATCATCTTGGCGAAGGCTCCGCTTGATAATACGAAACTCATGTGACTAGCGGGATCGCTACACATCCACATTTTAAGCATGATGCTACACGACCTGTTACGGAGATTTATTTTGTCAATTAGAAATTTGCAGCTTTTGGTTGTGATGTTAGAGCCATTTATTCACGCGACCACCCTCGCGAAAGAAGGAGAGGTTGTTCCTGCCAAAGCGACTCCGCGGCAACAGGATGTTGCGGCACTGCGCTCAGCAAAAAAACTGGCCGAGCGACTTCAAGAGTAAGCGCCCACCCTGAGTTAGTTCAGGCATACATCTATTTGTATTGGGCCATTCCGCTATCGAGCAAAAGCGAAACACGGAAGCAAGCTGTTTCTGGATATCGCAAATCAAACCGTGGCATCCCAATAATAAATGGACTATCAAAACCAATTTTCACGAAAGAAAATATGACCCTACTTAAGGCCACACTACCATGCTTCGGCACATGGTGCTCTAGTGTAGAAACAGATCAGAGCAACGTATACATCGCTAGACGAGGAGACTGTTATGTCCAATTGGTTGTCTACGATTGCTATTCCTTTAGCTCATCCAACACTCTCGATCGTGACCTCGCTTTCCTAGACATCATCATAGCAGGAAGACGCGAGGAAGTAGATGAACTAGTAACGGCCACAAACCAAAGCAAGACTACCATACAGCTTGCGAATCCAACGACGGTGGGAAAGCCTCTAACGAGCCAGGCGGTGACGACAGAAGGGCCGATGCCCAACTCTGGAGTTCCACGGTCCAAGAGCATCGACACCATCGCACCGGCTCGGAGAAATGGAGCCAATTGGGAAAGTCTAGCTCCCAAAGAATTCCCCATGCAGAACAACGCAGTTAGCTGGGAAGACTATTGGGTGCAGCAACGGAAGAAGCAGGACAGGGAAGAACTCTGTCGAGTTCTTGCATCACCATCTCGGCTTTTGCATCCCAACGAGTTTGGGCTGCAAGCCACTCTGCTCTCCAACGCGGCTGTCTGGTATTTCACACATTGCGACGCTGCTCCCGGTGCCTTCGACGGCATCGACGTAGCGACGGTGCTCGAAGCAAAAGCAGTCTTGTTTCTGCGCATGCAACAGCAAATGAAGCTGTCGTTTTTAGCCGCCTCAGTAGGCGTCGAAATCAGCGAGATGATCACGGACGACTTTACCCAGCGTCTCGATGAAGCACTGCTAGCGAGATATCCGCATTTGCAGGATGCATTCGACTTGGTCGTCCAACGCAACATGGCCTAGCTTAGACGCTGCCCAGTGCGCGACCAAAAAGCCAACGACCGGCCCACTCATGCGTCTTCCAGTCACTAGCCCGTAACCCACACCAACTCCGACAGAAAGGAGAACACTACTACATGACTTTTCAAGACCAAGTACCACTACTTGCAGAATCCAGCCGCGAATCCCAATCTACCGCCGGCGTAGATGCAACCAAAATTCCCAAATGCTTGTCATCGCAGGATAGCAAAATCAAAATCCGCGTAGTTGGAGTCAACAAACCGGCGGCTGATTGGCTTGCTCCGTTGGTCAATGCTCATCCACTCCCTGCCCCAACGATTGCCATCCAAAAGCGCAGGCACCCTATCGTCGTTTCTCGTCCAGTTGACGCCGCAGTGTTAAAAAAGCGAGCGAATGGACTATGGCTGAAGATTCTGGCGGACGCGGGAATATACGCCGCGGCTCTAAAGGGCACGCACGGTCGCCCGTGTCCGAAGTGTGATGGCACTGATCGTTTTGCGCCGATGTCAGATTTTAAGTCACGCGGAGCGGTGCATTGCCGTTGGTGTTTTAACACCGACTCGGAAATTCGGCCCGGTGACGGGATTGCCACTCTCCGATGGTGGCTGGAATGCTCATTCCTTGAAGCATTGAAATGGCTTGATCACTGGCTGAGCTCAACCCTAACAGCGAATACAAATCCGAAAGCACAAAACGTTGCCAATCAACAGCGAGTACAGCAGACCCACGACGAACCACCATCGCAAAACCCGCTTCTGTTTCGAGAAATCGCAAATAGCTGTCGATTGCCGATCGATTCGCCAATGCTGCTGCATTTTGCTTCACAGCTCTGCGTGACGGTGCAATCGTTGCATCGTCTTGGAGTTGGTTACAGCCACTCCCACAAAGCAACAACTTGGCCCATGCTTCATGCGAATGGCAACGTTACGGGCGTTCGCTTGAGGTCCGACCTTGATGGTTCTAAGTTCGCCGTCAAGGGATCCAAAGATGGGCTGTTTTTGGCGGATGACATTCTCGCCTCAACACGAATGCCACGACTACTCGTATGCGAAGGCCCTACAGATACCACAGCGATGCTTGACCTCGGCTTCCATGCAGTTGGAACGCCAAGCGTAGGGAAAGCAGAGAGCATACTACGCGACTTCTTCCGCAGGGTATCGCCTCTGGAAATTGTTTTCATCGCACACAACGACCAAAGCCAAGTCGGCCTGCAGGGAGCAGAGAAGTTAGCTAGGTCGGCAATTCGTTACGCACCCTGTCGTGTCGTAACGCCGCCCGAAGGAATCAAGGACGCTCGAGACTGGCTGAAGTCGGGCGCAGACCGCGATGCGGTCGAGGCCAGAATTTCTTTATTTCAAGTTGTTTCACTTCATTTGAAAGGAACTTTCAATGGCTTATAGCCAAAATAGCGGCGTCTTAGAGATCTTGGGATCGCGCACAGGCGGGGGCCCTTCGTTAGTCGATGTTCGGCTCGGAGGCGATTCGCTTTTTCACGCCCAGTTGAACTTGAACGACGCCGGCGAGATTGATCGGCTAGCTCAGATGATACATGATCGTTGTCCAGCGCTTTCGGCTGAAGAAATTCGACCAGCGATCTTGGACGCCATGAATCAGACATCCACCCCTGATTCGTCTAAAGCGGTCGAAGCCATCGAAGAGACCGTTCCAACATTGCCAGATGTAGTGCTTGGACTTAACGAGGCCGAAGCGACAGACCAAGTGATTACGCATCTTGGCGCTCTTGGCTGGGGAGAGGGTGACGACGAGTCGCTGCGTGTGTACTCGCACAATGGGGTGCTGTCACATATTGTGGAAAGTGAATCATCACAAAGCGCTGGGCAGTTACAAATAGTCGACGCATCTAAAAGTGCCATTCGAGAGAGGATTCCCCGTGCATGTAACACGTTGGCGGAACGAAATCTTAAAGATGGAAGCGCGCTAGAGCCTACTCGCCCGACGCCTTGGCTTATCGATGCCATTCGCGAACGCCGAGTGTTCGGTGGGCGCATACGGCCAATTGCTGGAATCGCCCAGGCGCCGACATTTCGACGAGATGGGTCGATTCTGCAAAATAGGGGCTATGACAGTGCTTCCGGCCTATTTTATCAATCTAGGCAAGCCTACCCATTAGTTTCAGAGAATCCGACACGGGACCACGCTTTAGCGTCGCTCTTCAACTTGGACTACGCGTTCAGGGATTTTCCATGCTATAGTGCGGAAGATCGAAGTGCATTTCTGGCTTTGGTTTTGACGCTCGTAGGCAGAGAGCGCATTGACGGATGCGTCCCTCTTTTTTCGATAACGGCGAACGTTCCCGGTATCGGGAAAGGATTACTAGCTGATGTCGCTAGCCTAATAGCCACTGGAAACGTTGTAGCGCGACGAACATTCCCGCATAACCATGCGGAGCAGCAAAAAGTGATCACTTCGATTGTCCGAAACAATCCAAGAGTTGTACTTTTCGATAATCTGAGCGTGCCACTTGGCGGCGCAAGCTTAGACGCCTTGCTTACATCGCGGACGTGGAATGACCGAATTCTTGGGCTATCAGAAAGCACCGGTGATTTGCCAGTCAACAGCGTGTTTTGCGCGACCGGCAACAACATTAGCTTTGTTGGCGACACGGCCCGACGAGTTCTGCCGATCCGGCTGCATACTAACTTGCAAGATCCAGGTTCTCGTAGTGGTTTTGCACAGCCAGACTTGCGAAATTGGCTGCGAACCGAGCATCCAGTTTTGGTGACGAGTGCGATCACAATCCTTCGGGCGTACATCCATGCTGGCTGCCCAGTTCAACCTGGGGGCGAGTGGGGCGGATTTGAAGAATGGTCCAAATTCATTCGCGGTGCGTTAGTCTGGGCCGGGCAACCCGACCCACTACAGACCAGAGCGTCTGCCCGCCAAAATGACGAATCGTTAGATCAAGTTGCGATGCTGATAAATGGCATTCGGGAGATAGACCCCAACGGTGTTGGCGTTACAACGCAAACTATTGAGCAAGCGTTGCACTCGCGACCGTACGACTACCCAATTCTCGCCAATGCATGTATCGCAATTTGTGGCGATACATTTAACTCTCGGCGCTTTGGGAAAGCACTTTCTCTTGCCCGCGGTCGTAACTTTCAAGGGCAGACAATCGTTGGCCACGATGTCTCTAGCGTCAAACGTTGGTCCGTCCGCAACGTAGTATAGGCCAACAATTTGGTTTTTTGTCCTTTTCCGGGCGTTCATTTCATTTTACGGTGAACGTCCGCATTGCCAGCGGCGGTTCGATGCGTTGGCTGCGTGCAAACAAGATGGTCTAAGGCACGCGAGGCTCTCCTGAGCGATACCCCGACAGCGATAAGCGATTCGATTCGCGAAAAGCGATTTCATTTTGCAAGCCGAAGAAACCGTTGCATGGACAGATTCGATGGCAAGTCAATTGTAATCTCCCCCTCCGCACCCGGAGCCGCTCGGCCGAATTGGCCGTCACGATGCAGAACGACTTATCGGTAAAGGTGGCATGGGATCGTGTGCAAGGGATTTGATACGGAGCTGAACCGCCTCGTTGCCATCAAGATTCTTGCACCCTTCTTAGCGGGAATCGTTTCAGCCCGAAAACGGTTTGCTCGTGAAGCGCGCCCCCGCTGCTGTAGTTCATGACCAAGTCGTCCCGATCTACAATGCCGAGACAGATCGCGATACGCCGTTTCTCGTGATGAAGTACATCGAAGGCGATTCGCTGCAGAGCAGAATCGATCGTGAGGGTGCTCTCGAATTCTGCGAGATACTGAGGATTGGAAATTAAGTGGCATCGGGCTAGTTGCTGCAAACAAGCAAGGATTAGTGCACCGCGACATGAAGCCTTCGAATATATTGCTGGAGGAGATCGTTGAACGAGCCTTGATCACCGATTTCGGATTGGCACGCGCAGCCGATGATGCAAGCTTGACGCAAACCGGCTATCACCCGGCTATCACCCTGGGACACCTCAGTACATGTCCCCAGAGCAAGCATTCGGAGAACCTATCGATGAACGTAGCGACCTGTTTAGCTTTGGAAGCGTACCTTACACCAAGTGCACCTGCCGCCCTCCCTTCTGAGCAGAGACGAGTCCAGGAGTTTTGCGCCGAATCATGGAATTTGAGCATCGCGAGATCCAAGAGATCAATCCAGACATACCAGCCTGGTTGTGCATCATCATCAAGAAGATGATGGCCAAAAGAGTTGTCGATCAATTCCAAACTGCAGACGAAATTGCAGAACTCTTAAGCAGTTGCTTGGCTCACGTACAGCTACAAGGTCATTCGCCCCAGCCGCATTCCCTCGAGCAGCGGCCCCCCGTTGCATTCAAGTGTACGAACCGAGTTAGACCAATGTTTTGCCATACAGATACCGTTCGGGGAAATGTCAACCTAAGGCAACAAGTCCGCCGAGGAGTCAATCCATTTGCGATCCGTATCGCTGAGCTTTTGGTAATCAACTTCAAGGGGTTCGTTATTTGTCTGGATTAGCTTGACTCTACTGCCAAGACAACTTTCGAAAACCGCTTCGACACTGTAACTATGACTGGCATCATGCCACACACGATTAGCAAAGCGACCATTCTCTGCCCATGGATCGCCGACTTTGTTGCTTCCCAACTGCGAAGTAGCTTCTATCCAGATAGGACGAATGCCAGATGCATTTTCCACATAGCCAAGCAGATTTGCGTTGTCTTTGGCTATTACGAAGACCCAAGAAACTTTGCCTGGGAAGATCTGCTGCGAGATCCTCTTTAGGCTTTTCTTGTCAGGTGAGACTTGATTGGTTATTTTCACCCGGCAGTAGCTCCTTTGGTCAAGATCCTTTCTTGCGAGGATTTGGTACTCGAGCTCTGGCGGTTCTGGTCGTACCGCAACACGTGCTTCAGATCGAGGTTTAGGGGCAATACCATCATCGACGTTGCGATGTTCAAGCTCTTCCCTGATCGATTGGAGATGCCACTCCATTTCTAGGGCACGGTTGGACAACTCCTCTAAAGTATCATTGATGTTTTCGAGAACACTTAAAGTTTGGATTTGCAAATCGCACAAAATCTTGACCATGTAATCCATCTTCGACACTCCAAGACATATGATTATTGTTGTGAACCGTTCTAGTATTACTTATTCCGCAGAGACAAGTCTACATTTACGCAATCCCGAACCACATGAAAAACCTACTTGCATTGCCCTTGCATTGATCGTCGCGTCGTATCCACTTCCAGCCCTAGCTTGGTCCGAGGGAGGCCACCATATTATTGCTCTAACGGCCTTTGACCTCCTTGGGAAGGATGAGCAAACCAAGCTTTTATCTATCCTGGAAAAACACCCGAGATACAAAGATGACTTCGCACCCCCTGAGAAACTGCCGAACGAAACCGAGGTTACCCGATGGCGAGTGGGGCACGTGGGTTACTGGCCTGATGTCGCTAGACGCCAACCGAAGTACCATCGATCGACGTGGCACTATGAACTTGGTTCATCGTTGACCATTGGCGACGTGAAAACACCAAATCGACCGGGACCACTGCCGACCGATGCAACGCTTGACACCCAGGCCCTTCACATCTCACAAGCAATCGAACTGTGCCGGGTGAAATTGAGGGACGATAGCCCGGCGGAAGATAAGGCCTTGGCATTGTGCTGGATGGCCCACTTGGTCGCCGATTCCCACTAACCATGCCATGCAGGAAGCCTATATGCTGAAGGTGTTTTCACCGAGGACGATGGGGACCGAGGTGCCAATCGAATCTTGACCAAGCAACGGGGCAACCTGCATGCTATGTGGGACCAATTGCTAGGCGACAACATCACATTGGATGGGACCAACAAACGGATGGCCGAGATACGGGAGGATCCCGAATTGGTTGCGTTTGGTGCTGATGCTGGATTGAAGCGGGACCCACAAACATGGCTTGAGGAAAGCAGGGCGTTTGCCGTTGCAAGTGTGTACACGCCAGAAATATTGACCAAACTTGAATTGGTTTCTCGCCGCGTGGCCGACAAGACCGAAGTAATGGACCTTTCTGAAGAATGCTGGACGAGTTGCTCAGCGGAGAGCTGTTGAGGCTGCTCACAGATTGGCTAACGAATGGCCAGATGCTAGCAACTGCTGAAAGAACGTAAACGGCACACATCCCCAACTGGTGCCAATAGTCGGTTCGTTTTGTCTGGTTTGTTACGCTGTTCCCATTGCAACAGTCCGATGCATGGAGATACCTACAACAACTGCACCCACTACACATGCAGCACCTACAAGAGCAGGCCGGGGAACTGCGAACGGTACAACGTACGGCAGCCGGAAATGCTTCAAAAGTTGCTGCTGGAACTAAAGAACAGGCTGTTCCGTCCTGACGTTATCAAACGGGTTCGGTCTGAAATGGTTTCGAAACTGGAAAAGCCGGCATTGCCAAAACACAATCCACAGCTGCTGCTGGATGCAATCGATGCAAAGATTGAAGCGGCAGAACATAGGCTGGTGGAAGTATCAAAGGATATGATACCGAGGGTCGAAACACAGATACGGCAGCTGATGCAACAACGGTCCGCATTGAAAGCCCAGGCAGCCGACCAGCCGAAACAGCCGACAGTCAGCAAGGCAGACGTATTCCAGCGGGTAGATGCTGCACTGGCATGGTTTAAGCAGCTAGAAAAGGCAACGGCAGGGAAGTACAGCAACGACAAGATGCGGCAGCTGCTGAATCAGTTCGTTGAAAAGGTTGAACTGAGGTTTGAACGGAAGCTGTGGGGCAAGTCAACACCAAGGTACAAGTGCGCAGTGTCCGGTGGGGTAATACACTTCCGATTTATGGGACTTGAACATATTGCTCCCGCGTTACCTGCTAAACAGAGGGGACATCCTTGGTGCCTACATTGAAGGGGTTCTTCCGTACTCGCCAACGGACATACCCACAAAATCAACCGTCGTCAGTTCACCAGATCAGGATCCTGCTATTGGTTTCCCAATCGTGATGCAAGAAGCGGGAACGATATCGCTGCCATCTATTCAGCCCCTCCCCGCCAAAGGGCTGACGATAGAGTAGGTCACTGAACAAGTTCGCAAAAGTCACCTAGACGCAAAAATATTCTCGAACCCAAGCCGACTTGGGCCCATAGACACAAAGCTGATAGAGCGGTCCTATGGAGTCATCGTGGTGCGGCAGGATCTCGCTGACGAGGGTAGTCCGGATTGCACCGCCAGCAATCGCATGATGGCATCGGGTGGAATGCCAGGCTTCAAACCAGAGGAAGTTCTCTTGGAGGATGGCGAGGTCGTATATGTGTAGTTGCGGGGCAAGACATCCTTGAAACACGCACCGCGAGCAGAGTAACTTCTGTAGGCATTTAGGCGGCCAAAGGCTCGGCAGCGAGATGACAACCGTAAATCTCGTGCATCCGCTCCTGATCCAAGGAATAGGGATGCTTCTTTCAGCTGGGAAATGTAGTTCGAAATGGGTTACATGGGTTTGGTGGGTTTGTTTGGAAGCTCTGTACCGGGGATGTGAAAAGCGAATGAGCTCGCCTGCACAAATTCTAGGGCAAAGAAGCGAAGAAAAAGGTATTGTTGGTTTGATGGGTTTGTGTCTGTGTTTGGGCCAAATGGAAAAGCCAGTGAATTGGTAGTAGTTTCAAGGGTAAAGAAGTAAGGCATGGGTTTCATGGGTTTGATCGGACTATTGCCCAAGGCTCTACAACTACCTTTCTATCTACGACCAATACGCTTAGGAAAAGAGAGAATAAACTACTTCTAGAAAACAAATCAAACCCATGAAACCCACCCTAGCCAGAAAACAACTACTTTTTCCATGTGTTTTTGGAAAAACAGAATTATTGCGATCGCCAATCAAACCAATTCCAAACCCACCCCAAACCAATCAAACCCACTGCCTGTCTTTCAAACACAATCTATACCCCATGTCTTAGATCAAATGCTGAAAAAACAGGATAGATTTTGCTTTGCTGATTTGTATACGCACGCCTTCCGGCTCCATCTTAGCTCCGAATCGTCGCACTCTTCGTCCTTGACGCCTACCCATCACCCGCTTCATGTGATTTTTGTGCGTAGAGAGTGTGAGCGAGGATACGCTCCTGGTAGCGACAGAGCTCTTTTACAACGCCAAGCCCTTGTGGTACTTTTGTACCGCTTTGGCACCAGGACTTCCGGAATTGTTTATGACATCGCTAGCGCCATCTTGAAACGACACGATGCGGACCGCACTCCTTTTAGCAAGCTCCAGATTTTGTTGCAGCCGACAGCCATTGTGAAATACGGACGGTCCCGCACCTCGGTAGTGCATTGCTGGTATCGATGCTGATACCATCATTACTAACATACCCTAGTGAGTAGCTCCAACGACTTATTTTTTGCAGTTGTTCTTAGACGCTATAATAGAAACATGGAAGCGGGATCACTAACCTTGCGCGCACATCGCACCAAGGGTCCTGCTTCTTAGCATACGGAGAAATCGATAAATAATGGTCACGACGACTAAAACACGATCGAAGTCGAACAAGGTAGCTATGCAAAAAGAGAGCGATTCAATTGACGCCTGGATATCCGCCCTAGGTACGTTTCTAAGCGAATGCTCTAGTGACGGTGTGGCAACGGAGATCGACCGAAATAAGCTCAACGCCATTGAACCTGGGTTCCTCGCCGAGGACGAGATCGCCGCACTTTCCTACAACAATGGCTCGCTATGGCTCAACGTTTGGAGCAGCAGCGATCCTGAAAGGGATGCGTGCCACCGTGCTCTCGACCTGCCCCTCGGTGTCCGTGTGGCTGTCAAGTTTTGCATGCTAGACTTGGTTCCATCTGTCCATGGCAAGACGATTTGCACTCTCGAAGACATTGCGATGAAGCATGGTCGCGTCCCCGTCTAAGTGGCTATAAATGGGGCCATGGGTTAGGGCCGCATATTGTTTCGACCTTCTAAAAGCAAGCCGTTGTGTTCTTGGGCTCGGTTTGCTTGGTGGTACAAAACACTTGCTCCATTTTGTCGCCGGCGATTCCGCAGAGCAAGGGGCTTCTTAAAGGACAAGTCTTGATCCGATCCACGCTCGGGAGAAAAATCTTGTGGCGCTATGTTGCTGCAGGCCCGCTCTCTTTGGTATGCCCATACTTGACTTGCAAAAGCCGTCCTACCCTTATCCTGGTTTTGCGGACTAAGGCCCTCGCAACATGTGTGACTATACAGATGATATTGCTTCGCATCGTCGAGCCGCCGACATCACAAGTATCATTCTCTTGCCGATTACTTTGGTGCCCCGGCGGAGGCTCGCTGTTGTTGGCGCCTCTGGGTGTTTGAATGGCACGTGGCTTCCGAAGGTAGCCTCGCTGAATGCCTGTTCAACGCATTGTCATCACTATTGCTCGACACGTCGTGCGCAGGAACGCTAAAGCCTCTGCTTGCCGATGCTAAACTGGATTCTGTGAACGATTTGGGCTGCACAGTGCGGCCCGTACAAGCACCCTATGAACACCGAGATCCAATGCCCAGAATCAAAACCTTTCAGCCGAACCTCGAAAAGGTGATGCACAGGGGCGATCCCTCCTGGCGTGTACGCAGGGCTACCGAGCTGTACAGGCAGTGTATTGGCCCCAACGGTAGGTTGGTTCGCTATCAAGTATCAAAATGGATCGAAGGGGCGGCCGTTTATCGCTATCTACTCTACCTCAAAGCACGACGCAGGGGATTCGTCCAGGAGCGACGACAGGGTGCGATGCTGCAGAAGTATATCGACATTGATTTGGCTAGAGCGATAGAGAGCCAAGCCTCCCCCAAGCGATTGGAGCTCCGGCTCCGAATATTGGCTGGTGAGCCGTTGCATGGCATTGCAAAGACTATGAATCTCGACGGGATGGTTGTCCGCACATATTGCTGCTACTTCTTTGATGTCTTCCACCAGAAGCAAGCCTACCTCATCAACTTGCCACGCCCCGGATCGGCGCATGCAGCTCCGATTTCGCCGGCAATTGACCGGGCAATAAAATCCGACCATCTAGAGTTCTTCAGCTACAGAATGGCGAACGCGTATGGACCTGTCCTTATCGACAGGCTTGTCGAGCTGTTTACCCATTACGGCGAGCAACATGACTTCAACACCAAAGTTGGCCGGAACAGAGAAGCCCTGGAGCTCCGTTTTGAGCGCTACATGCTTCCTCGGCCGACCAGCATCACCGAGATTAGCGGCAGCCACCTGTTGGCAGAGCGATTAAGACAATCGAGTTCGTACCTCGACAGCGATTGCAACGTTGCTTTCAAGCGCTCCGTGTTGGATCAACTCTTCCAAAACACCGTCCCAACGCCCGTCGAGGCAGTGGATTTCGATTTTGTGGAGCCTCGGAAAGCACCAAACACCAAAAAGTCATTGATAAGAGCATGAATCAAGCCATAAATGAAAAAACGAATTGGGAACTCAATTTTTCGCAGGGAGCAATCCACCCGCTATGGGCAAGTATGTAAAGCACCGCTTCGGCAAGAAGCAATACGGCATCGGCAGAGCGACCGATCCACACGTTCGATTTCATGCTCGCCTCGAGCGTTTGGAAAATGCCTGCAAAGCGGACTACACCGAGAATGTCGCTGCTGAGAGTCGCGCCTACAAACTCTTTTCTTTGGTCTGGCGATTGGCTGCACGCCGCTTGAGCCATGACTTCGAAGACCACCTACATGCACATGGAATTACACGTACCACAGAAGGAGTACTAGTACGAATGGTTACACCGACAACCCAAAAACCAGCAGCAGCCATACCAAAGATGACGGAGGACGACATGTACAAGTTGCTCGACCGCATCAAGCTGAGCGACAAAGCGGCCAGCGACGAGCTCAGGCAACTCGTAAAAACCGATCCATACACTTGGCTCGCAAATCTCGATATGGCTTCTCTCGCCAAGAATGAATTGCTCCACTGCATCGCAGCGAACGATCCCGTATCGAGGCTGTTCCTCGAAGAAAGCATGCAGCTGAAGCTAGACCTGCTGTCCAAGGCCGCCAACAGTCCGATGGAGGAGATGCTCATCGAGCACATACAGGTGTGCGTCATTGCCGCTCAGTACAACCGCCTAATGCTGATCGATGATAGAAGATCCATGCGAGAGCGAGACTCTTTCGAGAAGCGTGCCAAAAAGGCAGAATCTAAGCTGGAGAGCCTTCTAAAGATGTTCTATGAGTTAAAGTTGCTTGCCAGCTCCAACTGGTCCAAGCAACCTACAGAGCTGCCAATGCTCGAGCCAACTCATACGAGAAAACAGAAAGCCAATCGAGCATCTGTCGTTGGCGACATAGAAAGACAGCTAGACGAAAACCGCTGCTCGATGGTGATTTGAGCAGCGAACAAGCGCGCCGGTATATTAGTACCGCATACTACCCGATGACTACGGCAAGAACAAGCGGCATTACCAAGAGCATCGAATCTACTGTGGTAGAATAGAGTATCGCGAGCACGGAGGTGCTCTGTTTCATTAGCAAGCCGTTATGGAGAGTGGGTGTCAAATGATAACCGTGGCTGCGTGTACTAGTTGTGGAAGCCTGAAGTATGGTGCTTTCTATCCATGCCCTGAATGCGGTGAAAGACCCACGAACGATCATGAGTTCGTACAGTCGTTTGCATTTAGCGACCGCTACCTCGACAGGGCATCCTTGGAAGAGGTGAGCGACATCATACGTTCCACGGGTGAGCCACCAGAGATGACCAAAGAGGCCTACGACTTGATCAGCAAGCTAGTCGTCGAAGCAAAGACGTCTCTACGGATGAACGCGATGTTCGACGAACTCGAAAAGATCCCGCAGCGTTAGCGATTTCTTCTGAATTTCCAGTTCCTTCACTCTACTACCCATCCTATGGCCCTGAGCACGACAAAAAGAACAAATTTTCATCCACAATTCGAAACCGGAAACCTGGCCTACAATCCACGTTGGAGGTCTCGCCGGGCCATGGAGATTGTCAGACAGCAAGAATCTCATCCAACATTGCCACTTGGACATCTCGAAGATGTTGAGGGGCGGGCGGTGATGAGACTTGTCCGATTCCTACAGCAGAACTCGTCCACATCCGTTCCGTCTGATAAACCAGCGGCGCAGACAGAGTACAGCGACATCGAAACAGCGATGCGTATCGACCAAGCACAAGATGCACGAGGGCTTGACGTGCGCGATGCCACTTGCAGGAGTCGATTCATGCAACGTCTGCATTACGATACTACACCCCGCAAGTCCGCAGCTGAAATGGAGGGCTCGGAACTTCACGCGTCGCTCGAGAGATTTCTCCTTCAATGGTGTTTTAGCAATAGCTCTACCGTCGTTTCAACATCTGTCGACGCATACCAACACTTTGGAGAGGCCCACGACCTAACCACAGAATTCGGATTGCGACGCGAGGTCATGGAAATTTGTTTCGACCAACATTTGCTGCCAAGGTTTTTGACCGAAGCACAGGGCAGGAGGTTAACAGAAAACTATCTCTGCAATAAAGTAGCAGTGTCCTCTTATCGAGTCGTGGAGCACGCTCCCTGGCTTCGAAGTTGGTCAAACGACAATCTGATGCAAGGACTCAGAGAAGCGGATTCATCGATCGAAGACGTTGATGCCTAACCTTTGCCTGGCGTTACGTGACCATCTCATCACAAATGCAGCTTGCTGCAGGAAGATCCACACCACCATTATGACAACACAAACATCTCAATACCCTTTGAACCCAGCCATAGCCAAACAGCCCATAAAGCGAAAGACAATGGATCCGTTCAAGCTGCTTGAGCTACGACAACGCAGATACGACGAAGCGGCCGAGGCATACTACAACAAAAAACAGCTTGAAGACGCCAAAGGCTACGCCGAGTTTCGTGCGGTAATTTCCATGTCGATTTCGCATTTGAAGTCTGAATATCGGCAGGAGCTAATGAACAGAGGATTTACGATTAACCAAAGAGGAAAGATAGTGCGCATGGATCCAGTACGAACAACTACGGAAAATACAGCCCCAACCAAGGAACAGATGATTGGCCTACTTGAGCGTGCACGCCAAAACGAGCCAGACGCGACCCAAGAACTGGACGCTCTCATGAAAGCAGACGTTGCCCCACGGCCAATCAGTGGCTATTTTCTGGATATGGCCCAACGGAAGTTCAATCGCTTGGTGAGCCGCTGTGACCCTGTTATCGAAATGCACCTAACAACAAGCATGAATAAGTCGCTAATGGATTTGAAGTCATCCTACGACGGTCCACTCGAAAAGCGAATTGTCGAGCATTTGCAGTTCATGCTTCTTGTGGCCCAATGTAGTCTTCTGCGCACAATCGACGTACGATGCACCAAGAAGGAACGTATGGAACTGGAGGAAATGGCAAAGGAATCCGCGCTGTCTGTAGGTGATCTGTACGAGATGCTGCGCAGCCATAGAGCAATCGTGGCATCCAACTTGAGCTCAGTGCCAAACCAAATTCCAACACCTTAGATGCTTGCATTCGATCGCCGGCATCGGAATCGAAATCGCCCCGCTGCCACGCAAAAGAAGCGAGCCGGCGAAGTGTATGCGGACGCCGTTGAAAAAAGAAAAACGTTATGGCCCTGCATACTGACACAGACGTTTGCGAGGACAAGATGAACCTGAACAGCCTCACCTGGGCTAGCTCCGCGCCACAAGCAAGCAAGGAGCGATTTGTGTTCGATGCGAAACCAAGCTTTTTCGTGACCCGTTGAAGCAACTAAATCCAAGCCAGAAATGCGTCATATGAAGTGATGGGGACCCATTTCTATTGGCGTCTATCGCCAATACCCGTTGGACGGCTATCGCAACTCTGCGGGCCGTTCTACCGTTTTCACTTCTATCTATTGGAGGATGTTATGTCACATGTCGTGACGGTCCGTACACAGGTTCGAGACCCGCTGGCGATTCAGTCGGCATGCTTGCGATTGAAACTGCCGGCTCCAGTTTATGGGCCGGCTAAGTTGTTTGTCACCGAGAAGACTGGTTGGGTAGTGAGGCTTACCGATTGGATCTATCCGATCGTGTGCAACACCAGCACCGGAAGTATCGATGCGGACACTTATGAGGGGCGGTGGGGCGAACCGCGAAGACTCGATGAGTTCTTGCAAGCCTATGCCGTTGAAAACTCGTAGCGCCCACAGTGCACCCTTTCGATGGTTTTGTGTGATGGAATCGGCTGACGTTACTATGCATCGTCATTCTGCCGATGCCCTATTTTGTTTTTGCAACTAAATCTGGAGAACTGTTTTAAATGTCACATATCGTCCAAATTCAAACTGAGATTCGCGATCCTCGCATTGTCGCTAAAGCTTGTGATCGACTTGGGCTTCCTGCACCGGCCCACCGTACGGTGAAGTTGTTTAACGCCGAGGCAACCGGACTTGCGGTCGAACTCCCGGGATGGCGATATCCTGTTGTTTGTCAAACTGAGACGGGCCAGCTTCACTACGACAACTACAGTGGTCATTGGGGAGAACAGTGTAAACTAGATCGACTTAAGCAGATCTACGCGGTAGAAAAAGCTAAATCGGAAGCTCGCCGCAGCGGGTACGCAGTGACCGAGCAGCAACTTGAGAACGGGAGCATCAAGCTGCAGATAACTACGAGCGATTAGCGGCTAAAGGAGGGAACTATTGCTTAACATCAAATGGTTTTGGCTGTCTTATTGCCTTCGTTGCTAAAGCTTTTAGTGTCAGTTCGTCAGCCTTAACGGTCCATCGCCCTTGCTTGTCCTTTTTGCCGGTTAGAACATTGGCAAGGATCAAACGGCGAAGCTTCTCGTAGCTACATTTGGTTTCTTTCATCAAGTCGGCAATAAACCATTCATCCTTTCCAAGTTCGGTAACACGATTCTGATTTCGTCGCTTTGAGTGCAGCCCATTGCGAATCATAATCTTGGTTACCCTGGATGCATCGAATGATTTCCTGCGCGGCGTTTTGAAACCCTCGGTGTTGAGTTGCTCTGCTATCTTTGGAACTGACATCAAGGTTCCCAGCAATTCACTTATACGGTCGATAATCTGTTGGCCTTTACTGAGTTGCGAGTGACCGGCGACGGGTCGTTGAAAGCGTGTGTAGGTTTTGTTGCCACCTGCCCAATGAATCCAGGCTTCAACCCATTCGCTTTTCCCCTCAACGTTGACTTCAACATGGTTAACGATTTCACGAAGAATCGCCTTTCGATCCGCGTCCGTCGTTGTTGGTGCATTCCAGATAGCTGGGATGTCTTTGGACAGGCGGTGAATCTGATCGCGATCTTCAACGGTTAGATCCCTTGGTTGTTCACGCTGAATTCTTTCGTGCTGCTCATTAAGTTCACGGTGGGCACGAAGTTTTTCTTCCCAAACAAGCTCTAAATTTCGTGCGACCAACCGATTCTCGGGTTCGACCGCGTGGTATTGCCTCGCAGCTCTATCAACTTCGTATGCTGCTCGTTCAAGTCGC